>CAMATN010000140.1 GCA_945861155.1 Rhizobium sp. Q54
CTCCCACGCTGCGCTCCGTCGGACTCGTGGCGGTCACTCCGCTCCGCGCGGGTCCCTCCTGTTCGCTACCGGGACAAGCCTGAACCAACGCCGGTGAGGGGTCCCGATTGGACGCGAAAAGGGGGTCGCAGTTGGAAGCGATTTGACACCCCGGCGGCCCGCTCGTCCACGAATATTGGGGCGACAACATTTTCAGCGAGCGCACGATTGACGCCGGCGACATCGAGGCGGCGGCGCGCGCGGCGGACATCGTCGTCAAACGCGAGTACCGGATGAACCGGCAATCCGGGTCGCCGCTCGAAGGGCGCGCCGTGCTGGCCTGCCGCGACCAACGGCTCGACGAAATCGTCGTCTATGCCTCGACCCAGACGCCGCATACCGTGCGCGTCGCGATCGCCGAGATCCTCGGGATCGAGGAACGCCGCATCCGGGTCGTCGCGCCCGATGTCGGCGGCGGCTTCGGGCCGAAGGCGCGGCTCTACCCGGAGGAAATCATCCTCGCCGCGCTGGCGCTCGTATCAGACCACCCGGTGCGCTGGATCGAGGATAGGAACGAGCACCTCTTAACCGGCGCGCATACCCGCGACCGTCATTACAAGCTGACCGCCTATGCCGACCGGCGCGGCCATATCCTTGGCATCGACACCGAGATCGTCGTCGATGCCGGTGCCTATGGGCTGTGGCCGCAGGGGCCGTACCAGGAAGCCAACATGGCGGCGCGCACGCTGCCGGGCCCGTACAAAATCGCGAATTACCGGGCGCGTTTCTCGACGGTCTGCACCAACAAGGCGCCGCTCGGCCCCTATCGCGGGGTCGGGCGCCCCGGCGCGTGCTTTGCGATCGAGCGCACGATCGACGAGGTGGCGCGCGCGGTCGGGCGCGACCCGGCCGAGGTCCGCATCGAGAACATGATCCCGCCCGACGAGATGCCCTACACCTCGGTCGCCGGGATGCGCTACGACACCGGCGACTATCCGGCGAGCGTGCGGCTCTGCGCCGAATTGCTCGATGTCGATCGGGTCCGCGAGCGGCAGGCGCGCGGCGAGGCCGACGGGCGGCTGATCGGAATCGGCTTTGCCAGTTTCACCGAGCAGACCGCGCACGGCGCCGCCGAATTCGCCTCGCGCGGCGCCGCGATCATCCCCGGCTTCGAGAGCTGTACGGCGCGGGTGCTGACCGACGGTAGCCTCGTGCTGATGGTCGGCATCCAGTCGCACGGCCAGGGGCTGGAGACGGCGCTGGCGCAGGTCGCCTGCCAGGAACTCGGCATCGACCCGTCGCATATCTCGGTGCGCCACGGCGACACCGAGAGCACCGCGTTCGGCTTCGGCACCTTCGCCTCGCGCAGCATGGTCATGTCGGGCGGCGCCGTGGCGAAGGCCAGCCGCATGTTGCGCGCCAAAATCGAACGCATCGGCGCACACCTCTTGCAATGCGACGTTGGCGAGGTGCGTTGCGCCGAGGGGCTCGTAACCGGGCCGCAAGGCCGCTCGGTGTCGATCGCCGAAGTGGCGAAGGTCGCGCATTTGCGGATGGACGGGCTGCCGGCCGGAGTCGAGCCATTGCTCGACGCGACGGCGACGTATGAACCCGGCATCAGCACCGGCGTCTTCTCGTATGCGACGCACGGCGAGGTTGTCGCGGTCGACCCGGAAACCGGCGCCGTTGAACTACTTGATTTCGCGGTCGCCGAGGATTGCGGCACGATGGTCAACCCGATGCTCGTCGAAGGCCAGATCCACGGCGGGGTGGTGCAGGGGATCGGCACCGCGCTCCACGAGGAGATCCCCTACGACAAAGCCGGCCAGCCGCTCGCCGCGACCTTGCTCGACTATCACCTGCCGGGCGCCTTTGAATTGCCGGCGATCAAGATCGGCCACCTGCACAACCCGGCAACCGCCACCGAGTACGGCATGAAGGGGATGGGCGAGGGCGGCGCCGTAGCCCCGCCGGCCGCGATCGCCAACGCCGTTCGCGACGCCCTGGCATCGCTGGGGGCGCCAAATGGAGTTGAACTCAACGAGACGCCGATCACCTCCGAGCGGGTGATGGCGGCGATCAAGCGAGCGCGGAGCCAGACCACGCCGCTGTGACGCAACGCTACTCCGGCGCGGCGAGCGCGGCCTCGATGCCGCGGGCCAGCGCGAGGAGGCGGCGGTCGGCGCCGTGCTCGCCGACCACCATCAGCCCGACCGGCGCGGTTCCGGGTGTGTTTATCGGGATTGTGATGGCGCAGCGGTCGAGGAAATTTATCGCCGAGCAGTTGCGCAGGATCAGCGCGTTGAGCCGGCGGTAATCCTGATCGCGCGCGAACGCCGCGATCAGCGGCGCGGTTATCGCCACGGTCGGCATCAGCAGCGCGTCGAAATCGGCGGTGCGCGGGGCGAGGCGGGCGATCAGATCGGCGCGCCCGGCGCACAATTCGATGTATTCGACCGCTGTCATTCCGCTGGCGCGCTCGATGCGGGTGCGCACCCGCTGATCGTATTCGTCGCCACGTCGCGCCAAGAGGTCGCGGTGCCAGGCATAGGCCTCGATCGGCGCCAAACCGCCGGCGGCGTTGATCGCCGGGATCTCGTCCAGCTCGGCGAGCGGCCGGTCGACGATCCGCGCGCCGGCGCGCGACAGCGTCGAGCAGGCAGTCGCGAATGCATCCGCCACCGCGGGCGCGAGGTCGTCGAAAACATGCGATCGGGGCACGCCGAGCCGCAAACCTTCGACGGAGACCGGTGGCGGCGGCCCCCACGCCTCGGGTGGCTCGCCGGCCATGACCGCGTCGGCGATCGCGCAGCACGCCACGCTGTTGGCGAGCGGCCCAATCGAATCGAGCGTCGTCGACAGCGGGGCCGCGCCGTCGCGCGGGATGCGGCGCTGGGTCGGCTTGAAGCCGACCAGACCGCACAATGCCGCCGGAATGCGCACCGAGCCGCCGGTATCGGTGCCGATCCCGACGATTGCGCCGCAATCGGCGACCGAGACGGCCGCGCCCGAGGATGAGCCGCCCGGGATCAGCCGCCGGTCATGCGGGTTCCCTGGCGTACCGAAATGCGGGTTGATGCCGACGCCGGAAAAGGCGAACTCGGTCATGTTGGTGCGGCCGATCAGGACGGCCCCGGCGGCGCGCAGCCGGGCGACGACCGGCGCGTCGCGGGCCGCCGGCGGCGTGTCGTCGAGCGCCCTCGACCCGGCCAGGGTGATGTCGCCGGCGACGTCAAACAGATCCTTGATCGACACCGGCAGGCCGGCCAGCGGCGAGGCGCCATACCCCGCCGCGCGCAGCCGGTCCTGCGCGTCGGCCGCTTCGCGTGCGCTATCGGCATAAACCTTGGTGAAAATGCGCGCCCCCTCGCCGGCCGGGTCGGCGATGCGCGCCAACGCCGCCTCGACCAGCTCGCGGCTGGAGGTGCGCCCGGCCGCCAGATCCGCGGCGAGGCTCAGGACCGTCGGCGTCGAGGGTCGGGCGGCAGCAGCCATGACGTCGTCTCCCATTCCCAAAACGGGTCTATCGTATCTCGCCGATCGACGGCATGTGCAGCACGCCCGGATTGCCGGTCAGGATCTCGATGGAAGCGACCACCCGCGCCAAATTGGCCGCGATGGCCTGGGCGCCGGTCGTTGCGCCGGTCGAGGAATCGTCATCGTCGTCGGGGTCGTTGTCGACGAGCCGGTCGTAAAGCAGCTCCATTGCGCTCTTCGTGCGTGGGAAAACGGCGAGTTCGAATTCCGAATCGGCCGGGATGTTGGCGGCTTCCTTGGCGAGGCGGAGCGCGACGGCATAGCCGCCGAGCGCGTCGACGAGCCCTTTCTCCTTGGCTTCCTCGCCCGACCACACGCGGCCCTTGGCCACCGCCTCGACCTGGTCGGCCGACAGGTTCCGGCCGGCGGCGACGCGCTCCTTGAAGCCGCGATAGATTGCATCGAGAAAGGCCTCGAGCCGGGCGCGCCCGGCCGGCGAAAAATCCTGGAACCCACTGAACATCATTGCATTGGCGCCCCGCTGCGCCGAATCCCCGGTGACGCCTAGTTTGTCCAGCAGGCCGGCAACCACCAGCTTGCCGGCGACGACCCCGATCGACCCGGTCAGGGTCGCCGGCTCGGCGACGATCTTGTCGGCCGGCGCGGCGATGTAATACCCGCCCGAGCCGGCGACATTGCCCATCGACACGATGACCGGCTTGCCGCGCCCGCGCGCCCGCGCAACCTCGCGCCAGATCGTTTCCGAGGCGACCGCCGAGCCGCCCGGGCTGTCGACGCGGAACAGGATCGCGCGCACCTCGGAATCGGCCGACGCCTGGCGGAACGCGCGTGCGACCTTGCGGGCGCTGAGCTCGGTGGCGCCGCCGAAGAGGCTGTCCTTGCCGCTGCCCTGGGTGACCATGCCGGTGCCGTAGATCAGCGCGATTTTCGGGCCGCTGTCGTGGGGCCGGCCGGCGCCGTCGAGATAGCGCGACAGCGACATCAATTCGGCGCCCGACCCGGCGCGCTCGCGCGCCCGGGCAACCGCCTCGTCGCGGTAGCCGATGCGGTCGATCAGCCGCGCCTCCCTGGCCTCCTCGGCGAAGAACGGCCCGCGATCGATCAGCCCGCCGACCTGCGCCTCGGTCAGCTGGCGGGAAAGGGCGATGCCGCGGACGATCTGGCCGGAGGTGGCGCTCAGCAACGCTTCGATTTCCTCGCGTTGCGGCGCGGTCATCGCGGTTTCGGTCAGGCTGTTCATCGCGCTCTTGTATTGTTCGCGGTGGGCGAAACTCGGCTGGATGCCGAGCCGGTCGAGGGCGCCGCGAATGAACGGGATCTCGGTATGCAGCCCGATCAGCCCGACCGCGCCCAATGGCTGCAGCCAGATTTCGTCGAACGCGGTGGCGAGGTAATAGGGCCTTGTACCGGGGCCGAACTCGCCGAAGCTCTCGGAGAAGGCGATCGCGAATTTGCCCTTGGCGCGGAAGTCGCGAACCGCGTCGCGCACCTCCTGGCAGGTGGCGAGGCCTAGCGTGTCGGCGCCGACGCGGACATAGAGCGCCTTGACCCGGGCATCGTTGCCGGCGCGATCGAGCGCGTCGAGAAAGTCGCGCAGGGTCTGCTTGTCGCCGAAGACCAGCTCGGACAGCGGCTCCTGGCTGGCGCCCGCGGAAAGGCCGCCGTTGAGGTCGGCGGTCAGCACGATCGTCGACGGCAGGCCCGGCCGGCTCGCCGCGACATACCAGATCGCGGCGCCGATCCCGATCATCGTCAGCGCCGCGACGATGCCGAACGCGGTAAAGAGGCCGAGGACAAAGCGACGCATGGCGGTTCGATCTCCGGGTCAACCCCTGGCGGGTCAGCTGGCGGCGATCCTACGCTCGCGGCGGGGCGCGCGCGAAGCGTTCAAGATCGGCGCCGGCGGTGCTACATAGAGCGCCAGCACAAGGAGGTGGAGATGGACGACCAGAAGGACGACAAGACGGACGACAAGACCCGGATCGAGCTCGAAGCCGCGACGTTCCGCGCGCTGGTCGCGCATCTGCGCGAGCGCACCGACGTGCAGAACATCGATTTGATGAACCTCGCCGGCTTCTGCCGCAACTGCCTGTCGAAATGGTACCGCGCCGCGGCCGAGGAACAGGGCGTCGCGCTGTCCGATCCGGAAGCGCGCGAGATCGTCTACGGCATGCCCTATGACGAGTGGCGCAAAGAGCACCAGAAGGAGGCGAGCGCCGAGCAGAAGGCCGCTTTTGCCGCCGCGCAGCCCAAGCACTGACACGCACATATCACGCGCAGGTAGGGGGAACGATGCCCGATGTTGGGGGGATTGCCGGCGAGCGGCTGCGCTCGCTGATCGAGCGGATCGAGCGGCTCGAGGAGGAAAAGCGCACGCTGAGCGCCGACATCAAGGAGGTCTACGCCGAGGCCAAGGGGACCGGCTTCGACACCAAGATCATGCGCCAGATCATCCGCATCCGGCGCATGGACAAGGACGATGTCGACGAGCAGGAAACGCTGCTCGACATCTACAAGCGCGCCCTCGGCATGCTCCCCGACACCGAGCCGGCCAGCGCCGCGGCGGAATAGGGCACCCGCGGCCGAACCCTCTCCCGCATCGCGGGAGAGGGTGGCCGACGCGGCAGCGGCGGCCGGGTGAGGGTGCGTCGGTCGCACCACCCTCACCCACCAAACGCGCCGCGTTTGGTCCCCCCTCTCCCGCCGTGCGGCTAGGGCATGCACACATCCCCAAGACAACCGCACGGGCGCCATGCGTCCTTCGAGACGCGCCCCTTCCGGGGCGCTCCTCAGGATGAGGAAGATTTGTATATGCCATCAAAGACATATCCTCATCCTGAGGAGGCCGCGCAGCGGCCGTCTCGAAGGACGCACAGCGTCTGTCCGAGACCGCTTTCTCCGTTTTTATGCCACCAAGCTATTGAAATATAATGCATCCTAAGATGTGTGCATGCCCTAGCGCGGTGCGCGAGAGGGTTTGATTAGGCGGTCATCGATTCCCGGCACCCAGCCGGGCGGCGGCAAGCGGCAGCAGCCGCGCGAGGCGCGCCGCCCAGGCGGCCTGGCCCTCTGCGTCGCCGATCAAATCCTGGCGGATCTCGATCTCGACATGCGGCAGGCCGCGGCCCGCGCCATGGATCGGCACGGTATAATCGCTCGCCGCGGTGATCGCGTACGGGGCGTTATCGCCGACCGCGAGATCGCCCTCGGCCCGCAGCAGATCGAGCATGATATGCGGCAGCCTCGTGTCGCGCTCGTCGGGATTATAGAGAATTCCGATTTCGACCGCGCGGGCCTCGCCCTTGAACACCGGGGTAAAGCTGTGCATCGCGACCAGGATGGCGCCGCGACCCGCGCTGACCCGGCGGTCGAGCAATTCGCCGATCTGCCGATGATAGGGCGTGAAAATCTCGCGGCGACGCGCCTCGCGCTCGGCCGCGGCAATCACCTGGTTGCCGGGGATGGCGGTCACCTCGCTGATCGTCGGGATCGAGCTGTCCCAGTCGGGCTGGCGGTTGCAATCGATGACCAGCCGCGAATAAACCTGCAGCACCGCCGTCGCGTCGAGCGCTTGCGACAAAATTTCGGTGACCGCGGCGATGCCGATATCCCAGGCGATATGACGCCGACGCTCGTTCTCCGCGACGCCGAGATCGCCGAGACGGCGCGGGATCGCGCGCCCGGCATGGTCGGCCGTCAGCAGGAACTCGGAGCCCGCATCCGGTCGCAATACCCGGACCGGCGGCGGGTCGCCGTCGCCGAGCAGGCCCATTTGCGCCTCCACCATTCGACCCTCGGCGCCGTCAGTAGACGTCGGCGTAGCGCGCGCAGGTCTCGGCCTCGGTCAGCCCGTCGAGGACCCGCAATTCGGCCCGTTTGAATTGCAGGTAGGCATCGAAGAATCTGTCGCCAAACCATTCGCGCGCCTCGGCGCATGCCGCCAGAAGATCCAGCGCTTCGCCAAGCGAGCGCGGCAGCGGGCGGGCGCCGGCAGCCTCGCGCTCGGCCGCGTCCATGTCCCAGAGGCTGGGCTCGGGAGGCGGCGGCAGCGAGCGGTTGTGGCGGATGCCGTCGACCCCGGCCCAGACCAGCGCGCCGAGCGCCAGATAGGGGCTCGCGGCGGCATCGGCGACGCGGTATTCGATATTGAACTGCTGCGCCGCGCCGTCACGTCCGAAAATTGGGCAGATCCGCAGGCTCGCGCCGCGGTCCTGCACCCCGAGATTGGCCCAGGTCGGCGCCCAACGGTTGGGGCGCAGCCGGTAATAGGACGATACCGCGGGCGCGGTGATCGCGGTCAGCGCCGGCAAATGGTGCAGGATTCCGGCGACAAAACGCTCGCCGACGACGCTCAGCCGATAGGGCCGCGCCGGATCGTAGATCACCGGCCGATCGGCCCCGTCGCGCAGGCTGAAATGGATGTGCGTGCCGTTGCCGATCCCGTTGGGATCGAGGATCGGCGCGTGGATCGCCCGGTAACCCAGCCGGTGGGCGACGGCGCGCGCCATCTCGCGCTGGATCACCGCCTCGTCGGCGGCGCGCAGGCCGCGCGTCGGGGCGATCGTCACCTCGTATTGCCGCGCGCCGTATTCGGGCAGAAAGCTGTCGGGCGTCAGACCGGCGGCGCGCAACGCGGCCATGTAGCTCTCGCCGAAGGAACCCTGGCGGCGATGCGCGTCGAGCGAGTAGGTCGCGCCCGGGCGATGCTCGACGCCGGTATAAACAAATTCCTGCTCGAATGCCGCGAGCACCGTCAGCCCGCTCTGCCGGTTGATCTGGTTTAGCGCGAGCACCGCGCGGCGCAGAAAATTCCGCGGGCAGCATTCCCAGGGCCGTTCGTCGGTCGTCATGATGTCGCCGAGATAAAAGCGCTCGGCGGCGCTGTATTCGCCGAACTCGACATCGACCTTGGTGCTGGTGTCGGGGACCAGCATCAGATCGCCCTCGGTGCCGAACGGCGTCTCGTAGATCGGCCCGAACGGCGACATCATGATGTTGCTGTGAGCAAGCCCGATACCCTTGCGCAGGCGCAACGGCAGCTCCTCGGCCGGAAACCCCTTGCCCCGGACCAGCCCGGCAAGATCGCAGGTGCCGACAAAAACCAGCGGTTCGCCTATCACGGATGTTGTCCTTTGCGCAGGGCCGGATCAGACGAGCGCGTACCCCCACCATCAACCTTATGGGGCCGCTTAGCCATGCCAATGCTTATGCTGCCCAATGCTTATGCTACAATGTACATCTCGGGAGCCACGAGATCGTCTATGGTTACTCCCGCCAGTCGTTTTCGTGCGGTTATGCAATCGATCCGCACCATCGGGTTTTCCTCGACAGCCCGGCCGTACCAATATTTCGCCGCGTGCAGGTCCCCCGCGCGCTCATAACATTCGCCAAGTTTCTCGCCGAGATAACCGCCATCCAGAGACGGATCTCCATCTGCCATGAATAGGTAAATTCGGATGGCATCGCTCGATCGTCCGGCGTTGACCAGTTCCTGCGCCCGCTTCTCGAGAATATTGAAATCATATTTCATTTCGTCATCCTCGATAGCCACATATTCGATCTCAAGTTAGGTAAATATGATAATTGGTGCCTGTCGGCATTTCGAGATTGATGTGTGGCAGCTGTCGCCGGCTGTATTGACCCGGCCCCAGATCAAACCGCAATATCATTTCGTTCGGGAATATGAATTGGGGCGCTCCTTTTGGGGTTGGCACCATCTGCGGGACACCGTCTCCCAGAATCTCCAGCTATGAAGCGATATCGGCGAGTCGAGGCCACCTCGATAGCATTACACCCTTACCGGGTCGAGCACCGCGTCTTCGCGGTCGTCGGGCGGGTGTTCCTCCGGCGGGCGGTCGACGCCGAGGAACCCGCCGGATTGGCGGCGCCACAGCGCGGCATAGGCGCCGCGCGCGGCGAGCAGCCGCTCATGCGTGCCTTCTTCGATAATGCGGCCGCGATCGAGCACGATCAGCCGGTCCATGCGACAGATCGTCGACAGCCGGTGCGCGATCGCGATGACCGTCCGCCCTTCCATCAGCCCGGCGAGCTGTTCCTGGATCGCCGCCTCGACCTCGGAATCGAGCGCCGAGGTCGCCTCGTCGAGCACCAGGATCGGCGCGTCCTTGAGGATCACGCGAGCAAGCGCGATGCGCTGGCGCTGGCCGCCCGACAGCTTGACGCCGCGCTCGCCGACATGGGCGTCGAACGCGGTCCGGCCGTGCCAATCCTCCAGCCCCTCGATGAATTCGAGCGCGTGCGCGCGGCGCGCCGCATCGACGATCGCCTCCTCGCTGGCATCGGGCTGGCCGTAGCGGATGTTGTCGCGGATCGAGCGGTGCAGGAGCGAGGTATCCTGCGTCACCATGCCGATCTGGGCGCGCAGACTTTCCTGCGTCAGCCCGGCGAGGTCGCGGCCGTCGATCAGGATGCGGCCATTCTCGGGCCGGTAGAAGCCGAGCAGCAGATGCACCAGCGTCGACTTGCCGGCCCCCGAGCGGCCGACGAGGCCGACCCGCTCGCCCGGCGCGACATCGAGATCGAGATCGCGCAACACGCCGCCGAGACGCGCCGCGCGGCCATAATCGAAGCTGACATTGTCGAAACGGATCGCGCCGGCGATCCGCGGCATCTCGACCGCACCGGGCAGGTCGGGCATCTGCCGCTCGACGGCGATCGAGCGCATGCCGTCCTGCACCTGCCCGATATCGTCGAAGATGTTGGCGATCTGCT
Organism: Rhizobium sp. Q54; assembly: GCA_945861155.1. Taxonomy (GTDB): domain Bacteria; phylum Pseudomonadota; class Alphaproteobacteria; order ATCC43930; family CGMCC-115725; genus DATARH01. Next base: position 10,210 of record CAMATN010000140.1, read on the forward strand.
GCGCGACGGTGCCGGACATGTTGTTGATCTGCCAGGCCATCGGGATCGCCGTCGCGACCGTGCCGATCGTGACGTGGCCGGCCTTCCACAAGACGATCGCCAGCGCGCCGGTGCCGACCATCAGCAACGCGTTCATGATTTGCAGCGACAGACCCCAGACTGTCCCGATCCGCTGCTGCGCGCGCCAGGTCCCGGTATGCTCGTCGACCGCGTCGCGCACGAATTCGTCCTCGTCGCGGGCGCGGGCAAACAGCTTGACGGTCAGGATGTTGGTGTAGCTGTCGACGATCTTGCCGGTCAGGACCGAACGCATCTCCGACATCGCGCGGGAGCGCTCGCGCATCTGCGGCAGAAAGCGCGTCAGGACCCAGGCGTAAAGCAAGAACCAGCCGACGATCGGCAGGGCCAGCCGCCAATCGGCCGCCGCCAGCAGCAGGATCGCGCTGGTGCCGTAGACGATCAGGTACCAGATCCCGAGGACCGACAGCACCACGCTCTCGCGCAGCGCCGGGCCGGTCTGCATGACGCGCGCCGCGATGCGCCCGGCGAAATCGTTCTGAAAAAACGTCCAACCCTGCCGCACGACATGCCAATGGCTCTGCCAGCGCACCAGGTTGGTCAGGCCCGGGACCAGCATCAGGTTCGCGACGATCAGCTGCGCGAAATGCGCCGCCGGGCGGATCAGCAGAAACAGCACCGCCATCAGCATCAGCTGCGTGCCCGCATCCTCCCAGATCGTCTCCGGGGATTGAGAGGCGACCAGCGATACGATCCGGCCAATGCAAAGCGGTATCAGGGCATCGGTGATCGCGACGCAAAACCCGGTCGCGAACAGCGCCGCGATCGGCCCCGGGATCTGGCGCACGAAATGCCAGTAGAAGCGCAGGAGGGCGTAGGGCGCGCCCAGCACCGGCGGCGCCGCATCGGGCGGCGGCCTGGTGGGTTCGAGCAGGCGTTCGAAAAACCGTAGCATCGCTGCTACATGCCCGCCACGGCGCGGCGGGTCAACGGTTTGCGCGGCCCGCTCGGCGCTGCTCGGGAAAATCACCGCGCCGGGAGTCGCCAGCCCGGGCAGGGTCGCGCTGGCGGGCACGGGACCCGCCGCGCCTCCGAACCGCAATCGATGCCGGCGCGGTTTGACTCGGTACAATGCGACGCGCCACATTGGTTTCCGAACGATAGCGCGATCCGAGAGGCCCTAAATCATGCCGACGATAGACGTCCAGGTGCACGCCTATGAACGCAACCACCCCGGCCGGCCCTGGGTCGGCACTCTGCAGGGGCCGGCGGAGGTCACCGGCGACCAGATGGCGGCCGCGATGGACGAAGTCGGCGTCGATGGCGCGCTCCTGATCTCGCCCTGGAGTCTGTATCGCTTCGATGCGAGTTATGCGCTCGAAGTCCATGCCCGCCATGCGGGTCGTTTTGGTCTCATCA
>CAMATN010000141.1 GCA_945861155.1 Rhizobium sp. Q54
GGTCCCGGCCTTCGCCGGGACGACAATTCGTGCTAGGAAATTTGCTCGGGAACGCAAGAGTTCGCTCAGTGGCACGACTCAGCGCAGAACGACCCAAGTATGAGTTCTTCGGTTAAGGCAATCAGCGTCAGGTTCGACGAGGACAGCATGTGGGTATCGCTGTCCGACGGTCGGACGCTCGGTGTCCCCGTGGCGTGGTTTCCGCGTCTTCTCCGCGCCGACCGTGAACAGCGCGAGGCGTGTCGAATCAGCCTCCGCGGACTGCATTGGGAATGCTTGAACGAAGACATCTCGATTACCGGTCTGCTGGCGGGACATGGTGATCAGACACATTCGTTGCCGAGCGCGGCGGAATAGCAGCATCAAGATGCTTTATCAGCCCGAGTTTGACACCAGCTGACGATAAAGCGCCACATATTGCCGCGCCGCGGCGGCCCAGCTGAAATCGCGGGTCATCGCTTGGCGCATCACGCGCTGCCAACTGACGTCATCGTCATAAAGCGCCGTCGCGCGCCGGATCGCCGCGAGGAAACCCTCGGGCGTTTCCTCGTCAAACACAAAGCCGGTCGCACTGCCGTCGGCCAGGGTGACCCTGTTCGTATCGACCACCGTGTCGGCGAGCCCGCCGGTGCGGCGGACCAGCGGCAATGCGCCATAGCGCAACGCATAGAGCTGGGTCAGCCCGCACGGCTCGAAGCGGGACGGCACGACGATGCTGTCCGATCCGGCCATGATCAGGTGCGACAGCGCGTCGTCATAGCCGAGCACGACCCCGACCTGGCCGGGATAATTCTGCGCGGCGGCGGCGAAACCGGCTTCGAGATCGGAATCGCCGCTGCAGAGCAGGACAAGGCGACCCCCAAGCGCAATCAGGCCGGGCAGTGCGGCGAGCAGCAGATCGAGCCCCTTTTGCGGGGTCAGCCGGGTGACCGCGCCGAACAACGGCGCGGCGCCGGCGCCGGTGAGCCCGAAGCGCCGCTCCAGGGCCGCTTTCGCCGCGGCTTTTCCGACAGCCGCATCGTCGACGCCGTAACGCAGGGGCAGCAGGGGATCGTTCTGCGGCGACCAGATCAGCGGGTCGACGCCGTTCAGGATGCCGCTCAGCACATCGGCGCGGGCGCGCAGCAATCCGTCGAGGCCCATGCCAAACGACGCGGTCTGGATCTCGCTGGCGTAGGTCGGGCTGACCGTGGTCAGGCGGTCGGCATAAAAGAGGCCGGCCTTGATCAAGGCGAAACCGCCGTAGAACTCGATCCCGTCGATCGAAAAGAAACTCGCCGGCAACGCCAGATCGGCAAACAGCGCCGCCGGAAACGCGCCCTGATAGGCCAGATTGTGCACGGTGAAGACGCTCGGCACCGCCGCTCCCTCCGCCCGCAGATAGGCCGGGGCGAGCCCGGCGTGCCAGTCGTGGCAATGCAGGATGTCGGGGCGCCAATCCGGGTCGGCGCCTTGGGCGAGCGCCGCGGCGACCCACCCGAGCAGCGCGAAGCGGCGATGGTTGTCGGGCCAGTCATGGCCGTCGGGCGCGGCATAGGGGCTGCCCGGCCGGTCGTAGAATGCGGGGTGATCGACGACATAGGCATGGACGCCGCTGCCCGGCAGTTGCGCTCGTACGAGCCGCACCCGCCCGGCGGCAAACGGCGTGCGCAGCCGAGCGATCTCCGTCAGCGGGAACGCGTCGAGAAAAGCGGTAAACCCCGGCAATACCAGGCGCACGTCCAGCCCGGCCGCGGCAAGCGCCGGCGGCAGCGCCGCCACGACATCGCCGAGCCCGCCGGTCTTGACCCACGGAAACAGTTCGGCCGCGGCGTGCAGGACCCGCATCAGGGACCGCACGCCGATCCGTAGGATGGGTAGAGCGTAGCGAAACCCATCATCCAGCATGCCCGGCCGACAGATGGGTTTCGCTACGCTCGACCCATCCTACGAGATTGTCGGTTCAGTTCTTGCTCTTGTCGACCAGCCGGTTCTGGGCGATCCAGGGCATCATCGCGCGCAATTTGGCGCCGACTTCCTCGATCGGGTGCTCGGCGGCGGCGCGGCGCATCGCCTTGAAGCTCGGCTGGCCGGCGGTGTTTTCCAGCACCCACTCCTTGGCGAAACGGCCGGACTGGATCTCGGCCAGGATCCTTTTCATCTCGGCGCGGACATGCTCGTCGATGACCCGGGGGCCGCGCGTGTAATCGCCATATTCGGCCGTGTTCGAGATCGAATAGCGCATGTTGGCGATGCCGCCCTCATAGATCAGGTCGACGATCAGCTTGACCTCGTGCAGGCACTCGAAATAGGCCATCTCGGGCGCGTAGCCGGCTTCGACCAAGGTCTCGTAGCCGGCCAGGATCATCGAGGTCAGGCCACCGCACAGCACCGATTGCTCGCCGAACAGATCGGTCTCGCATTCCTCGCGGAAGCTCGTTTCGATGACCCCGGCGCGACCGCCGCCGATCGCCGAGGCATAACTGAGCCCGATTTCGAGCGCGTTGCCCGACGGGTTCTGCTCGACCGCGACGAGACACGGCACGCCGCCCCCACGCAGATATTCCGAGCGCACGGTGTGCCCGGGACCTTTCGGCGCGATCATGAACACGTCCATGTCGGGACGCGGCTCGATCAGCCGGAAATGAATGCTGAGCCCGTGTGCAAAGGCGAGTGCGGTCCCCTCGCGCATGTTGGGGCGCAGATCGTCGGCATAGAGCCGCGCCTGCAACTCGTCAGGTGCGAGGACCATGATTATGTCGGCCCATTTCGCCGCTTCCGCGCCGGTCATGACCTTGATGCCGGCAGCCTCGGCCTTCTGCGCCGACGCCGAGCCGGGGCGTAAAGCGACGACGACATCCTTGACGCCGCTGTCGCGCAGATTGTTGGCGTGGGCGTTGCCCTGGCTGCCATAGCCGACAACCGCGACCTTCTTCGACTTGATCAGGTTTACATCGGCGTCGCGGTCGTAATACACGCGCATCGTTTTCTCCTGTGTTTGAACCACGGCGACACGGAGTGTTTTGATTGTCATCCCGGCGAAAGCCGGGATCCATTCATCAACGGCTCGTGCGTTGGCCAGCATGGATCCCGGCTTTCGCCGGGATGACAATTACTTTCTGTGTTCTTCGTGCCTTCGTGGTGAATCCTAACCTAAAACCGTCCCGGGCCGCGGGCGATCGCGACGGTGCCGGTGCGCGACACTTCGACGAGGCCGAGCGGGTCCATCAGCGCAATGAAGGCGTTGAGCTTATCGCTCGCCCCGGTCATCTCGAAGACAAAGCTTTCCGTCGTCGCATCGACCACCCGCGCCCGGAAGATGTCGGCGAGGCGCAAGGATTCGATCCGCGCTTCTCCCCTCCCCGCGACCTTGATCAGCGCCATCTCGCGCTCGACGAAGGGGCCCTCGTCGGACAAATCGTGCACCTTGTGCACCGGCACGAGACGCGACAATTGCGCCTTGATCTGCACGATGATCATCGGCGTGCCGGACGTGACGACGGTGATCCGCGACAGGCTGTTGACGCGGTCGACCTCCGCGACGGTCAGGCTTTCGATGTTGTAGCCGCGCCCGGAAAACAGCCCGATCACGCGCGCCAGCACCCCCGGCTCGTTGTCGACGAGGACGGCGATCGTGTGTCTTTCGATATTAGCCACCGGGTCAGCCAAGGGGGATGCCTCAGACCAGCACCATGCCCTCTTCCGAGACCGGGCTTTCAGCCTTGTCCTCGGGGCCGAGCAGCATTTCGTTATGGGCGGCGCCCGACGGGATCATCGGGAAGCAGTTCTCGGTCTGGTCGACCGCGACATCGAGAATGAAAGCGCTCGGCGTATCGATCATCTCGCGGATCGCCTCGTCGAGTTCGTCGGGCCGCGAAACCTGCCGGCCAACCGCGCCGAACGCGTCGGCCAATTTGACGAAATCGGGCAGGGCCGCGGTGTAGCTCTCGGAATAGCGCCCGCCATGCAGCAATTCCTGCCACTGGCGCACCATGCCCATGTACTGGTTGTTAAGGATGAACACCTTCACCGGCAGCCGGTATTGGGCGATCGTCGACATCTCCTGGATGTTCATCAGGATCGAGGCTTCGCCGGCGACGTCGATGACCAGCGCGTCGGGGTGGGCGATCTGCACCCCCATCGCGGCCGGCAGGCCGTAGCCCATCGTGCCGAGCCCGCCCGACGTCATCCAATGATAGGGCTTGTCGAACCTGAAAAACTGCGCGGCCCACATCTGATGCTGGCCGACTTCGGTCGTGATGTACGGGTCGCGCTCGCGGGTCAGCGCATAGAGCCGCTCGAGCGCGTATTGCGGTTTGATCAGGTCGCTACGCCCGCGGTCATAGCGCAGGCAGTCGCGGGCCCGCCACGCGTCGATCTGGCGCCACCACGCGTTGCGCGCCGCCCCCCCTGCCGCGTGTGACCGGCCCCCTGGCGACGCCTCCGGGCGCGGCTCCTTGCGCCAAGCCGACAGCAGCGCGCCGAGCACCTCGCCGCAATCGCCAAGCAGCGGCACGTCGATCCGCACATTCTTGTTGAGCGATGAGGGATCGATGTCGATGTGGATCTTTTTGGATGTCGGCGAGAATGCGTTGAGCCGCCCGGTCACGCGGTCGTCGAAGCGCGAGCCGACCGCGATCAAGAGGTCGCATCCATGCATCGCCATGTTCGATTCGTACATGCCGTGCATGCCGACCATGCCGAGGAAATGCGGGTCGCTCGCCGGCAGCGCGCCGAGCCCCATCAGGGTCAGCGTGCACGGCGCGTCGACCAGCCGCACCAGCTCGGTGAAGCGGGCGCAGGCCTCGGGGCCGGAATTGATCAGCCCGCCGCCGCCGTAGAAAAGGGGGCGCTTCGCCGCCGCGATCAGCGCCACCGCCTCGTCGATTCGGGCCGGGTCGGCCTGCGTTTGCGGGCGATAGCTCTTGTGCCGCCCGGTCTCCGGCCCGGTATAGCGGCCGAGCGCGAACAGGATGTCCTTCGGCAAATCGACGACGACCGGGCCGGGTCGGCCGCTGCGCGCGACATAGAACGCCTCGTGCATGATGCGCGCGAGATCGGCGACGTCCTTGACCAGGTAATTGTGCTTTGTACACGGGCGGGTGATGCCGGTCGTGTCGGCTTCCTGAAACGCGTCGTTGCCGATCAGATGGGTCGGCACCTGCCCGGTCAGGCAGACGATCGGCACCGAATCCATCAGCGCGTCAGTAAGGCCCGTCACCGCGTTGGTGGCGCCCGGACCGCTGGTCACCAAGACGACGCCGACCTTGCCGGTCGAGCGGGCATAACCCTCGGCGGCATGGACCGCTCCCCCCTCCTGGCGCACCAGGATGTGGCGCAGCGCGTTCTGCTTGAACAGCGAATCATAGATCGGCAGGACCGCGCCGCCGGGATAGCCGAATACGACATCGACACCCTGATCGACGAGCGCCTTGATGACGATATCAGCCCCACAGATCGGCTCGGCCGACATGCTCTTCTCCTCGATCCGTTAACGGCAAATCCACCCCTTCGGTCCGGCAATCTGGCCGGTCCGGGGAGCGGCACCCTAGGTCAGCTCGGTCCGGCGGGTCAACAGGAAAGCGTCAATAAAATGACGCGAGCACCGCAGCAAACTTTCCGAATATTGCTCACCGAGCACCAGATCAGCGACCATCTGGTGGCGGAACCAGGTCATCTGCCGCTTGGCGTAACGCCGCGTGGCCTGAATTGCCAGACCGACCGCCTCGTTGAGCGACATCTCGCCGTGCAGATGGCGCAGCAATTCCGGGACGCCGACCGCCTTCATCGCCGGCAGGCTCGGGTCGAGACCCCTTGCGGCGAGCGCGGCCGCCTCGTCGAGCGCTCCCGCCGCGATCATCCGCCGGAACCTGGCATCGCAGGCGGCGTAGAGGGCGGTGCGGTGCGGCATCAGCAGGAGGCTCGCAAAACGGTACGTCGGCGCCGCGGCGGTTTGGCGGCGCCAATCGTTGATGGGCACGCCGGTCGCGCGGACCACCTCGAACGCCCGCGTCAATCGCTGGCTGTCTCCGGGCGGGAGGCGCGCCGCCGCTGCCGGGTCGAGCGCGGCAAGCAGATCGCGAAATCCGGCGCCGCCAAGCCTCTCGTGAAGCCCAAACGCTTCCGTTCGGATCGTCGGGGGAATCGGCGGGATCGCGGCAAGGCCGTATTGCAACGCCCGCAGATAGAGCCCAGCGCCGCCGACCACGATCGGCAGCCGGCCGGCGGCATGGGCAGCGGCGATCTCGGCCGCGGCCAGCTCCCGCCACTGCCCGACCGAGCCGCGCTCGCCGGCGTCGAGAACGCCGTAGAGCCGGTGGGGCGCCCGGCCCATCGCCGCATCGTCGGGCCTGGCGCTCAGGATGCGCAGATCGCGATAGACCTGCAGGCTGTCGGCGTTGATGATCGTGCCGCTTAGGGCTGCCGCCAGTTCGAGCGCCAGCGCCGATTTGCCGCTCGCCGTCGGCCCGGCGATGATGATGACCGGCTGGGCTGAGAGGTTCGGGGCCGTCGTGGATGAGATCAGCGCTTTGCGTCCGTCGAGACGCCCGCGACGCGGGCGTCTCAGGATGAGGTTCTTTCTTAATGCCATCAAAGACATATCCTCATCCTGAAGGATGAGGGTAAATCTTTATTGCCACACACCAATCTTCCTCATCCTGAGGGGCGCCCCGTGGGGGTGTCTCGACGGACGCACGGCGCCAGCCACGCCACGCCACGCCACGCCACGCCACGCCACGCCACGCCACGCCAAGGAAGGTGCGTCATGCTGCTAGGTTATGGCGGCGATAAACAACCGGTATTTTGAACATTGTGCCGGAGCCCGTACCCTCCGGCAGGCATTGAGGGAGCACCGGTCATGCAGTTCGGCCTGTTCGGCAGCGCGACGGCACGCCGGCCCACCGGCGCGGAACCCGCCGAGTTCGACAGCAGCGAAGGATTTCGCGACTTTATCGACTATAATGTCGAAGCCGAGGGGCTCGGGTTTCGCAGCACCTTTGTCGTCGAGCACCATTTCACCGGCTACGGCCAGGTTTCGGCGACGATCAACCTCTTGACCTGGCTCGGCGCGCGAACGACGACCTTGCGCCTCGGGACGGCAGTCATCGTGCTGCCATGGCACAACCCGGTATTGCTCGCCGAGCAGGCCGCGACGCTCGACCTCCTCTCGGGCGGGCGGCTCGATTTTGGCGTTGGGAAGGGCTATCGCTACAACGAATTCGTCGGGTTTCGCGTGCCGATGGACGAAGCCGACGCGCGCTTTGACGAATGCCTCGGCGTCATCGTCAAATCATGGACCTCGAACGAGAAGTTTTCGCATCGCGGCAAATACTGGCAGTTCGACGAGGTCGTGGTCGAGCCCCCGACCGCGCAACAGCCGCATCCGCCAATCTGGATGGGCGCCGGCGGCGAAAGCTCGGTGCGCCAGGTCGCCGAGCGCGGCCATAATCTGCTGCTCGGCCAGTACGCCTCGCCCGCCGATGTCGGCCGCTCGATCGCCGCGTACAAATCGGCGGTCGAGGCGAGCGGTCGCCGGTTCGACCCGCTGCAAATCGGCGTGACACGGGCGTTTTTCGTCGCCGACAGCGCCGCCGAAAAAGAGGCGGCGCTGGAGCGGCGCCTCGCCAACCGGGTGCGCCAGCTGAAGCTCGCGACCCGGCCCGACGGCACCGTTCACGGCGGGCCGGACCGCGCCACCGGCAATCCCGATGTCGTCAACCGCAACAGCGCGATGTATGGCAACCCGGACGAGATCGCCGAAAAACTCGACGAACTGCACCGTGCCGGGGTCGGCTACGTGCTGATCAACGGCGGCGGATCGGGCGGCGGCCAGCGCGGCCGCGCCAGCATGCGCCGCTTCGCCACCGAGGTGATGCCGCATTTCGGCGACGACGCGCCGGCCCGAAAGCCGGCTCGAGGAAATGCCCAACAAGCGGCCGAATAGAGCGTTATTTACGGGAGCAACAACGATGCGAATCCACAACCTCTACACCGACGCCGCCGGCGAATCGCATTTCCGCGATATCGAGGTCGAGTGGACCGAAACACGGCGCGGCAGCAAGATGTCGGCGCGGCTGCCGGCGACCGGCGTGATTTTTCGCGAGACCGAGGCCGAGCACAATGTCGACTGGCACCCGGCGCCGCGCCGGCAATACATCGTCAACCTCGACGCCGGAGTGAAGATCACCGCCAGCGACGGCGAGAGCCGCTTCATTGCCGCGGGCGATGTGATCCTGGTCGAGGACACATCCGGCAAGGGCCATTTGTCCGATCACGTCGAGGGCAAGATCCGCCACTCTATCTTCATTCCCATCGAGTGAGGGCGGATCGAGCGCGCGCGATGTCGCCGGCGTTAATCCAGGACCGGCTGGCGATCCACGATCTGTTCATCCGCTACGCGACTGCCCTCGACGATGGCGAGGTCGAGACCGTCGTCGGGTGCTTCACCGCAAATGCGACGCTCGAAAGCCCGGCGATCGGAGCGATTACCGGAACCGATTCAATCCGCGCCTTCGCCGAACGCTTCGCCGCGCAGCGCGCGGGCGGCATTCAGTTCCGCCACATGATCACCAACCTCGTCGCCGAAATCGAGCCCGGCGGCGACCGGGCGCAGGCAACCACCTATCTGCTCGTGATGATCAGCAAGGACGGCAAGAGCCGTTCGCTGCCGCCCGGCCGCTACGCGTGCGACCTCGTCAAGGAGGGTGGCGTGTGGCGCTTCAGCCGCCGGGTCGTCCACCACGACCACGACTATACGCTCGAGGATTTGTGACCAATTGCGGCGGGAACCGACCGTTTAATCGCGATCCGTCGGACCGGGGGTCTGTCCGGCGGCCAACGCTTCGTAGAGCGCCGCGATCCGCTTCAGTTGATCGGCGACCTGCTGGTCTGTCATCGCCGCCGCGTACCGGCGCGCGCGCTCCGCTTCTTCGCGGAACAGATCGGCCTCGTTCGATATGGTATTCGGGATGGTGTCGGTCATCCGAAGCGAACGACGCGCGATCGGCACTCGTTCCGAGTAGCCGCACTCGCCCTTTATGGAGAATTCGATGCGCAGGAATCCGGTTTTGAAATCTTGGCGGCAATGGGCGGTTGGGTGCGCCGTCGGAGCGCTGCTGGCCGCAGGCTTGCCGGCGCCGCAGGAGGCATCGGCCGCGTCGGCGGTGGTCGGCTCGCCGATGCCGCCGGGGGCGGCGCGGATCTGGTTCTATCGAAATTACGAGCCTTATGGCAGCCGCAATATGGCGCCGGTGTCGCTCAATGGCGCGCTGGTGGGCTATGTCCAACCCGACGGCAGCGCGTTTTATCGCGACGTTTCGCCGGGGCGGTATCACGTGACGGTCGCCAGCGATGGAACGGATGTGAACCAGGCGAAGGATGTCGACCTTGGGCCGGGCCAGCAGGCATTCGTAAAGATCCTGGCGGCGACCGGCTGGGAGACCGGCGGCGGCAGCGGCTCGTATGCCCGCGACACGTTCTACGTCTCGCTGGTGCCGGCGCAGGTAGCGCAGGGGGAACTTTCCTCGCGCTCTCAATAAGCGCGACGGGATCAACGGTAGCCGAGCCTTACCGGCCGAAACCGTAATTCAAGCTGTACCCGCCCTGATAGCGCCATCCCGGGTCCGGCAAGGTCGGCCGAGTGGGACCGGTCGACCCGTAGCCTTCGCCCCAACGCTGGTAGGCGGGCACTCCGCTCTTATGCGCATCCCGGCACGCCGCCGGGACGGTCTCGCCGAGTTGGTACATGCTGCGGCATGGACCCTGCTGCTGCGCCGCAGCTTCCCCCGCCGAGAGCAAAATCATGCCCACGATCCAGATCAGCTTGGTCATCGAGCCCAATCCCTATCCAGGGGCCAATAAACAAGCTAACAAGCGGGGACGACATAATGACCCAAATCCGGTGGATACATCTGTAATCGTTGCCGTCGGCACCGAACCCGTGGTCGGGTCTGGTCGGGTCTAGGCCGATTGACGAGCCGGTTCGGGCTGGTCTGCCAGGCACACCCTGTCCCGGCCGCTTTCCTTCGCGCGGTAGAGCGCCCGATCGGCGGCCTGCACCAGATCGTCGGCGCGGCTGGCCGGGTGGTTCGGCCTGAGGGATGCCGCGCCGAGGCTGATCGTGACGATCGTCGCCTCGCTTCCCCGATGCGCGATTCCGAGCGAGCGAACCGCGGAGCGCGCCCGCTCGGCCAGCATCAGCACGCTCGCCTCGGGCGTGTTCGGCAACAGCATGACCAGTTCTTCGCCGCCATAGCGCGCCACCAAATCGCCGGGCCGGCCGGGGAGGTTCTTCAGCGCCAGCGCGATGTCCCGGAGACACCGATCTCCCGCCGGATGACCGTAGCAATCGTTGAACGCCTTGAACCGATCGACATCGATCATGATCAGGCTCAGCTCCGTCCCGTTGCGCTTGGCCCGGCGAAATTCGGCTTCGAGCATTTCGTCGAAGTGCCGCCGGGTCGCGAGCCCGGTCAGCCCATCCTCGTTGGCGATCAGTCTGAGCCGCCGGTTGGCTCCGGCGAGCTGGTCCTCGGCTTGTTTTCGGCGAGTCACATCGCGCGTCGTCACGACGTAGCCGTCGCCAGAGGCGACACGGCGGCGGTTGACCTCGACCCAGATCGTCGCGCCGTCCTTGCGCAACACACGGTAGGTCGCACGGATGTCGCCGGTCCGGTCGCGACTGGCCTCGCCGAACGCTTTCTCCCACAGCGTGCGATCGTCGGGGTGCACGATGCTGTCGGTGCGCAGACCGACAAGCTCCTCCGGCTCGTAGCCGAGCAGCTCACGGCTGGCGGGCGACACGTAGAGCCGGCTCATATCCGGGCCGACCCGCACGATCATATCGGTCGAGTTTTCGGCCAGCAGACGAAATGCGGCGGCGGTGTCGCGATAGGCGTTCTCGATCTGCTGGCGCGCCCGTACCTGCAAGGTAAGCCAGGTTCCGAGAGTGCCGATCAGCAGGACGAGGCCGCCGGTCCGAACCAGGCGTGAACTCATATCGGCGCGCCACGGCGCCAAGACGTCGTCCTTGGAAAAGGCGACGGAGACGACCAGCGGATATTCGGATACGCGGCGATAGCTGTTGAGCCGGACGACGCCGTCTGTAAACGTCTTTATTTCCGCATTGCCGTGGGAGCTGATCGGCAGGTATTTCCGGAACAGGTCCGATTCGCGCAGGTCCCGGCCGATGTTTCCCTCCACGAAGGGATGGCGGGCGAGAAGGATTGCATCGGCGCTGGCGAGCAGGATGCCTCCCCCGCCGATGTTGAAGGTGCCGTAGAACTCTTGAAAAGGCTCTATTAGCAAAACGTAATGATCTGGCGTAGAATGGCCGAAACGCTGGAGGATTGAGGGTATGGAGCGGCGTGCATTTCAGGCATGGCTGTGTGGGGTCGACACGCTGACGGAAGCGCAGAAGGCGCAGGCTGGGGAGGTTCT
>CAMATN010000142.1 GCA_945861155.1 Rhizobium sp. Q54
GCCCCCGCCGCGGCATCGCCACTCGCTACCTCGGCAGTTACCTGCGCTGGTTCCATCTGATCGTCCTGCACTCCGGCCCGACCCCGCGATATTGCCTCGCCGCCGCCATCGCCGCGTGAGTTCAATACGTTTTGCTAATAGAGCCTTTACCATTGTGCGACGCCGATGGTTGCGGAGCATATCGCCAACGGCATGTACGGCTTGATCCTGATCGAGCCGGAGCAGGGCATGGCAAAAGTGGACCGCGAATTCTATGTCATGCAGGGTGAAATCTACACCGACGCCGCTTTCGGCCAGCACGGCAGCCACGGGGTAAGCGTCGAGAAGCTGCTGAACGAGAGGCCGGAGTACTTCGTCTTCAATGGTTCGGTCGGTGCGATCAGCACGCTGCACCCGCTGCAGGCGAAGGTCGGCGAGACCGTTCGATTGTTCTTCGGGGTCGGCGGCCCGAATTTCATCTCGTCGTTTCACGTCATCGGCGAGATTTTCGACAAGGTGTACGATTTGGGCGGCTTGCTTACGCCGCCCCGTCAGGGGATCCAAACCGTTCTAGTGCCGGCCGGGGGGGCGGTCATAACGGAATTCCGCACGGATGTCCCCGGAAACTACGCCCTGGTCGACCACGCTCTGTCGCGCGCCGAACGTGGTTTGGTGGGCACCCTGATCGTGGAAGGCAGCCCTAACCTGGAAATATTCGCACCGATGCCGGACAGCGCGTCAACAGGAGAGAGCGCTCCCCAACCGGCGCATTAGAGCACGATCGGGGCAGATTGAATCGCTTCAAGTGTTCGTCATTCCCGCGACAGCAGGAATCCTGGAAAAACTGTGCCGCTTCCCCTGGATCCTCGCTTCCGCGCATGGGCGCTACTATAATTTATCTAATTGTCATTCCGGGGCCGCCCAAAGGGCGGAACCCGGAATCCATAAACACGGGCCTCTGGAATATGGATTCCGGGCTCGCCGCCCCTCTCGGCGCACGCATGCGTGCGCCTGCCGGGTGGCGCATCTTCGATGCGCCAGGGCGCCCCGGAATGACAGCTGAGTGGACGGCCAAAGTTAGCGCAGTTGCACCTCCGCGGGGGTGACGCATCAAGCGGTGCTTCGACCAAAAGTGATCGTGCTCTAGGTTTCCGACCGCCTCAACGTTCAGGTGCCGGACATCAACACCGTCCTGCTTAAGAGCCTACCTCTCTGCGGATCGACGAGCTCGGCGTGCCCTGGCTCGAATTGTTAGTTCGGCACCCAGACTGCGGCCCTGATCTCGCCGAATTCACGCGCGATCTTACGCCAGGACGCGCCGGCATCCTCGGTCACGTACACCTCGCCGAACAGGCTGAACGCCACGATGCGGTTGGCGTCGGCGGGATGCGTGGCGAGGCCCCACACAGTCGCATTCGGCTGGGTGGGGAGCGGCAGGGTCTCCCAAGTCTCGCCGAAGTTTGTGGTGCGGAGCACGTGCCCCTTTTCACCCGTCGTGGTCTCGCCGCACCCGGCGAACAGCACGCCGGGATCGTCGGCCTTGACCGCGAGGCCACGGGCATAGGGCAGCGGCCATTTCCCGCTGATATCCAAGGGCTCCCACGTGTCGCCCAGATCGTCGCTGACAAACATTTCGCGCGCCGTGCTGGCATAGAGGCGCTTGGGGCTCGTCGCCGCGATCGTCACGGCGTGAATGTCCGGGTCGTACAAACCCCCTTCAAGGTGCGTCCAAGTGTCCCCACCGTCCAGGCTGCGGAAGACGCCGTCGATTTCGACCCCGGCCCAGACCATGCGATGATCGTCAGGATCCACGACAACGCTGGTCACGAAGGGCGTGCCGATCGAGCACTCGCGGGCGAGGTCTAGCGCCAGCTTCTCCCACTGCCGTCCCCCGTCTCGCGATCGGTAGATTCCGGCCGGGCGCGTGCCGGCAAAGAGAATGTCGGGGTCGACCGGGTCGACAGCCAGCGACCAGATCGTCGGCAGAGCGCCATTGGCGCCGACGCGCTCCCACCGCGCCCCTCCATCACGGCTCGCGAACACGCCCGTATCGCCGCCGGCGAAAATGGTCTGCGCCTCTTTGGGATGGGCGACCAACGCCTGAATGCGGCTATTGAGCGGAAACGGGGCGCGATGCCGTGTCCACGACTGTCCGGCATCCGGACTGTGCCATACGCCCCAGCCAGCCGTTCCAAGACACATACTGTAATCCGCCGCCATAGGCTGCCTCCCCCGTCTCAGCCCCTGCGTCACCCCGCGAGCGGGAAGGGGCCGCGGCCAATATGGTAATTCGCAGATTCTACCTCGTCACCCCGATAGACCCACAAGGGTACTAACCTTTCGTCGGCGACCAGCCATAGGCCTTGGCGCACGCGCCGCCCATCAGCATCGCCCGCTCGGTGTCGCTCAGGCGGTCGGTCTTCAGGAAGGGCTCGACGGCCTGCTCGTAATTGACGACGGCAAACGCGCGCGTCCAGTCCGTGCCCCACAAGCAGCGATCGAAACCCCAGGCATCGAACACGCGGGCAAGCGGGTCCCAAATGTCCAGAAAAGGATACGGCTCCCGGGACAGCGTGCAGGCGCCGCTGACCTTGATCACCGCGTTTTTGCGCCTCGCGAGTTCCAGCACCTGCGGGAGGTCGGCCCAGGGCTGTGGCGGCGCGGGCGGCACGCGCGGCTGCGTGATGGCGAGATGGTCGATGATGAAGCGAGTGTCGGGGTGGCGATCGATCAGCGCTGCGCCGGCGTCCAAATTGCCCCAGAACAGGACGTTGACCGGGAAATCGTGCGTCACGGCCGCGCGGCAGATCCGGTCGAGGCCCGGGTCGTCGGGCGCGCGGTTCGCCTCCTTCGTCATCATGATGCGGATGCCGACCGTGCCCGGAATCTTCTTCCAGTCGGCGATGACATCGGCCACCGCCGGATTATCGGGGTCGACCGGTTTGACGAGGGCGAACCGGCCGGGATGGGCCCGTTGCACGTCCAGCGCGTAGCTGGCGTCGTACTGGTACATGGAAAAGGCGGAGATGAAGATCGCGCCGTCGACGCCGACCTTGTCCATCGCCGCCACCATCTCGTCACCCGTGACGTGATCGGGCCAATTCGGCACATTGTGCCAGGGCCGTTTCGGCGTGTTCGCCTCATAGACGTGGACCTGAGAATCGATGATCGCCATCGGGGAAGCTCCTCTGTGCCACGCGAGTTTGGCTATCACAGCGGGTTCGTGTCCAGAGGGCTGCCATAGCATTATCGAAGGCCGGGGACACCTCGCGCTCCTTCTATGAAAAGTGACCTCCCCATCTCAACTTAAGAGGGGGGTCTGTGAAGTGGGGCTGCCCAATTGGCCGCCAGCGCGTCCAAACGCTCGGCGAGGCGGGCGAGGTCCCAGTCGCGCACCAGCGCGGCGGCCTTGTCCCAGTGCGGCACCCGGTCGGGCAGTACCGGGATCGGCGCCGCCCGGTCCATCGTTGCGATGCGGCGGTAGAGGAGCAGCTGCTCCGCTTGCGAGGTCAGCTGGCCGTCGGCCAACGCCTCGTCGAGGCTGGCGTATTTGCGCAGCAGCGTGGCCGCGCCCTTGGGACCGACCCCTTTCGCCGGGAAGCCCGTCCGACGGGTCGCCGCGCAATGCGATGAAATCGGGCACCTGGCGCGGCTCGACCCCATAGCGGGCGCGCACCTCGGCCGGGCCGATGCGCGCCATCTCGCCGGCCCGCACCGGATGGAGGATCGTCGTGTGCTCGGAGGCGAGCTGGAACGCGTCGCGATCGCCGCTCGCGACCAGCGCGACCCCGCCGCGCCGCTCTTCGGCGGCGGCAGCGGCGGCGAGGAAATCGTCGGCCTCGTAACCCGCCGCCTTGGCGCTGGCGAAGCCGCACGCCGCGACGAATTGCGGCAATAGGTCGAGCTGTTCGACCAGCTCGTCATCGAAATCCCGGCCGCCCTGATAGGCTGGAAACAGCTTCTGCCGGTAGGTCGGCTCCCCCAGCGTATCCCAGCCGACGAGGACGGCACGCGGCGCCTCGCTCTCGTATAACCGCAGCAGGAAATTGGCGAAGCCGACGATCGCGCCGGCGCCGCCTCCGCCGCTGCGCCGGATCGATTTCGGCAAGGCGTGATAGGCGCGATGGGCGAACGAATCGCCGTCGACGACGAGCAGCGGACGGGTCATTTGCTCCTTACCGTGGATCGTTCAAGCGTGCCCGATCAGCGAGATTGCTTCGCTTCGCTCGCAATGACGGCACAAAGGATTGTCATTGCGAGGAGCGCAGCGACGAAGCAATCTCGGCGAGGCGGTGAAGGTGGCATCAGCCTTATATGGCCCCTTCGTCCGATGTTGAGCAGGAGGGGGCAGCATGAGCGACAACGCAACGGGACCGGGGGCGATCGAGCGGCCGGTTCTGGCCAACGAGCCGGGCGATTATTGGGGCAGCGACGCGGTCGCGCTGATGCTGCGCGAATTGGATCTGCCGTATGTCGCGCTGAACCCGGGCGCCTCCTATCGCGGCCTGCACGACAGCCTGGTCAACCTGCTCGGCAACCGCGACCCGCAAATGCTCCTATGCCTGCACGAGGAGCATGCGGTCGCGATGGCGCATGGCTACGCCAAGGTCGCCGGCCGCCCGATGGGCGCGATCGTCCACAGCAATGTCGGGCTGATGCACGCGACGATGGCGATGTTCAACGCGTGGTGCGACCGCGTGCCGGTGTTCGTGCTCGGCGCCACCGGGCCGGTCGACGCAGCGAAGCGGCGGCCGTGGATCGACTGGATTCACACCGCGCAGGACCAGGGGGCGCTGGTCCGCAATTACACCAAATGGGACGATCAGCCGGCGTCGGTGCCGGCCGCCGCGGAATCGCTGTTGCGCGCCTATCGCATGATGACGACGCCGCCCTGCGGCCCGGTCTATATCTGCCTCGACGCGGCGTTGCAGGAAAGCCGGATCGGCGCGCTGCCGCCACTGCCAAGCGCCGCGCGCTTTCGCCCACCGCGTGCCGCCGCCCCCGATCCCGCCGCCGCCGCCGAAGCCGCCGCGCTGCTCCAGGGAGCCGAGCGGCCGGTGATCCTGGTCGGGCGCAATTCGCGGGGTGAAGCGGAGTGGCGCCGCCGGGTCGAATTGGCCGAGGCGCTCGGCGCGATCGTCTTGACCGACGCCAAGACCGGTGCCGGGTTCCCGTCGCGCCACCGGCTGCACGGGCCACCGGCCGGCAACAACCCGAGCGAGGCGGCCTGCGCCCTCATTCGCGAGGCCGATGTCGTGCTGAGCCTCGACTGGATCGATCTCGCCGGGGCGCTGAAGGCGGCGTGGGGCGCCGCGCCGGTCGGCAACAAAATCGTGCTCGCCTCGCTCGACCACCTCGTCCACAACGGCTGGAGCATGGATTACCAGGGGTTGCCGCCCACCGATCTGCACCTCGCTGTCGAGCCCGACATCGCGGTCGCCGCGCTGTTGCCGCTGCTGCGGCCGCGCCAGCCCGGCTGGGCCGGACGGAAGGCGACGCCGCCGCCGTCCTTGCCGGCGCCGAGCGGCGACAGCATCGCGCCGCTGATGCTGGCGGCGGCATTGCGCGAGGCGGTCGGCAATCGCCCGACCTGCCTGATCCGCGCTCCGCTCGCCTGGGCCAACAACACCTGGGAGGTCGCTCACCCGCTCGATGCGCTGGGCGGCGATGGCGGCGGCGGCATCGGCGGCGGCCCGGGCATGGCGGTCGGCGCCGCGCTGGCGTTGCGAGACAGTGGGCGCCTGCCGGTCGCGGTGCTCGGTGACGGCGATTTCCTGATGGGCGCGACCGCGCTGTGGACCGCGGTGCATTACCGCATCCCGCTGCTGATCGTCGTCTCCAACAACAATTCGTTCTTCAACGACGAATTGCATCAGGACCGCATGGCGCGCCAGCGCGACCGGCCGGTCGCCAACCGCTGGATCGGCCAGCGCATCGCCGACCCCGAACCCGATCTCGGTATGCTGGCGCGCGCCCAGGGCGGCGAGGGGTTCGGCCCGATCCGCCGGCCGGACGAATTGCCGCGTGCGTTGCGGGCCGCGATCGGATGCGTCGAAGCCGGCGGGGTCGCGGTCGTCGATGTCCGGGTCGAGCCGGGTTATGCCCCGGTCGATTCGGCGGCGACCTCGCGCGGCGGGGCGTAACCAGTGGACGGCGACATGCCGCGCGTGCCGTGCGGCACCGACCTGGTCGAATGGTATTTCGAGCAGGGCTGGACCGACGGGTTGCCGGTCGTGCCGCCGACAGGGCAAGCGGTCGATGCCATGGTCGCGGCGCTCGGCGGCGACCCCGATCTGGTCGAGTGCCGGGTGCCGCCGCGGTACGGCAGCCTGACCCGCAAGGTGCTGGCGATCAATCTGGTGATGGCTGGCGCCAAGCCCGAATACGCACCGGTCGTGCGGGCCGCATTGCTGGCGCTGACCATGCCGGCTTTCAATCTCAATGGCGTGCAGGCGACGACGCACATGGCGGCGCCGCTGCTCGTCGTCAACGGTCCGATGGCTCGCGCGATCGGCATGAACGACGGTGTCAACGCCTTCGGCTCGGGCAACCGCGCCAACGCCACGATCGGCCGCGCGATCCGCCTGGTGCTGCTCAATGTCGGCGGCGGCTGGCCGGGCGAGCTCGACAAATCGACCCTCGGGCACCCCGGAAAATACAGCTATGCGGTGGCCGAGAACGAAGCCGACAGCCCGTGGGCGCCGTACCATGTCGAGAAGGGGTTCGCCGCCGACGATTCGACCGTCTTCGTCATCGCCGCCGAGCCGCCGCACAGCGTCACCAACCACGTCGCCGACGATCCCGAAGGCATCCTCGACAGCATCTGCTCGGCGATGAGCACGATCGCCAACAACAACGCGGTGTCGTCGGGCCATTGCGCTGTCGTGATCGGCCCCGAGCACGCCAGGACGATCGCGGCCAAGGGCTGGACCCGGCACGATGCCAAAAGCTACCTGCACGCCAACGCCTACAATCTGTTCGGCGAGCTGGCGTTCGAGCACCGCTACGGCCGCGTCTACAACCGCAACCTGCCGCGCTGGTACAAGCGCGCGCCGGACTCACGGATACCGATAGTGCCGAGCCCCGACCACATCCATTTGTTCGTGATCGGCGGCGCGGCCGGCCGGTTTTCCGCGTTTATCCCGGGATGGGGGCATATGTCGTCGCCGGTATTGCGCGGTATCGAAGGCAGCGGCATCAACACCGCGGCGGCGTGTGTCGACGGCACCTGTTATTTGTAACCCTCGTCATTGCGAGGAGAGCAGCGACGAAGCGATCTCGACGATTCGAGCACGACCGGCACGAGATTGCTTCGCGTTGCTCGCAATGACACTCGGTTGTGGAGGTTCGTTGCATGAAGGAAACGGAATATCTGACGGTATTCGACCCGCGCGGCCGGGTCGCGGTCGAGCGAGTCATGCCGGCGCCACGGGTCGCATCGCTCGACGGGTTGCGGCTCGGAATCCTCGACAACACCAAATGGAACGGCAACAAGCTGCTGCGCAAGACTGTCGCCCGGCTCGGCGAGCGGCACCGCTTCGCAGCGGTTAACTACTACCGCAAGGAGAGCTTCTCCAAGGTCGCCGACCCGGCGCTGGTCGCCGCGATCGCCGCCGACAACGACATCGTCCTGACCGCGATCGGCGATTGAGGGTCGTGTACGTCGTGCTGTACGCATGACGGCATCGCACTCGAAGCGCTGGGGCGGCCGACCGCAATCGTCGTGACGACCGAGTTCCTGCACGAAGCTGAAATGCAGCG
Source organism: Rhizobium sp. Q54 (assembly GCA_945861155.1). Taxonomy (GTDB): domain Bacteria; phylum Pseudomonadota; class Alphaproteobacteria; order ATCC43930; family CGMCC-115725; genus DATARH01. The sequence goes on from CAMATN010000142.1 coordinate 7,741, forward strand.
CGACGCCCTCGGCATGCCGGACCTGATGCCGGTCGTCATCGATCACCCGCTCAGCACGATCTCGGAGGCCGAGATCGACGCCCGCGCCGCCCAGGCGGCGGAGCGGGCCGTGGCGGTATGGCTCGGCGGCTGATGAATAGCTGCTTGCCTCACTCAATCCGCTTGCCTAACGTCATGTCGATCTTTGACATAGATGGCCGATGTCACTCAATGTGCATTTGACCCCGGAATTGGAGCGTTTCGCCCGCGATTGTGTCGCCGCGGGACGCTACAATAACGTCAGCGAGGTTGTAAGGTCCGGCCTCAGGCTCCTTCAGGAATTGGAGGAACAGCGCCGGCAATTTGAGGCAACGCTTCGCGAGGCTGAAGAAGAAGCGGATCGGGACGGTACATTCACGGTCGAGCAGGTTCTCGCGGAAATCCAGGGAGTCATCGACGCTGGCAAGAAGTGACGCCGCTGCTTTTTCCGCGCGTGCGCTCCGTAAACTTCATGGCGCTGCTCGATGGATCGCGCAGGATAATCCCATGGCGGCGCAGGCATTGCTCGATGCGGTTCTGAAGGCAGCCGAACGCATCGGGTCCTTTCCCCAAATCGGAACGATGCGACCGGACTTGGCACGACCACCATATCGTTTTCTTACGCTGAGCGGATCCCCGTACCTGATCGTATACAACGACAGCCGTGTTCCACCCCTTATCGTCCGGATCGTGCATGGCGCTCGGGACTTGCCGCGGCTACTGCGCAGCTTGCAATAAAGCCATTGGCCTGGAATGACCGAACAGTTCGACCGGCGGCAGCACCGCTTTCCGCAGAGCCGGTATTTCGAGGACCTCGTGGTCGGCGAGCATTTCTACATTCCGAGCCGGACCGTCACCGAGGCCAATTTCGCGGCGTTCCAGACGGTGTCGGCCGACAACCACCCGATCCATTACGATGTCGAATATTGCCGCGAGCGCGGCCATCCCGGCCCGTTGGCGCATGGTTTCCAGGTGCTGTGCTTCACCGCCGCCGGGGCTGGCACGTTTGCGCACGTCATCGGCGATTCGCTGATTGCGTTCATCGAGCAATCCTCGAAGTTCCTGAAGCCGGTCTATCCCGGCGACACGCTCTATCCGGGCCTCGCGATAGCCACGCTATCCCCGCAGCGCACGACCGGAATCGTCACGATCGCGGTCACCGTGCATAACCAGAAGAACGAACTGGTGCTGAGCGGCGAACAGAAATACCTGCTGAAGAAGCGCGGCCCTGTCACAGGGTAGCGGCGAGCAGCGCACGAAATCGGCGCATCGCTTCCGGCAGCCGGTCGTACACGTAATCGGCGAGTTGCTCGTTATAGGTGTGCACCGTGTAATTCCGTAAAACGGTCAGCTCAATCCAGAATGGATCGTCTTCAATGACCCCGTTTTTGAAAGCCTCTCGAAAGCATGTTCGGGGCGAGGTGCAGCTTGCGTTGTGTTCTTCTTCGAGATAGGCCTTCAGGAATTTCCAGCACAACTCGAAGGAAATCTGAAAACGCTGAATAGCCGAATCCCGCACGATCGCGTCCTTGGGTAAGGCAAGGGCTTCGTCAAGGCGAGCGACGGCCCGCGTAAAATCGGTGCGCAGCGAACCCGATTTCGTCACAGCGGAATTCGCTGTCGCGCGACCTGCCTGAATTTTTCCGGCAGGCGGGCGAAATCGACCACGTCGATGCTGTAAAGCGTCGGCGCTTCTTCAAGCTCCTCGTGGATCGCGGCGAGCGCGGCTGTTGGGACGGGGGAGGGGCCTTCGATCCCGATATCGATATCGGAACGCGCGTGCGCGGTGCCCGCCGCGCGCGAGCCGAACAGAAAGATCCGATACCCCGGATCAGGCAGGCGCCGCCGCACCACCGCGGCGGCATAGCGGGCTACCTGATCGGGATCCTGTAATACGCGCATCGCGGCCGGAGTATATCACGAGCCGGCTCGCGATATTCACTGCCGCTCGATGATCGCGGCCGCGAGGCGGTCGGCGGCGCGGAGACAGGCGTCGCGGCTGACATCGAGATGCGTCACGGCGCGGAGTGTGCGCGGCCCAAGCGCCGATATCAGGATCCCGGCTTCCTTTGCCCGAGCGACGATGGAAGCGGCGTCGGGCATGCCGGCATCGAGGCGGAAGACGACGATGTTGGTCTGCACCGTGGCGAGGTCGAGCGCGATACCCGGGAGCCCGGCGAGAAGCTCGGCGATCGCCCGCGCGTTGGCATGGTCTGCCGCGAGCCGATCGATATTGTGGTCGAGCGCGTAGAGCCCGGCGGCGGCGAGGATGCCCGATTGCCGCATCGCGCCGCCGAACATGCGGCGGACACGCACCGCGCGGGCGATGTCGCGCGCGGAACCCGCCATGACGCTGCCGACCGGGCAGCCGAGCCCCTTCGACAACGCCACCGATGCGAGATCGAACGGAAGCACCAGTTCGGCGAGGCCGATGCCGGAGGCGATCGCGGCGTTGAACAGGCGGGCGCCGTCGAGATAGCACGCGACTCCGAGGGCGCGCGCGGCGGCGCAGATCGCCGCCGCCTCTTCCTGCGGGAAGACGATCCCGCCGCCCAGATTGTGGGTGTTCTCGATCGCGACGAGGCCGGTTGGCGGCAACACGATGTGCCCGGCCGGCTTGCAGGCGGCGCGGAAATCGTCCGAGGTGAAATGCCCGCCTGTGCCGATCGCGCTGAACTGGACCCCCGCATTGGCCGCCCCGGCCCCCGCTTCGTGCCACATCATGTGGGCCTCGTCGGCGACCAGCACCTCGTCGCCGGGCCGGGTCAGCAATTTGAGCGCGATCTGGTTGGCCATCGTGCCGCTTGGCACGAACAGCGCGGCTTCCTTGCCGAGCAGACCGGCGATTCGCTGTTGCAGCCGGTTGACCGAGGGGTCCTCGCCGTACTGGTCGTCGCCGACCGGCGCCTGCGCCATCGCCCGCCGCATGCCGGGCGATGGCCGGGTCACGGTGTCCGAGCGCAGATCGACAGGTTCGGTGATTGCGGTCATCGGCGACTCCCGGCGCGGCGGATTGCGAGCGTAAACGACCGCGCCAACGACATCACAGCGTTAATGCAGGGCAGTGTCTCAGTTTCAAGTTTGCATCAGTGTCGTGCGTCCTTCGAGACGCGCCCTTCGGGCGCTCCTCAGGATGAGGTTAAGATGTTGATCGCATTAAGAAAGAGCCTCATCCTGAGGAGGCCGCAACGCGGCCGTCTCGAAGGACGCGCGAGGATCATCCACAGCGCCAAACTGAGACATCGCGGAATGACAGCCCGGTTGCAATCGCGGGGGAAGCATGATGTCATCGCCCATGGCTGTCTCGCCGCGTGAGACGAGGGTGCGGCATGGCTGGCGTGGATTCGTCTGCGCCAGCTTGTTTTTTATGGCGCTGCTCGCGGCGGCCGCGTCGGCGCAGGAGCCGCGCTTTTTCCGCATCGGGACGGCGGCGACCGGCGGCAGCTTTTTCGAGATCGGCGGCGTCGTCGCCGGCGCGATATCGAGCCCGGTCGATGCGCCGCCTTGCGGCCAGGGGAGCGGCAGCTGCGGGGTGCGCGGGC
>CAMATN010000143.1 GCA_945861155.1 Rhizobium sp. Q54
CCGACGAACCGAGCGGCGACAGTAGGTTGGCGCAGCCGTCGATGATAGAGTTTAGGCCAACCTTCGCAGGTCGAGGAGACGCCGATGCCAATCGTCGATCACGCCGCCGCCGTCGAGATCCCGTGGCGGCCGGGGTACCGCCGTTTCACGCTGGCGGGAAAGGACCAGGGGGTCGCGTGCTCGGCGAGTCTCAGCGTGATCGAGCCGGGGGCGGGCGCCCCGACGCATTTCCACGACACCGCCGACGAAGTCATCGTCGTCGTCGAAGGCATGCTCGAAATGTGGATAGGCGACGAGCGACGCCTGGTCGGTCCGAGCCACACGGTCGCCTTGCCGGCCGGCGTGCCGCATGGCTTTGTCGCGGTCGGCCCGACCCCGGCGCGCATCCTGGCGTTCCTGCCGCAGGCCGGCGAGGCCGTGGCGACGACCTATCTCGATGGCGGCCCGCCGCAAAGCGCCGCCCGGCGCTGAGCGTATCGCATCTGCGGCGGCGGGCGTCTAATCTCGGCGTCGTCCGGTGCGATGAGCGACCCCGCTGCCCTGATTCGGCTGGCCTTTGCCGCCTACGAGCGGGACGATCTCGGCGACGCCGAACGGCTGTGCCGCGCCGTCGTCGCGGCTGACGAGCAAAATTTCGACGCGCATCATCTGCTGGCCGTGGTGGCGACCCGCCTCGGCCGCGAAGAGGAGGCGCTGGCGAGCTACGGCAGGGCGCTGGCGCTCCAGCCCGGTCATGTCCAGGCGCTTTCCAACAACGGCGTCATCCTCGACGATTTGCGCCGCTACGAGGAGGCGGTCGCCAGTTTCGACAGGGCGCTGTCGATCCGGCCCGATTACCGGCCGGCGCTGTCGAACCGCGGTAATGCTCTCGGTTCGCTGGGGCGCTTCGACGAGGCGCTGGCGAGCTATGACAATGCGTTGGCGCTGCAAGCCGATTTCGCCGATTGCCGGTTCAACCGGGCTTTGCTGCTGCTGCTCCGCGGCGCTTTTGGCGACGGCTGGCGGGACTATGAATCGCGCAGAAACCTCAAAAACTGGGTCGCGCGGGCCTTCGATGCCCCGGAATGGCGAGGCGAGGATCTGCACGGCAAGCGGGTGCTGCTCTATGCCGAGCAGGGGCTCGGCGACACGATCCAGTTCGCCCGCTTTGCCCGGCTCCTCGCCGAGCGCGGCGGCGACATCATCATCGAGGTTCAGAGCCCGCTCGGCGCCCTGATGCGCAGTCTCACCGGCGTGGCGCAGATCGTCCGCCAGGGCGAGGTCGTGCCGGCGATCGATTTCCAGCTGCCGCTGCTCAGCGTGCCGTTCGTCCTCGGCCTCGACGAGGCGCGGATCGCAGGCCAGACGCCCTACCTGCGGGCGGACCCGGCCCGCGTCGAGGCATGGGGGAAGCGGCTGCCGCGGGGCGAGTTCCGCATCGGGCTCGCCTGGCAGGGCAACCCGCGGCGCAAGATCGACAAGGGGCGCTCGATCCCGCTCGCCGCCTTCGCCCCGCTCGGCCGCATTCCCGGCGTACGGCTGATCAGCCTGCAAAAACATCAGGGCGTCGAGCAGCTCGCGGGGCTGCCCCCCGACATGCGGGTCGCCAGCCTGGGGCCGGAATTCGACGGGGACATTTCGGGGGGCGGTCTCGACGGGTTTCTCGACTCGGCTGCGGCGATGATGCACCTCGATCTGATCGTCACCAGCGACAATACGATCGCCCATCTGGCCGGCGCGCTCGGGCGGCCGGTCTGGATCATCCTGAAGGACGTGCCGGATTGGCGCTGGTTGCTGGAGCGGCCGGACACGCCCTGGTACCCGACGGCCCGCCTGTTCCGGCAGACACGCAGAGACGATTGGGACGAAGTTCTGGCGCGCGTCGCCGGCGAACTCGCGGGCGTCGAGGCCGAGAAGGCATCGCTCCAGGCGGCGCCCTCGCCAGGATGGGATGGCGCTGGCGGGAAAGCGCCGCCCGGCGAACTCCCGGCCTATGTCATCAGTCTGCCACGCCGCGCGGATCGGCGAGAGCGGTTCTCGCGCTGGAACGGCGACAAGGGTCTCGAATTTCGCATCGTCGACGCGGTCGACGGGCAGACCCTGCGCCGCTCCGACCTCGTCTCACTCGACATCATCGAGGACGAAACGCCCCGCTTTTCAAATGGCGCGCTCGGCAACGCGCTGTCCCATCGCCGGATGTGGCGGATGTGCGTCGAGCTTGGGCGCCCGATCATTGTATTCGAGGACGATGCCTTCCTGCCGGACAGCATGACGCACTGGATTTCCCCGATTATTACCGAATTAGACAAAGGCTGCGATATATTTTATCTCGGATATAACCGCGATGCGGTGTTGTCGATCGGTTATGGCGGCCAGTGGTCGAACATCGTCTTCGAACAGCCGACCATTGAGTTCGACGCGTTCGTCCGGCAACTTGAAAACCGGCGCGAACAGAACGCTCACTGCATCATGGATGTTCGGTTGGCGTGGGGGATATTGGGCTACGCGATAGCGCCGCGCGGGGCGCAGGCGCTGCTGCGGCATTGTTTTCCGATGTCTACCCGGATACCGGTCCGGATGCACGGCTCCGGGCGGGTTTTCGTCCCCGACGCGCTTGACGGGGTCATCAATGTCGCCGTCCAGCGCGGGCTGATCCGGGCGCGGGGGATCTTTCCGCCGCTCGTTATCGGTCCGAACGACAAGTCGGATTCGGACGTGGTCCCGGCGCCGCGATCAGGCGATGGGACCGGACGTTAGTGGAGAAAAAAATCCAATAATATAATAACCAACCCGCCGAGGGATTTCGTCATTCGACTAGTGACCAGGGCGACGCGCCGGGCCGGCGCCACGGGCCGCGCTCCTGTTCGCGGCCCTGCCGCCCGCTATTCGGCCGCGAGTTCGTATTGCGCCGGCTGGGCCGTGGTCGGCGCGTCGCCGGCGACCGTCGTGCGCTGCATCAGCCGCTGATGGCGCAGCGTATCGTAGGCGGTGGCGCGGTGCAGCACGGAGCGATTGTCCCAGATCACCAGATCTCCGGCGCGCCAAGTGTGGCTGTAGCGAAATTGCGGCTGGGTGGCGAAATCGTTGAGCCATTCGATAAAGGCGCGGCCCTCGTCGAGCGGCCAGCCGATCACGTGCGAAGCGTGCGCGCCGGCGTAGATGCTCTTGCGGCGCGTGACCGGGTTCTCGCGCACCATGACCTGCCAGGCGCCCGGCAATTCCGCCTTCATATCGGCGGTCAACACGTTCTGCGTCACCGTGCTCCGGGAATAGACCAGGCTGTGCTCGGCGACGAGGCTTTCGAGTTTTTGCTTAATATCGTCCGGCAGCGCGTCGTAGCTGGCTCGCATCGTGGCGAATTCGGTGTTGCCGCCGGCCGGCGGCACGATACGACCCGACCCGACAGCAGCGAGCACAGTGACGGCACAGCGCGGAACGAACTGTCGGTGTGCCAGAGATAATTGCCCTTCTGGTAGAGCATGCGCCGGTCTTCGGGCGGGATGACCGCGCCGGTCGCGATGTCGAGGTTGGACTGGCGGGCAAACGGGGTGCCGATCCCCGGGTTCGCCTTGCCGGCCATTTCGAGCGCGCCGAAACGCCGGCTGAAGGCGATCTGTTTTTCGTCGTCGAGACTCTGGTCGTGGAACACCAGCACCGAATATTCGTCGAGCGCGGCGCGGATCTCGGCAAAAGTCGCATCGTCGATCGGCCGCGCTGTATCGACCCCGCCGATCTCGGCGCAGAACAGCGGATGCAGGTTCTTGATGGCGATGCCCACGATCGGGAGTCTCCTACGGCCAACAGCGACGGTCGCTAGATTTCATCCAGCCGGTTCGACCAGCGGCGGCATAAATGGTGGGCGATCGCGACCGGGCCGGGCACCGAGACCTGAATCGGGTTCGGGTCGTCGGGGCCGGTCGCCGCGCGCGCCACCATCGCGCGGATCTCGTCGCGCTCAAACCAGCGCGCCTCGGCCAGTTCCTCGGGGTCGACCGTGATCTCCTCGGTCAGCCCCTCGCACAAGAACCCCATCATCAGGCTCGACGGGAACGGCCAGGGCTGGCAGGCGAGGTAGCGCACCCGGCCGACCCGAACGCCCGATTCCTCGCGGACTTCGCGGCGCACGCACTCTTCCAGCGTCTCGCCCGGCTCCATGAACCCCGCGAGACACGAAAACCGCGCGCCGGGCCGGCGGCGGTTGCGGCCAAGCAGCGCGCGTTCGCCGCGCACCACCAGCATGATCGTGACCGGGTCCGAGCGCGGGTAATGCGACGCCTTGCATTCCGGGCAGCGCCGCACCCAGCCAGCGGCCGTTACCCGGGTCGGCGAACCGCATTGCGCGCAGAAGCGGTGGCGCGCGTGCCAGTCGATCAGCGAGCGGGCCTCGGCGAGGATCGCCGCGTCGCCCGCGGGAAGCAGCGGCGCCAGAGTGCGAGCGTCGAGCGCCTCGGCGTCGGCGGGCGCGATCCCGGCGGCGCTCGCATCGACCGCGAAATAGGGGAGCCCGTCACCGAGGCCGAGAAAGATCAGCATCGCGCCGCGGTCGATCGCCTCGCGCCACGGCGCGACCGGCTGCCAGTCGAGCACCGGGGCGGCAGCTCCGCGGGTCAAAGGCCGCAGATCGTGCAACGGCAGGATTCGCGCCGCCGGATCATCGAGCAGGGTGCCGATCCAGGCGGTGTCGCGCCGGCGCTCGCTGACGCGGTCGAGCGGGTTGCCGGCAAAGCAATAAATGTCTTCCATGCCGGCGATGCTAGCCGGCCCGGTCAGCGGGCGCAATTGCCGGCGCCCAACTCCGTAGCGCTTTGCCGCCGAGGGTGGCCTGGGTCAGCGGTCGCGCAGCTTGGGATCGAGCTCGTCGCGCAGCGAGTCGCCGAACAAATTGATGCCGAACACGGTCAGCATGATCGCGAGGCCGGGGAAGACGGCGATCCACGGCGCCGTCGTCGCGTATTCCTCGGCGCCGCCCTGCAGCATCAGCCCCCAGGCCGGCACCGGCTCCTGCACGCCGAGCCCGAGATAGGAGAGCGCCGCCTCGGCGAGGATCGCCTGCCCGACAAACGCCGTGATGATCACCAGGAACGGTCCCATCACGTTCGGCACCATGTGGCGCAGGATGATGCGTATGTGGCCAAAGCCCAGGGCGCGGGCCGCGTCGACATAGGGGACTTCGCGAATCGCCAGCGCGCTCGACCGCACGACCCGCGCGCAACGCGGGATCAGCGGGATCGTGATCGCGAGAATCACGTTCTGCAGCCCGGTGCCGAAGATCGAGACCACGACCAGCGCCATGATGATCAGCGGGAACGCCATGACGATATCGAGGACCCGCTGCAGCCACAGATCGACTGGGCCGCCGAAATAGGCGCTGCCGACCCCGAGCACGAGCCCGGTCACTCCGCCGACAAACGCCGCGGTCAGACCGACGATGAAGGCGGTGCGCGCCCCGAACAGGATGCGCGAAAAGAGATCGCGCCCGAGCTGGTCGGTGCCGAGCCAATGGGCCCAGCTCGGCGCCTCGGTCATCGCCGAAAAATCGTTCGAGGTCGGGTTGTAGGGCGCGAGCCAGTTGGCGAAGACACCGGCCAGACCGAAGATCAGCACCAGCGTTATCCCGATCGCGCCGACCGGCTGGCGGCGCAGAAAGGAGAAAATGACTGCGAAGATGCCGCGCGGGGCAAGGTTGTCGTCAACGAGCGCGGCAATGCCAGACGGACTGGGAGCTGCAATCGTCATGGGTCAGCACTCTCGGCCGGTAAGTTCAGAGCAATAGACACGCCACTATACTCATGCCAGACGGATGACTCAGGCCAGACGGATGCGCGGGTCGAGCCAGGCGTAGAGCAGATCGACGACAAGGTTGCACATCACCACGATCGTGACGACGAACATGACCAGGGCCTGGGTCAGGGTGTAGTCCTGATTCTGCACCGACAGCACCATCAGCCGCCCGACGCCGTTGATATTGAACACCTGCTCGGTGACGACGAGGCCGCCCATCAAGAACGCGAACTCGATTCCGATCACGGTCACCACCGGCAGCATCGCGTTCTTCAATGCATGGCGGTTGATGATGAGCTTCCGGACCAACCCCTTGGCGCGGGCGGTGCGGATGTAATCCTCGCGCAGCACTTCGAGCATCGCCGAGCGCGTCATCCGCATCGATACGGCGGCATAGCGGTAGCCGATCGTCAGGGCCGGTAGCATCACGATCGACAGGTTGCGGATCGGGTCCTGCCACAGCGGCACATAGTCGATCGGCGGCATCCAGGGATTGCCCGAGATCGCCTGGGTCACGTCGAGCACGATCAGGATCGCCATGATGCCGAGCCAGAACGACGGGGTGGCGAGCCCGGCGATCGAGAAAGTCCGCACCGCCAGGTCGATCCAGGTGTTCTGCTTCAATGCCGAGATCGTGCCGAGCGGGATCGCGACGGCGATCGAGATCAGCGTCGCGGCGATCGCGATTTCGAGCGAGATCGGGAAGCGGGTGGCGATCTCCATGACGACGGGCTTCCCCGACCACATCGAATTGCCGAGATCGAGCCGCGCCAGACCCCACATGAAATCGAGGAATTGCAGGACCCACGGCCGGTTGATGCCGATCTCGGCATGGCAGGTTGCCAGCGCCTGGGCGGTGAAGCTGGTGCCGCCGCCGCCGAGCCGCACCAGGCAGATGTCGCCCGGGATCAGCCGCATCATGATGAAGACCAGGGTCGCGGCGCCGATCAGCGTCGGGAACACCAGAAGCACGCGCTTGATTATATAACGATACATTGGCTGCTCAGAACCCGACCTGTTCCGGTATTAAGAAATTCATCGAGATAGCGCCCGCGGCGCCAAGCGAACGGCGTCCTCTATCATTGCCGGCGGCACAGCGCAATTCGCCCATATTGCCGGATCGCATGTCCGGGAACCGGGGTTGCGATCCGTCTGCCTCTCCGCCGTCACCGGTTATTTATCCAGCCAGACCCTCGCCAGATCCTGGTTTAGGAAATGGCTCGAGCTGATCTTCCAGCCCTTCATGTAGGATTGGTGCGCGATCCCGCGATACCACCACACGATCCACAACGCGTGGGTTTCGGTGTCGATCACATGCTTCTCGAATTCGCGCATCAGGGCGCGCTGGCGCGTGAAATCGGTCTCGTGCAGCATCTTGTCGTAGAGCGCGACCTGTTTGGGGTCCTCGAACTGGGCATAATTGGCGGCATAGACCGAGCCCGGCAGATACCGCTGGATGTCCATCAGCGGGTTGGTTACGGCCTGGCAATTGGCCCCCAGGAAGACTTCGAAATCGCTGGCCCGGGCCGCGGCGAGCCACGGGCCGGTCGACAGCGTGCGCATCTTCACTTTCAGGCCGACCTTGCTCCATTCGTCGATCAGCCAGGTGCCGACATATTTATAGGGCTGGTCGACGGCGCGGTTCACCAGCTCGAAGCTGAGGCCTTCCGCCCCGGCCTCCTTCAGGAGGCGCCTCGCCTCGGCGCGCGACTTCTCGATGTCGGGCCAGAAGCCGGCGATCTTGTGCAGCTCTTCCTTGGTGGCGGCGAGGGGTGATCCGGGAAACACGATGCCGCCGACCGTGTGCACGTCGGCCACCTTCGAGAGCGGCGGCACGCCGCCCCAGCGGTCGATCGCCAGGGTCAGGGCACGGCGAACCCGGGGGTCGTCAAACGGCTTGCGCTTGTGGTTCGGCTCGACAAAGCTGCCGCAATTCCAGTCGCTGAGCTGCACCGTGAGCTTGTCGCCGAGCGCGGCCTTGAGCTCGTCGCGCGACGCGGGGGGAATGCCGCGGAATTCGGTCGCGGCGCGGTCGGCGCGGATCGCGTCGATCCGGGTCACCTGCTTCTCGGCATAGATCGCCCTGAAGCCATCGAGGTAGGGGAGCCCCTTGTGGTAATAATCGGGGTTGCGCACCCCGTTGACCGCCTGGCCGGTCTCGTAGGAGACAAATTTGAACGGGCCCGAGCCCAGGATGTTTTTCTCGTACCAGCGCGGGTCCTTGTCGAGGTTTGCTTTCTGGTAGAGGTAGGTGCGCGGATCGGCGAGCGCCGGCAGGAAGGCCGATGTCGCGAATTTCAGGCGAAAGACAACGGTCGTCGGGTCCGGCGCCTCGATCCGGTCGACCATCAGGTAATAGCTCTGGCGCGGGCTCAACACGCCGGCGGGCGGGAAAATGATGTGCTCCCAGCTCGCCTTGACATCGGCCGAGGTCAAGGGCGACCCGTCGTGGTATTTGATCCCGTCGCGCAGCTTGAAGGTGTAGGTCCGACCCTCATTGGTCGGCTTTGGCAACTCGGTGCACACATCGCACACGAAATCGGTCGTCGATGACGGGTTTTCCGGGTCGACGCGGATCAAGACGCTGTAGAACGGGGCGGTCGCATGCACCGTCGCGAAGGTGCCCTCGCGGTGGCCGTCAAAGCTTGGCGAGGAGTCGGCCGGGATCATATAGGTCAGCGTGCCGCCCCGCTTCGGGGTCTCGGCCGCGATCGCCGGCGCCGCCGCCAGCATGATGGCAATGACGGCCGTCCCAGCCCGCAAAACCGCTTTCATTCGCGTCCTCCCACTCACCGCTTTTTCTTATACCGGGCGTTATGCCCTGCCGATCACCGCCGGCGGGGCCATCGTGCCGGATTCCGGCGCCCGTGTCATCCCTGTCCAAAGGGCGGGGTTTTTACCGATAAAGGTCGAATTTCACTTGTCGAGCCAGATATTGGCGAGATCCTGGTTCAGGTAGTGGCTCGGGCTGATCTTCCAGCCTTTGACATAGGAGCGGTACGGCACGATGCGGTACCACCACAGGATCATCAGCTTATGCGCCTCGGTGTCCATGACGTGCTTGGAGAACTGGAACATCAGCTGCTTCTGCTTGACCGGGTCGGTCTCGTGCATCGCCTTGTTCAGGAGTTCATCCTGCTTGGGATCCTCGTAATTGCCGTAATTCTGCTTGCTGATCGAGCTCGACAGATAGGGGTGCACGTCGATCAGCGGATTGACGACGCCGTGGCAATTAGCGGCCTGCACGACGGCGAAATCGCCGGCGCGTTGGGCCGCGATGAAGGGACCGCTCGGCAGCACGCGCTGCGTGACTTTGAGCCCGATCTTGCTCCACTCGTCGATCAGCCAGATCCCGACATATTTGTAGGGCTGGTCGATGTCGCGGCTCAGCAGTTCAAAGGACAAGTTTTCCGCGCCGGCCTCCTTGAGCAGCCGCTTCGCCTCGGCGCGCGACTTGTCGATGTCGCGCCAGAAGCCGGCGATCTCATAAAGCTGCTCCTTAGTCGGCGACAGCGGGTCGGCCGGGAAGACGATGCTCGCCGCGGTGCGGACATTGGCGATCTTCGACAATGCCTCGGCACCCTTCCAGCGGTCGACCGCCAAGGACAGCGCGCGGCGCACCCGCGCATCGTCAAACGGCTTTTTCGCGTGGTTCGGCGTCACCACGCTGCCGCAGTTCCAGTCGCTTTCCTGTACGGTGATCTTGTCGCCGAGGTCCTTTTTCAACTCGTCGCGCGAGGCCGGCGGCATGCCGCGGAACTCGATCGCGGCTCGATCGCTGCGCAGCGCCTCGACGCGGGTTGACTGTTTCGGCGCGTAGATGCCGTGGATCGCGTCGAGGTAGGGCTGGCCCTTGTGATAATAATCCGGGTTGCGCACGCCCTTGATCGCCTGCCCAGTCTCGAACACGTCGAACTTGAAGGGGCCGGAGCCCATGATGTTCTTCTCGTACCAATGCGGATCCTTGTCGAGGATCGCCTTCTTATAGACCCATGCAAACGGGTCGGCGAGCGCCGGCAGGAACGCCGTGCTGGCGAATTTCAAGCGAAAGACGACCGTGTTCGGGTCAGTGGCCTCGATCTTGTCGAGCATCTCGAAGCTGCTGGAGCGCGGGCTCAAGATGCCCTGGGGCGGGAATGCGATTCTGTTGAGGCTCGCGGCGACATCGGCCGCTGTCAGCGGCGAGCCGTCGTGAAACTTGACACCCTGGCGGATATTGAACGTCCAGGTCGTGCCGTCGTCGGTCGGTTTCGGCATCTCGGTGCAAAGATCGCACGTGAAATCGGTCGTCGAACCCGGGTTCTCCGGATTGATCCGGATCAGCACGCTGTAGAAGGGCGCGCCGGTATGGGCGGTCGCGAAGGTGGTCTCGCGGTGCCCGTCGAAGGTCGGCGGCGCGTCTGCCGGAATGAGGTAGGTCAGCGTGCCGCCCCGTTTTGGGGTCTCCGCCAATGCCGGCGGTCCGATCGCCGCAATGAGCGCGCCGAGCCCAGCCCCGAATCCGATCAAAGAATACCGCAACCCGAATGCCATCGTTCGCTCTCCTCCGGTCGCGCCCTTGAGCCCGCCGATTATCGGCCAGTAAACCGGGGGCCTCGCGCCAAGGCCAATTCTCGAAAGGCGGTGCGCACCTGTGCTAAAGCGCGTGCAGCGGGTCGCCGGGGCTATTTGTCGAGCCAGACCGTGCCCAGATCCTGGTTGAGGTAATGGCTCGGGCTGATCTTCCAGCCTTTGACGTAAGAGCGGTGCGGCACGATGCGCTGCCACCACAGCAGGTAGATCGAATGCACCTCGTCGCTGAGCACGTGCTTTTCGAATTCGCGCAGCAATGCCCGCTGCTTCGACTTGTCGAGCTCGCGTGACAGCTGATTGTACAGATCGATCTCCTTCTGGTCCTCGAAGTAGCCGTAATTGGACGTCGACACCGTATGCGGCAGGTACTTGCTGATGTCGGCGAGCGGATTGACGACGTTCTGACAGTTTCCTTCGGTCGACACCGCGAAGTTGCCGTCGCGCATTGCCTGGAACCACGGCCCGGTCGGCAACACGCGCTGCGTGACGTTGAGGCCGATCTTGCTCCACTGATCGAGAACCCAGATGCCGTAATACTTGTAGGGCTGATCGACGGTGCGGTTGTTCAGTTCGAAGGTCAGCCCCTCGGCCCCGGCCTCCTTCAAGAGGCGGCGCGCCTCGGCCCGCGACTTCTCGATGTCGGGCCAATAGCCGGCGAGAAGCTGCAGTTCCTCCTTGGTCGCGGCGAGGGGCGACCCGGGGAACGTGACGCCGCCGACGGTCTTGACGATCGCGATCTTCGACAATTCGGGCGCGGTGCCCCAGCGATCTATGGCCAGGGTCAGGGCGCGGCGGACCCGCACGTCGTCGAACGGCTTGCGCTTGTGGTTAATCGTCAGGACGCCGCCGCAATTCCAGTCGCTGCTCTGCACCGTGAGCTTGTCGCCGAGCGCGCTCTTCAGCTCCTCCACGGCGGAGGGCGGCATGCCGCGGAACTCCATTGCGGCGCGGTCGGCACGAA
>CAMATN010000144.1 GCA_945861155.1 Rhizobium sp. Q54
GACCCGCGCGTTGCCGAGCAGGTTGAAATCTCCCGTTAGCACCGATGGCGCGGTCCCGGACGTGATGTCGAGGAGAGCCTGATTGGCATTGGTGCCGCTACCGCCATACAGGTAGATCGTACCGGCATTGAACAGATCGGCCGCGCTGACGGTAGTTCCCGCGGCGGAGTTGCTGTTGCCGATGTAAAAAATGCCGGTGTTGCTCAGCAATCCGGCGATCGTCAGATCGCTGCCGCCGACGCCGTAGCCATAATCGAGCAGCAGCGAGCCGTCATTCGCGAAATCGCCCTGGATGTTCAGCGCGACTCCATTCTCAAGCTGCAACGAACCGGCATTGCTCGCGAGCCCGGCAAGCGCGCTGTTGCTGCCGGGGTCGATTTCATTGCTGACCAGCGCGCTACTGCCGTTGAGCAAAATGTACGCGCCGTCGGCAATGCTCGCGATGCTGCTGCTGCCGGCAAACTCGATCCGGGCATGTCCGTACAGGTAGAGCCCGCCGCGCCACACCGCCGCTGCCGCCGACCCGATGTCGAGCGTCGTCTGCGTGGTATTGGTGCCGGCGCCGCCAATGAGCTGGATCGAGCCGGTATTGACAAGCGCGCCGGCGCTGATCGTGGTCGGCGCCGCCCAGTTGCTCGCCCCGGCATAGAGCGTGCCGGTATTGGAGAACACGCCTCCGATCGCCAGCACGCTGCCGCCGCCGGTGCTGTAATCGACCCGCAGAGTTCCGTTGTTGGCGAGATCGCCCGTGATTGCGACCACGGCGCCGCTGTCCAGCGTCAGCGTGCCGGCATTGCTCGCCAGCAAGCTCAGCGCGCTATTGCTGTTGGGGCTGGCGGCACTGGCGACGAATGCGTTCGGCCCGCTCAGCGACAGGCTTGCGGTCGCGCTGATGGCGTTGAAGCTGCCGCTGCCGAATTGGAGAACGGCGTGACCGAACAAATAGATGTTGCCGGTCAGCACATTCGGCGCCGAAGCGGCGATGTCGAGCGTCGCCTGGCCGGTATTGGTGCCGGTACCGCCATAGAGCTGGATCGTGCCGGTATTGGACAGGGCGTCGGCACTCACCGTCGCGGCCGCCGACAAACCGGCGTTGCCGATGTATAGGTAGCTGGTGTTGATCAGCACACCGCCGACCGTGACGGTGCTGCCGCCGGCGCCGGACGCGTCGACCCGTAGCGTGCCGGCATTGCTCAGATCATCGGCGATGGCAAGGTTTGCCGACGAACCCCCGCTGGCTGTCGATATGTTGAGCGCGACGTAAAAGCTCTCGAGCGTCAGCGACTCCGCCGCACCGTTCCCGGTCAGCGTGACGGTATAGAACGACGGCAGCGCGCCGAGGGTTGCGTCGACGAGCGATGTCGGCACGCCGTCCGACCAGTTGCCGGCAACCGTCCAATCGCCGCCCGACGAATTGGTCCACTCGGTGCTGGCCGTCGCGCCGCCGAATACCGCCGTCACGAGCGTGCCGCCCAAGCCGTCGCTGGACACCGCGAATTGGGTGCCCGCGGCAACCCCGACGACCGTCAGGGTCTCGATCGTGCCGCCACCCGTGACGGTCAGCGTGTTGTCGCTGTAGCTGGCCGAATTCGTCGGGCTCCATGCCAGCGACCGCAGATCGATCGTGTCGCCCGGATCGATCCCGGAGATGGTCGCCGTCGGCATGGTTGTTCCATCGATCTGAAGTATTCCGCCGATATCGTCGAAAATTATCGTCCCGCTGATCACCGCGCCTTCGGCCACGGCGAGCGTCCCGCCATCCAGTTCGATGCCGATCGCGGTGCCGCCGGAGGTGACGACCTCGCTGCCGCCGCTGCTGACGACGGTCCCGATAGCCACCGCCCCGGAAAAAAGTTCTTCGACGCCGCCGCCAAGGATGGTCGTACCGTTGGTCAGCCCGCCGTCGAAGACGTTCTGGGTGCCGCCGCCGCTGATAATGGCGGCATTCGCGACCCCGCCGGCCGACACGGCCTGGATGCCGCCGCTGCTGACGACGGTGGCGCTGGCGACACCGCCCGCCCCGACGATCTGGAAGTCGCCGACGCTGACGACCGTCCCATCGGCCGAGCCGAACACGGTCTGAACCGCCGGATCGGAGAGTACGGTGCCGACGGCATGGCCGCTTGCTTCGACGGTCTGGCTGCCGCCGTCGAGGATCACGGTGCCGCTGGCGATGCCGAACAAATCCTGGGCCCCGCCGTTGGCGATCGTGCCGCCGATATCGCTGCCGCCGGCGCTGACGGTTTCGCTGCCGCTGTTCAGCGTGTTCAGTGCGGTGCCGCCGGACTCAACGATCAACGTACCGCCGGCAAGAATCGTGATGCCGCTCTCGGTGATCCCGGATGATATGACGAAAATGCCGCCGGACGACACGACCGGCGGGCCGCTGGAGTTGGCGACAGTGACGATCGTGCCGCCCGTGCCGTCATCCGCGACCGAGAAGACCTCGCCTGAAAAATCCTGCAGCAAATCGAACTGCAATGCGTAGGTGACGCCACCGCCGCTGATGGTCAGCAGGTTGTCGGGCCCGAGCGTCGCGCTGTCGCCACTGAACCCGGTCAGTTCGATCGTGTCGCCCGGGTCGAACCCGCTGATCGTATTCGCCATCAGCGTTCCGCCGATCGCGAGCGTCCCGCCCGGACCGGCGAAATCGATGTTGCCGCCGCCGAGCACCACGCCGGCGAATGCCAGCGTCGCGCCGCCCGCGATATCGATGTTGCCGTCGTTGAAGAGGCTGTCGTCGAAGGTCAGTATCCCGGCATTCGCGACGGTCGTATCGGCATCGAGCGTGCTCGGACCGGTAACCTGCCACACCGCTCCGGAATCAACCGCGATCTGCTCGAATTCGGCAAAGCTCGTGCCCAGGCCGTCGATCGTCCCGCTGCCCGCCCCGTTCGCGAGCTGCAGGACATCGTTGCCGCTGGCGCCGCCATCGACATTCCCCGAAAACACCCCCCCCCGGATCGACGATCAGCCGGTCGTCGCCGCCGCCGAACGCAACCGCCATGCCGCCGCCCGCAATCGTCCCGGCATTGGTCAGGGTGCTCCCGGCGTACGTCGCCACCCCGATAGCGGCAGCGCCGGTTCCGACGATCAGTCCGTAATTGACCGCCACCTCGACCGTGCCGCGCAGGACCACACCGGCATCGCCGCCCGCGATCGTGCCCGAATTGGTCACCGTGCCGCCCGCGCCGCCGACATAGACGCCGTAATGGCCGCCGCTAATCGATCCCGCCGTCCCGGACAGCGCGCCGTTTTCAATCGAGCCGCCGCCACGCAGCATGACGCCTACGGCATCGCTGCCCGCCGCGCCGATCGTGCCGTAATTCGACACCAGGCCGCCGGGCCCGACCATATAGACACCAGCGCCGTATGTGGCGCCAATTCCGGTAATCGCGCCGTAGTTGATCACGGACCCGGCGTCGGACGTTTGAAGGCCGGTGTAGCCAATGATCGAGCCGCGATTCGTGACGTTCGCGGCGACGTGACGGAGGTACACGCCGTTGCGAGTTCCCTCGATAATGCCAGCATTGTCGATCCAGCCGCCCACCGAGTACAGCTGGAGTCCGATCCCGTCGGTGCCGGTCGCCGCGATCGTGCCCGAGTTAACGACCGTCGTTGCCGCTCCCTGGAGAAGGGCACCGAAGCCCCCGCCCACGATAACGCCGCTATTGGCGATGGTACCAGCTCCGCCGAAGATGCCACCAAACAGCCTGCCGCTCACCGTGCCGTAATTGATGATGTGGCCATAGCCAGCGATGCCGACATTGTCTCCAATGATCTGCGCAGTGGCCAAACCGCTCGTGCCATTCGTGACCGTTCCATAGTTGATATTGACAGCCACATCGTAGGTCGCGACGATCGTGCCGAGATTAATTAACGTCCCTGCATTGTTGATTTCGATCCCCGAGGCAGCGCCCTGAATCAGGCCACCCTGCTGGTTCGTGACGATGCCGCCTGCGTCCAGGTGGACGCTTGCGACAAATGCCTGCGTCGCGACAATCGTCCCGTAATTGGTGACAGTACCGGCGGCGTCGTAAATCGCCGCCGCGCGTCGCGAGCCGGTGATTAATGCATCGGTCACTCCGCTCGCGCCGTTGACAACGCTGCCGCCTTGCGCCAGGTAGACGCCGACGCCGTATTGGCTCGCGGTGCCGGTGATCGTGCCAAGATTGGCGACCGTGCCGAGGCCAAGGTTGATCCTCACCCCGTCGCCGCCCTCGATCGCCCCGCTCGGCCGGTTAGTGACAGAACCTCCCGAGCCCAGATAGAGCCCTAAATTAGCGCCAGTGATTGTGCCGGCATTGTCGATTGAACCGCCGGATAAGAGGCGCAGCCCGATGCCGCTCGCGCCGGTTGTCGCGATCGTGCCCGAATTGACGACCGCCCCTGCCGCGCCGCCCACATCGGCGCCAAATTGTACGCCGGCGATGACACCGCTGTTGGCGATACTGCCGCCCGCCTCGCCGCGGATTCCGGCATATCCCCCGTTGACCGTCCCGTAATTGCTGATGCCGGCCGGTTCATTGAACAGCCAGATGCCGACCGAACCGCCGGTGATCGCGGCATTCCCGAAACCGCTCGCTCCGTTATCGATCGTGCCGCCCGCACCCAATATGACACCGACGTCGGCGATGCCGGCGATCGTGCCCAGATTGGTCACTGTCCCCACGCCGTCGCCGATCACGATTCCGTCGCCGCCGCCCTCGATCAGGCCGCTCTGCCGGTTGCCGACGACGCCGCCCGACTGGAGGTTGATGGCGGGCGAATAGATGTGGCTGGCGACGATCGTGCCGTAATTGGTGACGGTGCCGGCGGCGCTGTAGATTTCGACCCCGCGATGGATGCCGGCGATCAACGCATCGGTCACGCCGCTCGCGCCGTTCGCGACGCCGCCGCCGTCAAGGAGCACCCCGGGGCCGAAATGGCTCGCCGTGCCGGTGATCGTACCGAGATTGAGGACCGTGCCCAGGCCGCCGATCCCCACCCCGCCGCTGCCGTCGATCACCCCGCTCTGCTGGTTGGTGACCGTGCCGCCCGCGCCCAGATAGACCGCGAGGTTGCCGCCATGTACCGTACCTGCATTGTCGAGCGTGCCGATAGCGCCGTAGATCGTGATCCCCAGGTTCAAGCTGGTGACCAGCGCGCCGCCGGCATTGCCGACGGTGCCGCCCTCACGGAGGAAAATCCCGGCCGCGACAGTCCCCGCGATCGTGCCGTAATTGGTCACGTCCGCTGCCGCGTAGACCGCGCGCACACCGTAATACCCGCCGTCAATCGAGGCGGCGGAAGAGCCGGGTTGGCCGTTGATGACGGTGCCGCCGGAGTGCAGCAGGACGCCGACCTGGCCGCCCGTGATCGCTGCGCCACCGGCGCCGCTCGTGCCGTTCTCGACGGTCCCGCCCTCACCCAACACGACGCCCCGTTCGGCAATCCCGATTATCGTCCCGAGATTGGTCACATTGCCGGCGCCGTAACCGATTGCGACACCGTCGCCGCCGCCCTCGATCAGGCCGCCCGGCCGGTTGGTGACGCTGCCGCCCGATTGGAGCGCGACGGCCGAATAGGTCCCGGCCGCGATCGTGCCGTAATTGGTGACGGCGCCGGCGCCGGCATAGATCCGGACTCCGATGGCCGCACCGGCGATCAACGCATCGGTCACCGCATCGGCGCCGTTGCCGACGGTACCCGCCGCAAGGACGACGCCGACGCCGTAACCCGCCGGGGTCCCGGTGGCGATGGTGCCGAGGTTGGCGAGGGTGCCCGTGCCGCCCAAAATCTGAACGCCATCGGCGCCCTCGATGATCGCGCCCTGACGGTTGGCGACATAACCGCCGGCGCCGACGCGGATTCCAGCGCCGCTGGTCCCGGCCTCCAGTATCGAGCCGTAATTGATAACGATGCCGCCGTCGCTCAGGACGGCGCCATAGCCGGCGCTGCCGATGGCCGCGATGGTGCCGAGATTGGTGACGGCGCCGGGCGCGAAAAAGATCGCCACCGCGTTCGAGGCGCCGATGATCGACCCGCTCGCCTCGTTGGTAACGCTGCCGCCATCCGCCAGAAAGATGCTGGCCCCATAAGTTCCGGATGCCCCGATCGTGCCGTAATTGGCGACCGCGCCGCTACCCCCGGCGATGACGATGCCATTGGTAACGCCGGTAATCGACGCCGCGGCAGCGCCCCCCGGGCCATTGATCACCTGACCGCCGGCCTGCATCCAGACGCCCAGATTGTTGGCAACGATCACACCGGCATTGACCACCGTGCCGGCGCTCGTCGAAATCGCAACGCCATCGCCGTACGTCCCCAAACTGGCGAGCGTGCCATAATTCGCCACCAGGCCGCCGGCTGCCAGCCAGACCGCCAGGTTAGGGCCGTCGATTGTGCCGTGATTGATCAGGGTTCCGTCGCCGTCGGCATAGGTGCCGATCACGACGCCGTCGGCCCCACCGGTTATCAGTCCGCCGGCCGACCCGCTCTGGCCGTTGGTGACCGCGCCGCCGTTGATCAGCCAAATTCCGGTGCTGTACGTGCCGGTAGCGGTGATCGTGCCGAGGTTTACGACGGTGCCGGCGGCATTCTGGCTTTCGATGCCGATATCGGCCCCGATGATGATCCCGGTCAGGGCATTGGTGACGAGGCCGCCGCCATCCAGACACACACCATCGCCGGAAGCGCCGGTATTCGCGATCGTGCCGGAATTGGCGACGACGCCGCCGGCATAGCCGGTAAAAACAACATCGCCCGAGCCGGTGACGAGGCCATCGTTGATGACGGTACCGCCCTCGGCGAGCCAAATGCCCGGGCCGGCGGTGCCGACGATCGTTCCGGAATTGGCGACCATCGCGGCCGCGGTGCGGATCAACACGACATCGGTCGCCCCGGTGACGAGGCCGCTGTTGCTGACGGTTCCGCCGGCGCCGAAATAGATGCCATAGCCGGCCGCCCCCGAGATCGTGCCGTCATTGGCGATCGTCCCGGGCGCATTTCCGATCACGACACCACGAAGGCTGCCGGCGATCAGCGCCCCGGCCTGATTGGCGACAAAGCCGCCCGCCACCAGATCGATCCCGTCCGCGTACGCCGCCGTTGCGTTGATGGTGCCGTAATTGCTGAGGGTCCAGGCGGCGGCATTGGTGCCATAGACCGCGTCGCCGTTATAGAGGGCAGTGTTGTTGATCACGTACCCGCCCGACGTGACGGTCGCCGGAATCTGGGTCGTCGGGTTGCTGAGGACGATGCCGCTCGTGTACGTGCCGCTGTAGACGATCCCCGCGCTGCTTGGTGATATGCCGAGCAGCGTGCCGGTGCTGCCGTCGGTGGCCAGAGTGAAAACCGGGTTGGTGACCGGCGTCGACAGCGACACATCGGCGATCTGCGCCCCGCCGACGTTGTACAATGCCAGGATGCCGCCCGAGAAGGTGTAGGAGACCGCCAGCCCGATCGCCTGGAAATCGATCGTGTCACCATTCTCGAAGCCGATCACGCCGGCGTCGAACGTGCTCGGCTGGTTGAGCACGAGATGTCCCGCGGAGCCGCCAAAATCGATCGTCTGTCCGATGGCAACATCGCGCGACATCGACAGGTAGGCGTTGCCGTTGACCGTGAAGGTGCCGGTGCCGGTTACCGTCGAGCCGACGAGAAAGGTATCGCCGTTAGAGACGCCGATAGTGCCCAGGTTGGTTAAGCCGCCAGTGCCGTAGATGTTGAAACGACCGCCGCTCGCCCCGGCATCGATTGTGCCGGCATTGACGATCCTACCTGCCCCCGCGAGATAGAACGCGGCATACAGCCCCGTTTGCGTGATCGACAGGCTGGGCCCCAGGCTCACCGTCCCGCCGGCCGGCCGCAGGAAGCTGTAGGCGGTGCTCCCGCCGATGGCGATGGACGCGTTGTCGAGGCTCTGCGTCCCGGTGAAGGTGAGAGTGCTGAGGTTGCCGGTCACCTGCACGCTTCCCGGGCCGCTGCCGCCCGCCCCGACCAGGGTGATGCCGTTGCTGATCGCCGTCCCGGCGCCGTTCGCCGACAAATCGAGCGGGCCGACAAAGGTCACGCCCGACATCCCGCCGCCGAAGAACTGCATCCCGGAGCCGGTGATCGTGCCGCCGACGATCTGGCCGGCGTTGATCGCCACCGTGCCAAGCCCGGCGGGTCCGGTCGCGAGCACGCTGCCTGTGTTGTCGAGCGTGCGCTGGATCGAGATCGTACCGCCGGTATTCGTCACCGCGCCGATTTCGGCCGTGGTCAGCGCGGTCGCGAGTTCGAGCCTCGCCCCGCTCGCCAGCGTGATCGACCCCTGGTTGGCGAACCCGCCATAGGAGCTGACCCGAAAAACATCGCCGTTGGAGACGCTGATCGCCCCCGTATTGGTAAAGGCGCCGTCGCCATAGATCAAAAATCGACCGCTGCTCAACCCGGCGTCGATCAAACCGGCGTTGACGATCGAATTGTAGTTCGCGATGTAGAGCTGCGCCCGCGAGCCGGCATGGATGATCGTCAGGTCGGGTCCCAGGTTCAGCGTGCCGCCGCCGCCTTCCTGCACCAACCTGGCGTAGCTCGACGCCCCACCGATGCTGAACGACGCCGCATCGAGGGTCAGCGAATTGTAGAAGTACATCCCGCTGTTGTTGCCGGTCAGCAGCACGCTTCCCGGCCCGCTGCCGCCCGCGCCGACCAGGCTGATGCCGTTCCTGATGTTCACTTTCGCGCCGCTCGCCGACAAGTCGAGCGTGCCGGCATAGGTCACCCCGGAGAGAGTGCCGTCCTGGAACACCATCCCGGAGCCGTTCACCGTGCCGCCGGCAATAAGCCCGGGCAGCGCCACCGCCCCGATCCCGCCGATGCCGGTCGTCAGCACGCCCCCGGCATTGTCGAGCGTGCCATCGATGAAGACCGTGCCGCCGGTGTTGCTGATGTATCCGATGCTTCTGGAGGGATCGGTCTGGCTGACCCTGCCGGCGAAATGCAATTCGCCGCCGGTGGCGAGCGCGATCGTTCCCTGATTGGCGAATGTCAGGCGGAACGAGGCGTTGAGCTTATCGCCGTTCGAAACGCTGATCAGCCCCTGGTTGATAAAGGTGCCGCCGTCGAGCAAAAAGGTGCCGCCGCTGAACCCGGCGTCGATCGTGCCGGCATTAACGACGACGCCGCGCAGCCCATAGATCTGGGCATATTTCCCGGCATGGGTGATCGCCAGGTTCGGGCCCAGGGTCAGCGTCGTGGCGGTTCCGGTCTGGTTGATGGCGGCGGTGCTGGAACTCCCGCCGATGCTGACGGTCGCGTTGTCGAAGGTCTGGTTGCCTCGGAAATAGATGTCGCTGCCGTTGCCGGTCAGCAGGATGTTGCCCGACCCGCTGCCGCCCGCGCCGGTCAGGGTAATGCCGTTGCTGACGTTGACCCGTGCGCCGGCCGCCGACAGGTCGAGAGCGTCCTCGTAGGTGACACCCGACAGCGTGCCGCCCTGAAACACCATCCCGGTGCCGATGATCGTCCCACCGACGATCGTCCCGGTGCTGTTGAGGTTGAAGGCGCCGGCGTTCAGGGTGAGCGTCGTGCCGATCGTCAGCGAATTGTTCAGTTGAACGGTGGCGTCGGTGCTGTTGAGCGTCAGCGACTGCGCCGACTGGGCGAAATTGATCGTGACGATGTAGGGCGTCCCGAAAAGGTCGATCAGCACGTCATCGGGCGATCCGGGCACCCCGCTGGGCGACCAGTTCGAGCCGACGCTCCAATCGCCCCCGCTCCCATTGGTCCAGGTGCTCATGACAGGCTCTCGTTGCTGGCGCCCGGCGACGGCGGCCGGCAGAAGGATCGCGGCGGCTCGTCGCGGAGCCGGTCGGGCGGTAAATGTGCCATTCGTGTCCCCCGGCAAAGACGCGCTCGCCGTACTATTCCCCCATGCGAGCCGACTTTATTTAATTAAACGTCCTCATTTAGGATAAATTGGAACAGGTTGACGATGCAAGCCTCGGCATCGCGGCAATAAGGTTAATCCGGCCGCCATGCGCCGCCGCGATTTACCAACGAACCAAAGATGTGGGCGCGCTCAGCTTTTGCCCGGATCGCGTGCGGACTTGGCTCGCTTCTGGCTGCGGGTCGGGAAAGCCTGGCGCGTTGTCGGATCAGGCGTCAGTCGAGCCGGTAGAATCGGGTGGCGGCGCCGGCGAACAGCGCCGCTTTCTCGGCCGTCGAACAGCCCGCGGCCAGGCGCTTGAACGCGTTCCAGAACACGTGATAGCCGCCGCTGCCCTTGTCGACCGGGAAATTGCTCTCGAACATCGCGCGATTCGCCCCGAAGGCGGCGATGCAGATCTCGATATAGGGGCGCCAGGCGGCGGCGAGCTGTTCCGAGCCCGGCGGCATCGCGCCCTCGTGCACGTCGAAGCCAAACAGCCTCATGCCGAGCCCGCCGAGCTTGACATGCACGTTCGGGCAACGCGCCAGTTCCTCGATGCGCGCGCGCCATTCGGCAAAGACCTCGTCGCGCCGCCCGGCATAGGGCCCGATGCCGATCGCGCCGCCGATGTGGTTGAGGACGATCGGCGTCTCGGGAAACGCGCGCGCCAGATCGAGGAGGTCGCCGAGCTGGGTATGGTACATCCACGCGTCGAAGCTGAGGCCGAGCGGGTGCAGCCGGGCAAACCCCTCGCGCAGCTTCGGCTCCAGCAGCAGGCCGGCCGGGCGGTTGACCGAGGAGCCGCGCGCCGCATCGTCCGGGTGCGAGGCGGAGATGTAGCGGATGCCGCGAAACCGCCCGCCGCCCGCCATGATCATCGCCTCGAGCACCGGCTCGACCGACGCGCCGAGCATCAGATCGGCATAGCCGACAATGCCGGCGCAGACCCGGGTCTTGCCGTAGGCGCCCGAGGCCGCCATCGCCGCGACCCCATTGGCGAACTCGACTTCGCCGACCGGGCGCATTTCGGGCGGGCCGCCCGCGCGGTACATCGACAGCCATTCGAGATAGACCGTCGCGACAATGTTGTGGCCGGTATCGGTGTCGGCCAGCAATTCCGGGAGCAGATAGCGGCCGGTATTGTCGCGATCGACCAGATGATGGTGCGGGTCGACGATCGGCAAATCGGGGTCGAGGATTTCTTCCCGGCGCAATGCCAGCCACTCGGGGCGAGCCTGCAAATGCGGGTTTGGCGCGGTCGCAGGGTCGGGCGATTGCATGCCTGTCGTTCT
The DNA here is from genome assembly GCA_945861155.1 of Rhizobium sp. Q54. Lineage (GTDB taxonomy): Bacteria > Pseudomonadota > Alphaproteobacteria > ATCC43930 > CGMCC-115725 > DATARH01. Next base: position 11,188 of record CAMATN010000144.1, read on the forward strand.
CGCAAAAAGAGTTGTCGTCCCGGCGAAAGCCGGGACCCATGGTGCAAGCGTCTCGATCGCCGATAAATGGGTCCCGGCTTTCGCCGGGACGA
>CAMATN010000145.1 GCA_945861155.1 Rhizobium sp. Q54
CTTCGCGACCTCCTCAGGATGACGGTATGTATTTGATGGCATTGAGAAAGAACGTCATCCTGAGGAGCGCCCCAAGGGCGCGTCTCGAAGGACGCACGGCTTCTATCCAGCCATCGGCAATTTGATTACAGCCTCCTTCGCCGGGACGATATGTGGGGGATGAAACAGGTGGAAAGCGATCTCGCCGCCAAAGCAGATTCCGGCGGAGATATCGAGGGCGATCTCGTCGGCGAGGGGCTGGCGTGCCGGCGCGGCGGGCGGCTGGTCTTCGCCGGGCTCGATTGCCGGCTGCCGGCGGGCGGCGCGCTGGTATTGATGGGACGCAATGGCAGCGGCAAGTCGAGCCTGCTGCGCGTGCTGGCCACGCTGCTCGCACCGGAAGCGGGGCGGCTCTTGTGGGGCGGGGTCCCGGTCGGCGTCGATATCGCGCGGTATCGCGCCCGAATCCACTATGTCGGGCACCTCGACGCGACCAAGCCGGCGCTGACCTCGCGCGAGATGCTGTGCTTTTGGGCCGCCTTGCGCGGCCCGGCCTGGCGCAACCCGGGGGGGCCCGCGATCGACGCGGCGCTGGAGGCGTTCGGGCTTGGCGCGGTGGCCGATTGGCCGTGCCGCTGGCTGTCGGCGGGGCAGCGGCGGCGTCTGGCGCTGGCCCGGCTCGTCGCCGCGCCGGGGCCGCTCTGGCTGCTCGATGAGCCGGCCGCCGCGCTCGACGGCGACGGCGAGGCCCGGCTCGCGGCGGCCATTGCCGAACACCGCGCGGCGGGCGGGCGGGTGGCGCTTGCCACCCATCAGCCGATTGCGATGGACGGCGCCGCGGTGATCGCGCTTGACGATTTCACCGCATCGCCGGACGACGCGCTCGCGGCCCTTTGGTAATGGCGCCAGCGATAATGGCGCCAGCGTGATGGCGGGATGGCTCGGCCTGTTTCGCCGCGACATCAGGCTGTCGCTGCGGCAAGGGGGCGAGGTCGGGCTCGTCGTCGGGTTCTTCGTGCTGGTCGTGCTGCTGTTCCCGTTCGGCGTCGGGCCGGAACCCGAATTGCTCGGCCGGATCGGCGCCGGCATCGTCTGGGTGGCGGCGTTGCTGGCGGCGGTGCTTAGCCTCGACCGGCTGTTCGCGTCCGACCATGCCGATGGCGGGCTTGACCTGATCGCGCTGTCGGCGATGCCGCTCGAACTCGCGGTCTTCGCCAAGGTCGCGGCGCATTGGGTGACGACCGGGTTGCCGGTGACCCTGATCTCTCCGCTGCTGGCGGCGTTCGTCGGTCTCGACCCGGCGGCGATCCCGGTGCTGATGCTGGGGCTGTTGCTCGGGACGCCGGCGTTGAGCCTGCTCGGCGCGATCGCGGCGGCGCTGACCTTGGGCGCCCGGCGCCCGGGCGTGCTCGTCTCGCTGCTGGCGCTGCCGCTTTACCTGCCGCCGCTGATCTTTGGCGCCGGCGCGGTCGAGGCGATGCTCGCCGCCGAAGGTGCGCGCGCCCATCTCATGTTGCTCGGCGCGGTGACGCTGGCGGCCTTGCCGCTCGCGCCGCTCGCGACCGCCGCGGCGCTGCGCCAGGCGCTCGATTAGGACGGTCCCGGGCCAGGCCGTCCCGCGCGATGTCGGCGCGACGTGAGGGGCGCTGTCAGCCGCGCCGTATTTGCGGTAAAAATGCGCCAGAGTACGGTCGAGAAAGGCGCCGCGATGCTGACCCGCTTTGCCAACCCGGCGCGCTTCATGCGCCTGAGCGGTGCGACGCTGCCGTGGCTCGGAGGCGCGGCGGCGGGCGTTCTCGCGCTGGGTCTGGTCTGGTCGCTGGCGATCGCGCCGCCCGATTATCAGCAGGGCGAGACCGTCCGGATCATGTTCATCCATGTGCCCGCGGCCTGGATGGCGCTGTCGGTCTATCTGTTCGTCGCGGTTGCGAGCGCCGTCGCGCTGGTGTCGCGCCACCCGCTCGCCGAGATCGCGGCGCAGGCCGCAGCCCCGGTCGGCGCCGCGTTTACGCTGGTGTGCCTGGCGACGGGCTCGCTCTGGGGCCGGCCGATGTGGGGTGCGTGGTGGGTGTGGGACGCGCGGCTGACCTCGGTCCTGGTGCTGCTTTTTCTTTATGTCGGGTATATCGCGCTGGTGAACGCGTTCGACGATCGCAGCCGCGGCGCGCGCGCCGGGTCGCTGCTGGCGTTGGTCGGCATCGTCAACCTGCCGATCATCAAGTTCTCGGTCGATTGGTGGAACACGCTGCATCAGCCGGCCAGCGTCGTGCGTCTCTCCGGCCCGTCGATCGCGCTGTCGCTGCTGATGCCGCTGCTCGTGATGGCGGTCGGGTTCGGGCTGCTGTTCGGCTGGCTGCTGCTATTGCGGATGCGCACGCTCCTCAACGAGCGCAAGGCAGAGGCCCTGCGCCTCCACGGCCAGCCGGCGCCGCCCCGCCATCGTCCAACAGGCGAGCGTGGCGATGCGGCGATGCCCGCCGCCCGCCCGGTTCTGCGCTAGGCTGGAATCATGGATCAGGTCGCCGGCTGGCTGATGATGGGCGGGTATGGGGGGTTCGTCTGGCCGGCCTATGGCTTGGCGGCGGCGGTGCTGGGCGGGCTGGCGTTCCAGTCGTGGCGGCGGCACCGGCGGAGCGGCGCGGCGCTCGCCCGCCTGCAGACACCTGCCGACATGCCTCGCCAATGACCCGCAAGCGGCGCCGGCTGCTCGCGCTCGGGGTGGGGCTGTCGCTGCTTGGCGCGGCGACCGCGATGGTGCTGGTCGCGTTCAACGACAATCTGGTGTTTTTCTACAGCCCGAGCGACCTCGCCGCGAAGGCGATCGGTCCCGAGCGCCGCATCCGCATCGGCGGCCTTGTTGAGCAGCAAAGCCTGGAGCGTCACGCAGACGGCCGCGGCGTCGGTTTCCGCGTCACCGACGGCAAAACCGATATCTCGGTCGTCTATGTCGGGTTGCTGCCGGATCTGTTCCGCGAAGGGCAGGGTGTCGTCGCCGAGGGGAGGCTGCGGCCGGACGGAGTTTTCGCCGCGACCAGCGTCCTTGCCAAACACGACGAGAAATACATGCCGCCCGAAGTCGCCGACGCGCTGAAAAAGGCCGGGCGCTGGCAGGAAGGCGCCGGGCCTGACGGCAAGACCGCGCCCGTGCCGGCGCTCAAATAGAAACTGTCATTGCGAGGAGCGCAGCGACGCGGCAATCTCGTGCTGTAGTGCCTCGAACCATCGAGATTGCGTCGCTTCGCTCGCAATGACAGAAAGAATCAAGGCTCCGGGCGGCCGTCGGCCTGGGCCGCCGTGCCGAGGAAGCGCGGCAGGTCGCGCCAGGCATACCCGGCGGCCTCGATCGGCTTGCCGCCGACGGTGAAAACCCGGTGGCGCACGTCGCTCCCGCCGAGGCGCTGGTAAAAAAACCGGGCGGGATTGTCGCGCAGCACCCAGATGATCGCCGAACCGCAGCCCTGCGCAACCAGGCGCTCGAACAGCGCCAGCAACAGCCGCCGGCCGATCCCCTGGTTCTGCCAGTCCGGGGCGACGTAGAGGGTAAAGACCTCGCCGGCGAACTCGGCCTTGTCGCGGCCGCGCCCGCAACTGCCGAAGCCCAGAATGTCACCGTCGTCGTCGACGGCGACCCGCACGTCGCGCGGTTCGCGCTCGATGACGCCGGCCCAGCCACGCTCGCGCCGCGGCGCCGACAAGCCGACGAGAAAGGGCGTCGCCAGTATGCCGGCATAGGTGGCTTGCCAGATCTCGACATCGAGGCGCGCGATGCGGCTTGCGTCGCCGGGTCGCGCGGGTCGGATCGTAATCGCGCTCATTGCCGCGCCATTGTGCCCGGTTTCGCGGCGCGTGGGTAGAGGCCGACCGGGCAAGCCATTGCCGCCGTGGCATTCCCGGCCGGCTGGCGATATGGTGGGCAGATGAGCAGGATCGCATTTGGCATGGTCGGCGCGCTGTCGATAGCGGCGCTCACGCTGGCTCTGCCGCCGCAGACGCAGGCGCAGCCTGCGCGGCCCGCGAAGCAGCCGCCCGCCGCCGCTCCCGCCGGCCAACCGGGAACGACGACCGATGCCCTCGGTACAGCGGGCGCCTGGTCGGCCTATGCCTCGCGCGATAAGACGGGCCGGGTGTGCTATCTTGTCGGCCAGCCGCAGAAGAGCGATTCGGCCGGTGTCGCGCGCAAGCCGCCGGTGGCGATGGTGACGCATCGGCCGACCGAAAACATCACCAATGTGGTCAGCTTTGTCGAAGGCTATCCGCTCAAGGAAGGCAGCGAGGTCGCGCTCGGTATCGGCGACAAAAAATTCGACCTCTTCACCAAGGACGACAGCGCCTGGGCGAGAACGGCCGAGCTTGACCGCACGATCGTCGCGACGCTCGCCAAGGGCAAGAGCGCCGTCGTCAAGGGTACCCCGCAGAAAGGCAAGGCGACGACCGACACCTATTCGCTTGCCGGTTTTGCCCAATCGCTCGCCCTGATCGACAAGGCGTGCGGCGTCAAACGCGACGACAACCCCGCGCCGAAGCGACCGCGCGCCCGCCCCAAACCGCGCCCGGCGGGAAACTGAATTTTCCGGAACGGTTTCGCGCTCCCATATACCCGGCATGTCACAGTCTGGCCCCTTGTCCGACCCCTTGTCCGAACCGCGCCGCAACCTGGTGGGCATCGGGCGCGCCGAGCTTGCGGCGGAGATGGCCGAATCGGGGGCCGAGCCGTTTCGCGCGCGTCAACTGTGGCACTGGATCTATCATCGCGGCGTCACCGATTTTGCCGCGATGAGCAATCTGGCGAAGGGCTTTCGCGAGCGTCTCGCCGCCACTTACGAACTGGGCCGGCCGGCGATATCGAGCGCGCTCGCCTCGGCCGACGGGACGCGCAAATGGCTGCTGCGGTTCGGCGATGGGCAGGAGGTCGAGACCGTCCACATCCCCGAAAGCGACCGCGGCACGCTGTGCGTGTCCTCGCAGGTCGGCTGCACGCTGACCTGCAGTTTCTGCCATACCGGCACGCAGCGCCTCGTGCGCAATCTCACATCCGCCGAGATCGTCGCCCAGATCATGGTGGCGCGCGACGCGCTCGGCGAATGGCCCAAACCCGCGAGCGCCACCAGCCCCGCAACCCCCGTCGGCGAGGACCGGCAGCTGACCAACATCGTGCTGATGGGGATGGGCGAGCCGCTCTACAATTACGAGAATGTCGCGGCGGCGCTGAAGATCGCGATGGACCCCGAAGGGCTGTCGATCTCGCGTCGCAAGATCACGCTGTCGACCGCGGGGGTAGTGCCGGCCATCGCGCGCTGCGGCGCCGAGCTCGGGGTCAACCTCGCGGTGTCGCTGCACGCCGTCACCGACGAACTGCGCGACCGGCTGGTGCCGCTCAACCGCAAATATCCGATCGCCGAATTGCTCGGGGCCTGCCGCACCTATCCCGGGTCGAGCAATGCCCGGCGCATCACATTCGAATACGTGATGCTGAAAGGGGTGAACGACAGCCCGGCCGACGCGCGCGAACTGGTGCGGCTGCTGCAGGGCATCCCGGCCAAGGTCAATCTGATCCCGTTCAACCCGTGGCCCGGCGCGCCCTATGAATGCCCGACCGACGCGGTGATCGCGGCGTTCTCCGACATCATGTTTGCCGCCGGGTACTCCGCGCCGGTGCGCACGCCGCGCGGCCGCGACATCCTCGCGGCCTGCGGCCAGCTCAAATCGGAGAGCGTCCGGGCGCGCCGCACCGCTCCCGCGCCGGCTCCGTCCGCCTGAACCGCGATCGTTGTCCCTCCGCCGCGTCGCTCAAATGCTGATATGGCTCGTCGGCATCCCGCTCGTCGCCTATGTCGCGGTGCTGGCCCTTCTATATGTGTTTCAGCGCCAGTTGCTCTATGTCCCGGACAGGTCTCGGCCCGAGCTTGCCGGGTTTGCGCAACCCGGGCTGCGCGAGGTCACGCTGCGGACGGCGGACGGGTTGTCGCTGTCGTCGTGGTATCTGGCGCCGCGCGACGGCCGGCCGGTGATCGCGTATTTTCACGGCAATGCCGGGCATGCCGGCTACCGGGCCGACCGCTTGCAGCGCTTCGCGCGCGACGGCTACGGCGTGTTGATGGTCGAATATCGCGGTTACGGCGGCAATCCCGGCGCGCCGACCGAGGCCGGCCTCTACGACGATGCGCGGGCCGCTCTTGATTTCCTGGAAGGCGAGGGGATCGCCGGCCCACGCCTCGTTTTATACGGCGAATCGCTCGGCTCGGGAGTCGCGGTGCGGATGGCGGCGGAGCGCGAAATCGCCGCCCTGATCCTCGAAGCGCCGTTCACCAGCGTCGCCGCCGCCGCCCAGTATCACTATCCGTTTGTGCCCGCCGCCCTCTTGATCTGGGACCGCTTCGATTCGCTGTCGCGCATCGGCGCCGTCACCGCGCCGATCCTCATCGTGCTCGGCGGCCGCGACCGGGTCGTGCCGGCCCGCCTGGGCCAGGCGCTGTTCGCCGCGGCGCCGGAACCCAAGGAGCGCTGGATCGCTCCCGAGGCCGGGCACGAGGATCTCGCCCGATTTGGGGCATTGGACGCGGCCGTCGCGTTTATCGAGCGCCGCGTCGGCTGAGATCAGAGCACACGCCGACGCCAACGGACGTGTCATTGCGAGGAGCGCGCGAGCGCGACGAAGCAATCTCGATGGGGCTGGCCATGGTTGCACGAGATTGCTTCGCTCCGCTCGCAATGACACAAGTTTATGGAATCGGTGAAGCGGGGTCCGGCATGGCCGACACGGTAAAACGGGGCGAGGTAAAAAAAATCGTGCTGGCCTATTCGGGCGGGCTCGACACCTCGGTAATCCTGCGCTGGCTGCAGGAGGTCTATCGCTGTGAAATCGTCACCTTTACCGCCGATCTGGGCCAAGGCGAGGAATTGGAGCCGGCTCGCAAAAAGGCCGAATTGCTCGGGGTCCGCGAGATCTTTGTCGACGATCTGCGCGAGGAGTTCGTCCGCGATTTCGTCTTTCCGATGTTCCGCGCCAACGCGCTCTACGAGGGCGCCTATCTGCTCGGCACCTCGATCGCGCGGCCGCTGATCGCCAAGCGCCAGATCGAGATCGCCCGACAGGTGGGCGCCGACGCGGTGGTGCACGGCGCGACCGGCAAGGGCAACGACCAGGTCCGCTTCGAATTGAGCTATTACGCGCTGGCGCCCGAGATCCGGGTCATCGCGCCGTGGCGCGAATGGGAGTTGACCTCGCGCACGACGCTGATCGATTACGCCGACCGGCACCAGATCCCGATCGCCCGCGACAAGCGCGGCGAGGCGCCGTTTTCGGTCGACGCCAATCTGTTGCACATCTCGGCCGAGGGCAAGGCGCTGGAAGACCCGTGGGTCGAGCCCGAGGAATATGTCTACAGCCGCACCGTCGCGCCGGAACAGGCACCGGACGAGCCGCAATATGTCGAGGTTGATTTCCGGCGCGGCGATCCGGTCGCGGTCGATGGCGCCGCGCTGTCGCCGGCGGCGCTGCTGACGCGCCTCAACGAACTCGGCGGCAAGCACGGCATCGGCCGGCTCGATTTGGTCGAGAACCGCTTTGTCGGCATGAAATCGCGCGGGGTGTACGAGACGCCGGGCGGGACGATCCTGCACGCGGCGCATCGCGGCATCGAAAGCCTGACACTCGACCGCGGCGCGATGCATCTAAAGGACGAGCTGATGCCGCGCTATGCCGAGCTGGTCTATAACGGCTTCTGGTTCGCCCCGGAGCGCGAGATGCTGCAAGCGCTCGTAGACAACAGCCAGGAAAAGGTCGAGGGCCGGGTCCGGCTCAAGCTCTACAAGGGTTTGGCGCGGGTCGTCGGCCGGCAATCGCCGAACAGCCTCTACAGCCAGGCGCACGTCACCTTCGAGGAAGACCAGGTCTACGACCAGCGCGACGCCGAGGGCTTCATCAAGCTCAACGCATTGCGCCTGCGCCTCATCGCCCGCCGCGACGGGCGATGAGGCTCAGGCGGCGTCGTGTACGCCGATAACAATCCGCTTGCCGAGCACGCGTAGCGCCTGCTCAATCTGCTCGATCCTGGAATGATGGTTGAGATCGAACAGGCGTTCGATCTGAGGAGCATGCCACCCTAAACGCCGGCCGAGTTCGGCCTTACTAAGTCCAGCGCCGTATGCCGCTTGATAGAGCGCCACCTTTGCTTCGGTGAGCGCCGGCAAGGTCACGATTCGAGCTGCGGGCTTGGGTTTCGCAGCAATTGGCAAATTCAGTTTGCGACGACCGGTCGAGGCGGTCGTAGCCTGCCTTTTAGACGGCTCTGGAACCGGTTCGCGATTCGCCATTCGCGCCGCGAGCGCCTCCTCGATCGCGTCGGCGACACGACGTAACGCGTCCTCTTCGTCCTCGCCCCAGCTGGTCACTTCAGGAAGATCGGGACAAGTCACCAGCCATGTTCCGTTGTCGTCGGGTTCAAGAACAACGGGATACATTTGGTATCTCTCATCCTAATCGAGACCGAGGTCCTTCTTGATCTTGGCGACGAGCCCCGAACCGAGATCCATTTTACTGCCGTGCATCGGCAGCTGCGACCGGCGGGTGCCGATGATGACGGTGACATGGCCGCTGCCGCCCTTATGCGTCTCGAAGGTGCAGCCCTGCCTTGCCAGCCATCGCCGGAACTCGCTCGGCTTCATTTCGCAACATAAGTGTTAGGCGATGCGCTCGCAAGGGATCGGACAATGACACGCATGATTCACGGCTTTACCTCACCGCGCGCGTTTGTGCGCTTCGAGCCAGCCCGTCATGATGCGGTTGAATTCGGCCGGGCGCTCGACATTGGGGAAATGGCGGCACTGCGCCATCTCCTCGTAGCGCGCGCCCGGCACGAGGCCGGCGAGCCGGCGGTTTTCGCTGGCCGGGGTGCCGGCGTCGTCGGCGCCGCAGACCACGAGGGTCGGCACCCGCACCGACGGCAGGCGCGGCACGAAATCGAAATCGAGGATCGCGGCGCAGCAGCCGAGATAGCCCGCCGGGGTCGTGCCGACGACCGTGTCGCGGATCTGCTGCCAGCGGCCGGGATGCGTCTCCTTGAACGATTCGGTCAGCCAGCGCTCGACCGTCACGTCGGCGAGCGGCGCCAGCGAATTGGCGCCCCGCACGGTGCTGATGCGCTGCGCCCAGATGTCGGCGCCACCGCTTGGGCTTGCCGGCACGGTGTCGCACCACATCGCCGAGATCAGCCGCTCGCCATGCGCCAGCGCAAAGGCTTGGCCGATCATCCCGCCGATCGACAGTCCGAGGTAATGCACCCGCGGGATCGCCAGCGCCGCCAGGACCTGCGCAACATCGTCGGCGAGCGCCGCCATCGTGTAGTCGCCGCTTACGGGGTCGCTGCCGCCATGCCCGCGCATGTCGAGCCGCAGCACGCGGAACCCGCCGTCGAGCAGCGCCGGCACCTGCTCGGCCCAGCTGCCGCCGTCGGAGGCGAGCGAATGGGTGATGCAGATTGTCGGGGCGTCCTCGGCGCCGACGAGATCATAAGCGATCCGGCGTCCCTGCAGCGGCAACAGCATGGCGTTCCTCCTGAGCTTGTGAAGCTATCGGCGACCACAGGGATCGGCACCGTGCGTCCTTCGAGACGACCGCTTTCGCAGTCTCCTCAGGATGAGGCTCTTTCTCAATGCCATCAATACCATAACCTCATCCTGAGGAGCCCGCAACGCGGGCGTCTCGAAGGACGCGCGATGGTATTGCAGCCGGTCTCTTGGGCGTGGGCACGGTCGCGGCGCCAGTTGAAGCTTACGGGAAGGCCCGGCCGCCTGTCACGACCTTGTCACGACCCCGCCAGCGCGGCAAATGCATCGGCCAGCCGCTTCGCCAGCGCCGCCCCGTCGCCGCCGACCTGCACAATCTTGTTGCGGCTCTTGAGCCCGCCGACGATCGCGAGGTCGCGCCGCGCGACGTGCCATTCCCGCGCCAGCAGCTGCATCAGCGCGTCGTTGGCGAGCCCCTCCGCCGGCGGCGCGGTGACCGAGACCTTTACCGCGACCGTCCCGTCGGCGGCGCGGACGATGCCCTCCACGCGATCGGCGCGGCCGCGCGGGGTCAGCCGGATCGAGACGCGGACCCCCTCGGCGACCGCGATGACCGGCGTCTCGCCAAAAAGCGCCGGCGTGTCCCTAGAGAAGGCTGGGGGCAAGGTCTTGGATAATCAGGCGCCGCAAGAACATCAGGAGCAGAATGAGGACCACCGGCGACACGTCGATCCCGCCGAAATTGGGCAGGAAGGAGCGGATCGGGCGCAACGCCGGTTCGGTTACCCGATACAGGAAATCGCCGATCACGGCGACGCCGCGATTGTGCCGGTTGACGACGCCGAATGCGAGCAGCCAGCTGAGGATCGCCTGCCCGATCAACAGCCAGATGTAAATGTCGATCAAGGTATCGATAAGCCAGAACACTGCTCTCATGCCGCCGACATCCTATCCAACCGGGCGCGCGACGGTAGCCGCTGCCCGACGCGCCGGCAAGCGCCGGGGTTGCATCCGCATCGCATGAGCGACACCGCGAGCGCATCGCCTCGACGTCGCCTTGTGTCGAGCCGTCAGAATCGGCTTGACGCGCCGCCACTGTCTCTTTACGCCCCGACACCCTCCAGCTTTTTGTGAAAATCCCCCAATGGCCGCCTACCAGTACATCTACGTGATGAAGGGACTGGGCAAGACCTATGCCGGCGGCCGCGAGGTGCTGCGGGACATCTGGCTGTCCTTTCTGCCCGGCGCGAAGATTGGCGTGCTCGGCCTCAACGGCTCCGGCAAGTCGACGCTCTTGCGCATCATGGCGGGCGGCGAGAAGGAATTTTCGGGCGAAGCGTGGGCCGCCGACGGCGTCCGGGTCGGGTTTCTGCCGCAGGAGCCGGCGCTCGACCCGGACAAGGACGTGTTCGGCAACGTCGTCGAGGGGCTGGCCGAGACGAAGGCGCTGCTCGACCGTTTCGAGGCGGTCAACGCCCGCTTTGCCGAAGAACTTTTGCCCGAGGAGATGGACGAGCTGATCGCCGAGCAGGGCGATTTGCAGGAAAAGATCGACCACGCCGACGCCTGGGAACTCGACCGCACGGTCGAGATCGCGATGGACGCGCTGCGCTGCCCGCCGGGTGAAGCGTCGGTCGCGACCCTGTCGGGCGGCGAGCGGCGCCGGGTCGCGCTGTGCCGGCTATTGTTGCAGCGCCCGGACCTGTTGCTGCTCGACGAGCCGACCAACCATCTCGACGCCGAATCGGTCG
>CAMATN010000146.1 GCA_945861155.1 Rhizobium sp. Q54
GGCGGCATCGTCGTCGCGGTCGACAACAACGAGGAGCGGCTCGACCGCACCGTCGCGCAGATCGGCGAGGCCGGCGGGCGGGCCCATCGCCGCCTGTGCAACGCGCTCGACGCCGGCGATGTCGATGCGACCGTGGCCTCGATCGCGCGCGAGTTCGGGAAAATCGACATCCTGGTCAACGCGGTCGGCGGCAGCACGATCGTCGCGAAGCCCGGCGGCACCGTGGACGAATTGAGCTTTGTCGATTGGCAGAAGCTGATCGACTTCAACCTCAGCGGCACGTTCCTGTTCACTCATGCCGTCGTCCCGGTCATGAAGACGCAGGGCAGCGGCAAGATCGTCAATCTGTCGTCGATCGCCGGACGGGGCCTCAGTATTTCGAGCAGCAGCGCCTATGCCGCGGCGAAAGGGGGCATCATCGCCTTCACCCGGAAGCTCGCCTTCGAACTCGGCCCGCACGGCATCAACATCAACGCGATCGCGCCGAGCCGCACCCTGACCGAGCGCATCCGGCCGCGCTGGGACCAGTCGAGCCCGGAGGATCAGCAGGCCGAAATCGACCGCACGCCGTTGCGCCGCGTCGCCGAGGCGGAAGACCAGGCCAAGGTGATCTGCTTTCTGGCATCCAGCGACGCCGATTTCGTGACCGGCGTCACGATCGACGTAACCGGCGGCAATTGAGCCCGCCCGTTGTCATCCCGGCGGAGGCCGGGATCCATTTCTCGACCGCTCGTGCGGCGGGTCAATGGGTACCGGCCTTCGCCGGTATGACAAAGAGGGGGCGCTGAATGGCAAAAATCTAATAGAGGGACCGAAAAATGACGAATTTCGTATTGGTGCACGGCTCCTATCAGGGCGGCTGGATCTGGCAGAAGGTGGCGGACCGGTTGCGCGCCGTCGGCCACAAGGTCTACGCGCCGAGCCTCGACGGCTGCGCCGAGCGCAAAAGCCAAGTGCGCGCCGGCATCACCACCGAAACCCAGGCCGACGAGGTCGCGCAGCTGCTGTTTTATGAGGATCTGAAGGAAGTCGTGCTGGTCGGCACCAGTTCGGGCGGCATGGTGGTGTGCCGGGTCGCCGAATTGATGCGCGACCGCATCAGCCGCCTTGTGTTCGTCGATGCGCTGGCATTGCTCGACGGCGAGAAGATCCGCGACATCGTGACCCGCTCGACGGCGCAGGAAAGCGGCGTGACCGCCGGCCCCTCACGCGAAGACGCCGCCAATCGGCTGTTCGCTGATCTCGAGCCCGAGACCCGCGCCTGGGCGCTCGAGCGTTATACGCAGCACCCGATCGGGATCTACAACGAGCCGGTCAGGCTCCAATCGTTCTGGTCGCAAAAATGGCCGACCTCGGTGATCTGGTGCCGCCAGGCGCCCAACCCGGGCGAAGCGCATCAGCGCCGCGCCGCCGAAAAGCTCGGCGGCACCTGGGCCGAGCTCGATACCGGCCATTACCCGATGCTGAGCACGCCCGACGAGCTGACCCGGCTGTTGCTGGCGGGTTGACCGCGCCATCGCCGGTCAATCCGGGGGCGCGGACAATGCCCGCGCTCCCGGTGCGGTAACGCATTTTGGCGCGCGCCGGCCGGCGAGCGGTTATTCGAAATAGAAATCGGTTGCCAGGAGCGCGCCCATGTTGACGCCGACCAGCGTCAGCCGCGCGTCGGGAGTGAAGGTCAGGATCGTATCCGGTCCCGATTGGGTCGCGATGGCCATGACTTCTGACAAGGTATCAAAGTCGAACCCCAAGCCGAGCTGGATCAAATCCTCGAACTCGTTTCCGGCAACAAAGTCGAGAATGGTGTCGCGGCCGGAATCGGCATTGAAATAAAAGACGTCGTCGCCGTCGCCACCGGTCAGCAAATCGTCGCCGCCGCCGCCGTGGATATAATCGCCGCCCGCCCCGCCATCGATGCCGTTGGCAAGATCGTCGCCGTAGAGCGCATCGCCGATGCTGCTGCCGATCAGATTCTCGAAATTAGAAAATTGATCGCCATACCCATCAACGCCGTAACCAACGCCGTCACGCAGCGAGACTGAAACCCAGCCTGGAGACCCGGCATAGTTTAGCGTGTCGATGCCGGCGCCGCCGTCCATCAGGTCCGCGCCACCGCCGCCCTCAATCGTGTCGTTGCCGTCGCCGCCGTCGATCGTGTCGTCGCCATCGCCGCCGGACAGCGTGCAATCGCGCGGGCCGCCGGTGATGGTGTCGGCGTAGGAACTGCCGAGGACCTGTTCAAATCCCTGATACGAATCGCCCTCGGCGTCGCCGCCGGCCGCCAAGCCCGTCGCCAAATCGATCGTGACGCCCGCGCTCGAACCGGCGTAACTCAACCAGTTGCTGCCCTGGTCGCCGAACAGCAGGTCGGCTCCGGCGCCCCCTTCGATCGTGTCGTCGCCGTACCCGCCATCGATACGATCGTCGCCGGCGCCGCCGAACAGGTGATTTGCGGCGCTGTTGCCGGTCAGGAAATCGTCACCGCCGCCGCCGCCGGCGTGGTCGAAGCCGTAGATGCTGTCGCCCTCGGCATCGCCGCCCGAGACGGTCTGGGTCGCCAGATTGACCGTGACCGCCCCGACCGAACCGATATAGCCGACGGTGTTGTCGCCGGCCCCGTCGTGCAGTTCGTCGGCACCCTCTCCCCCGACCAGCACATCGCGACCCGCTCCGCCGCGAATACGGTCGTCGCCGGCGCCGCCGACCAGCAGGTTCGCCGCGGCGTCGCCGATGATCAAATCGTCGAAAGCGCTGCCCAGCACCCGCTCGATACCGATGAAACTGTCGCCGGCGGCGTCGCCCCTGGTGCCGCCGGTGGCGAGGTTCAGCGAGATGCCCCGCGAGGCGTTGGCATAGCTCGCCCAGTCCGAACCGGCCCCGCCGTCAAGCCGGTCCGCGGCGGCGCCCCCCACCAGGAAATCATTGCCGTCGCCGCCCTGCAGGCTGTCGTCGCCGCCGCGCCCGATCAGCGTGTCGTTGCCGGTTCCGCCGATTAGCGTATTCGCCAATCCGTTGCCGGTGCCGCGGAAATCGGCACCCCAAAGCAAATTCAGGTTCTCAACTTCCGCGCCGAGCGTATAGCTGGCGAGACCGGCGACGCGAACCGTGTCGACGCCGTCTCCGGCGGCCTCGACGACCGCATCGCCGATCGAATCAACAATATAGATGTCGTCGCCCCCATTCCCCTCCATCCGATCGTCGCCCAGGCCGCCGTCGAGCAGGTCGTTGCCGGCGCCGCCGCCGAGCGTGTCGTCGCCTTCGTAACCGTAGATCAGGTCGTTGCCGTCGAGACCTTCGAGATTGTTCACATAGCCGTTGCCATGAAGGCGGTTGTCGAGGCTGTTGCCGGCGCCATCGAGCGGAGCGATGCCGTTCAGCACAAGCTGCTCGACAAACGGAGCGAGCGAATAGCTTACCGAGGCGAGAACGGTGTCGTAGCCACCGTCCGCTTCCTCGACGATCGCATCGCCGATCGCGCCGACCGTGTAATAGTCGTCGCCCGCGCCACCGATCAGCGTGTCATCGCCGTTGCCGCCATTGATCGTGTCGGCGCCGTCGCCGCCGTCCACGATATCGTTGCCGTCTCCGGCATCGAGAGTATCGTTGCCTTCGAATCCGCGGATAAAATCATCGCCCGAGCCGGTGATGACAATATCTACACCACCGGTGGCATCGACCGTCTTATCGCCAGTCGCGTAAGCAGCGGATAGTATATTTAACTCGAAGTAGACCGAGTCGGCGCTGAACTGGCTTTGCGCGCTGAAGGTAAATCTGGTGTTGACGACCTCCTCGCCGGGTTCGAAACCCAGATTGATCGTCACCGCTTCCGATTCGCCACCCCAGCCGCTGGTGCCACCGCTCGGATTGCCGACGACGCCATAGGTCGCCGTCCACGAAGTGTCGCTGAAAACTTCGCCGGTCTCGGGATCGTAATAGGCCGGGATCGTGTAATCGACCTGCACGTCGAAAAAGCCGGAATCGCGATCGATCCAGACGCTGTGGTTCGCGTAACCCATTCGCTCTCCCCTAAGGACCGCCATGCGCTGAGGCGAACCGTGCGATGTTGCTCACATTGCCGCCAGCGGCTGACGTGACGCCGCTTCCCGCTCCGGTCTTGTCCTAAGTAATTGAAAAAAACTGGTATCCCGACACACCAATTGAAACCGGCCGCCTACCGCTCGCGCAGCGCTTGATACCCCATCAGAACAAAATCGGACCAAACGTGCGCGCCTTAAATGTTCGATCGCGCGGGCTGTCGCCAAGCGGCCAGCGCCGGCAGTGGCGGATGGGGTGGGATTCGAACCCACGGGGAGCTTGCGCCCCCGCCGGTTTTCAAGACCGGTGCCTTAAACCGCTCGGCCACCCATCCATCGCTTTGATCTATATACTTTCTCTCAGATCCGATCCGTCCGAATATAGGGCTTTGCTACTCGGTTTGCTATTCAACCGCTCTGCGGCCCTATTTTAGCACTCCGAAACGCCGCGTCGATCCGGGCCGCCGCGTCTTCTTGCATCGTCGCCGTGACGTGGCTGTACAGGTCCAGCGTGATGCTGACCGTCGAATGGCCGAGGCGCTCTTGCGCGATCTTGGGATGGACCCCCGCAACCAAGAGCTGGGTTGCGTGGCTGTGGCGAAGGTCATGGAGGCGCGCCCGCGGAAGATCCTTTATCCGAGCCATGAGGACCGTGAATTCGTGCGTGAGGCTGCGCGGCTGCATCGGTTCGCCATCAGCACGGGCGCATACGAGCGTGTCGCCGGTTTGCCGAACCCCGAGCTTTAGCAGTTCCTCAGCCTGTTCCCGTTTCCACCGTCGCAATTCATCAATCGCGAAAGAGGGGAGGGTGATCGCCCGCCCCTTGCCGCTTTTCGGCGGCTTGAACCGCAACCCGGCTTTTGTCTGTTCCAGGCTCTCGACGATGCGCGCGGTCCCGGTGCTGTCGCCCATGTTCTTCCATCGGAGGGCCAGGATCTCGCCGCGGCGGGCGCCGGTCGCAAGGGCGATCAGCACGGGCCAGTAAACGCGGGTGTGCCGGATCGCATCGAGCAGCCGTTGCGACTGCTCGGCTGTGAGCGCGGTCATTTCCCGGCGCTCGACCTTGGGTAGCCGTTTGCGGAACACGTCACAGGGATTTCGAGCAATGAGCTGTTGTTCGACGGCGCGCCCAAGCGCGGCGCTTAGGATGCGATGAAAATGCCGGCGGCTCTGGGGCGCGAGCCCGCCCGGTTTGCCATCGCGCCGGCCGCTGGTAGACCAATCGCTGTAAGCTTTTTGCACATGAACCGGCGCCAGCTTGGCGAGCGGTAGATTGCCGAGCGCCGGAGCCAGGAAGTTGTTGACGATCTCGGAATAGCGCTCGTGCGTCTTGGGTGCGATCTCGTCTCGGACGGCGGCGAGCCAAGTTGCCAACCATTCGCGAACCGTGATCTTGGCGGGGTCGACATAATCGCCGGTGTCGACGGTGCGCAGGAGGCGGCGCAACTCTTTGTCGGCATCCTTGCGACCGCCGCGCACTGTCGCGGTTGCGTATTTCCGCTTGCCGGTGGCCGGGTCGGTGCCGAGGAAATAGCGCAGTTCCCAGGAGCCCGGCGAGCGGGCGCGGATGTGGCCGGTCATTTCGATTGCCCCTTCCTCTTGGTGAGCAGCAGAGCGGCGCTGGCCATAGGTTGGGAAGGCTGATGAGGCGGCGCGATGGCCGAGACCATGATCGCCGCGTCATCGATGCTTAGTTTCGATGCGAGATCGCCCAACTTCTCGCGTATCGGGCGAGCCCATTCTCCGATCGTGCCGCCGCGGTCGGGGTTTTTGATCGCTTCCAGGGCGCCGCGCGCGAACCCAACGCCGCGCGACGGCATTCCTGCAGCCGGTCCAAAGCCGGGCGGAAGTTCGATCCGAAAATCGGGCGGCTGGTATCCTTCGGGCTGAAAGGCGCTCAAGACTTCGCAAATCGCTTGCTTTGCCTGTTCGACGGCATCGGGAATTCTGAGCCAATCGGTGGCGCCTTCGGCTGTCCCGGCAGCATCGAAGCCGCCGAATTTGCCCGCATCGTCCATGACGTGGGCAATGATCGCGAGCAAGGCGGATGGTTGCCGGCCATAAGCCAGCTCCATCGCCTCATCGAGGTAGCGCTCGCCTCGGAAAGAATTTTCGAGCCGCAATTCAGCTTCCTGGCTTTGGCTGCGCCCCGCCGCTTTTGCCGCGGCATCAAGCTTGTTCTTAAGATCTGGCGTAACTCGCAACCCAAGCGAGACTCGCTCGCCAGGCTCTGGCTCACGCCGGCGCGGACGCCCTCCCTTGTTCCGTGCTGATGCGGTCATAGCTGGCTCCGTAGGCTTTCGCAGGTTCTATACATGCATAGAACTCGCTTGTGCGCAAGCGTCGCTTCGGGTATGTTCTGTGCCGGTTCAGAACCCTAAGAGGAAGGCACAGATGGCCAAGGGAGCAGACATGGAGTGCCGGACCGTCTCCGTTCCGGAAGCGGGGAAGGCTCTCGGTATCGGAAAAGATGCTGCATATGCGGCTGCTCGGGATGGGTCGATTCCAACAATCAGGTTGGGGCGCCTGCTCAGGGTGCCCAAGGCAGCGTTGAATAGGCTGCTGGATGGCGAGGCGGCTTAGATGCGCCCCGCTCCTGTGGCGTCCTGGACCCCGACGCTCGCCGAATTGATTCGCGAGCATTGGGAAAAGCCGACCGGCGAGCTGTGCACGCTCATCGCCCGGCACCGTCCGGCAGCAACCAGCGCGGAGATTGGCGCTGAACTTCGGAAACAGGCGGCGGCGGCCTTCGCTGAAGCCGACGCCCTCGATCGGCTCTCGCCTGATGGGGCCGATTGATGCCGCGGCCCGCATCGGGGCGAGCGCCGCCCGGCAAGGCGCCAAAACGAGAAAGCCGCCCCCGGGCAGAGAGCGGCGATCTCGAAAACAGCATCAACACGGGAGCCGATAGCATTCGGAAGCCGCCGCGGCAAGCCCGGAGGTCGCTTACCGAGCGGCCTGAGTCGCGCCGGGAGCGTGTCGAGCGGCTTTGTCGCGAGATCGTCGCCGTCGGCAGCCCGCGGCAATGGCGGCAGGCTGACAAGATCCTCGATCAGCTGGAGGAAGGCCGCCGGGTATCCCAAACGACGGCCGGTCTCGCTGAGGCGCTTTGGGTCGAAGCGCTCAACCACGGCGCCGCGGTGCAGCAGCTTGGCGAACGCCCGCCGGTTGGTGTCGTGCGCGCCGCGTTCTGGAAACACGGCTTCCTCTTTGTCGACGATTGGCCGTTGCACCAACTGCGCCAGGGGAACCCGGTCACAAGACTGCTCGCCGTCGACGCGTGGCGCGCATGAACGCCGCTCGCTCCAATCGCCAGCGCCCCGCGGTGTCGGCAGCCGAGGCGGTCGGTTTCGGTGGCACGCCGGCACCGCGGCAGATGCGCTTGATTAGCTTCAAGCCGATCGGCAAATCCGGGCTTGCCGGGCTCGCCAGCGTCGAGCTTGGGATCGGATTGCGCATGCACGATTTGCCGGTGTTCGCCGGCGGGCAAAATGGCCCGTGGGTTGCGCTGCCGCGCCGCCCGGCGCTTGATCGCGAGCGCCGGCAGCGGATCCGCGCCGATGGCAAGCCGGCATTCGAGCCCGTCGCCGAGTGGCGCGACCGGGAAACATCCGATCGCTTCAGCGCCGCGGTTATCGAGTTGATCAGAATCGCGCACCCGGAAGCCCTCGACCAGGAAGCCGCGGCATGACCCGCGCCGCGATCCCGATCGTGCTCGGCGATGCGCATTTCGTGCGCGTCGCGCGCGGCAGCAAGGTGCCTTGCGATAAGGGTTGGGCCGACCTGCGGCTGTCTCCCGCGGAGGTGGAGCAGCACCTCGCCCGCGGCGGCAACATCGCGATGCGCGTCGGCAAAGCGTCGGGTGATCTCGTCGACGCTGATTTCGACTGCCGCGAGGCGGTGTTGCTGGCAGACATCTACCTGCCGGCGACAGCCGCCGAGTTCGGCAAGCCATCGAACCCGCGGGCGCACCGCCTCTATCGCTCACCCGGCGCGGTGTTCGCGAGCTTCGCCGATCCGCTCGACGGCACCATGCTGCTCGAGCTTCGAGCCGACGGCCGCGACGGGGGCGCGCACCTCACGTTGATCCCGCCGAGCGTCACCAATGGTGAGCGCCGCGAATGGCACGGTGCGACGGTCGCGCCGGCCGAGATAAATGCTGCTGGGCTAACCCGCCGGATGGGCTGGTTGGCAGTCGGCTGCGTCACCATGCGCTACATCTCGGAGCACGCCGCGCGGCGCCCCTATCACGATCTGCCGGACCTGTTGTGGGAAGCCGACCCGATCCTCGGCCGCCGCGCGTTCCATTGGGTCGGCCGGCTGGCTCCCGACGAGCGCTCGCCCGATCTCAAGCCGCGGCGCGATTTCACCTCCTCCGAACTGCGGCTTGAGGAGATCGTGGCGGCAATTCCAAATCGCTGCTCATGGGACGAATGGAACAGAATCGGGCTCGCCATCTATGCCGCGAGCGGTGGTTCCGAGTTGGGTTTCGTCAGCTTCGACGATTTCAGCTCACGCTCGTCGAGGTACGATCCTCACGCGGTCCTTGAGCGGTGGAAAAATTATCGGCGATCGCCGCCCACCCGGATCTCGCTCGGCTCTCTTGTGCACCTGGCTCGTGAGGCTGGCTGGCGCAGGAGCGCGGCATGACCGAGAGCATGGGGCCGTCGCCCGACGACTTCTTTCGCGCAGAGGACGAGGCGGCACGCGAGCGCTCGGCTAAGCCGAACGGCGCGGCGAGCGATCCCCATCTTGATCCGCTGGCGCCGATTGACCCTTCAATTCTCGCTGACATTCCGGTACCGCAGCGTCGGTGGCTTGTGCCGGATTGGGTGCCATTGGCCCGTGCCACTGCGCTTTATGGCGCTGGCGGCGAAGGGAAAACCCTGCTCGCTCAGATGCTCGCGACCGCGTGCGCAATTGGTGACAAATGGCTCGGGCTGCCGGTGTTGCGGTGCAACTCGCTGTTGCAGTTCTGCGAGGATGATCTCGACGAGATGCAGCGGCGCCAAGAGGACATCAACCGTCACTACAATTGTACCTTCGCCGATCTGGGTGCAATGCGATGGTTGCCGCGGCTTGGTCACGACAATGCGCTAATGACATTCGACGGACGGCCCAAACACACGCCGCTATTCGACCAACTGTTATCCACTGCCCAAACACACGGTGCGCAGCTTGTCATCAGCGACACCTTGGCTGACATCTTCAGCGGCAACGAGAACGACCGCGGTCAGGCGCGCGCCTTCGCGCAGCAGACCCTTGGGCTGTTGGCTCGCGAGACACAAGGCGCCGTGATCGCGCTCGCCCATCCGTCACGCGCCGGGATGAACAGCGGATCAGGCGAGAGTGGCAGCACGGCGTGGATCGGCACCTTTCGCTCGCAGCTCTACTTGTCGACGCCCAAGACCGAAGGCGAGGCCGAGCCCGCCGATCCCGATGCCCGCGTGCTGGCGCGCCGCAAGTCGAACGCGGCACGGCGCAACGAGACGATCGAACTGCGCTGGAAGGAAGGCGTGTTCGTCTCGACCAGCCTGCCGACCGGCATCATCGGATCAATCGAACGGCGGACATGCGAGCGGGTGTTCCTCGATCTGCTCGACAAGACAACCGCCGAGGGGCAGCCGGTATCTTCAGCCAGCCGCTCGGGCAATTTCGCGCCGCGATTGTTTGGCACCCGACCGGATCGCGAGCGGTTCGCCCGCGGTGATTTCGAGCGCGCCATGCAGGCGCTGTTCGCTTCACGGCAGATCGTCAGCGCCCCTTACGGCCGTAAAGGCGACCAGCGGACGCGCCTCATGCGAGCAGAGGAAGGGTCAGCATGACTGACTTGCGGCGGTTTGCGGCGGTTGTTCGCAACCCATTGATATTGCTTGTGCGGCGGTTCTCTGCGGCGGTTCTGCGGCGGTTTGCGGCGGTTCCGAAAACCTCAACGAAATCAACGTGCGGCGGTTCTGCGGCGGTTGTGCCGCGAAACCCCCTACTACCCCCTACGCGTACGCGAGCGCCCGTGGAGCGCCCCGCGAGCGTATCAGCGAGGCACGGCTGATGGCTGAGTCTGACCGTTTATCCTGCCGGCAATCCGTCGAACTTTGCGCGCCCGGCTGCTCGCCCTCGGCGCGGCATCGCGAAGTCTTTAACCGATGACCGTCATCCGCCGCCTATCGCCCGGCACCGGTCTGCGCCGTGTCGACCTGTCCGCCCGCGTCGCCGTGCTGCCGAGCGCGATGGAGCGCGGCAACCAGCAGCGGGCGGTGCTGTACGCGTCGCCGCGGTGGCGAGCATCGCGACGTCGGTTCCTGACGCTGCGCCCGGTCTGCATCACACCCGGCTGCGGCAAGCCGGCAACGGTGGTCGACCATCGCGACGGGCACCAAGCCGAGGGGTGGCTCGCCCGATTCTGGGACGAGAGCCGATGGCAGCCGATGTGCCCGACATGTCACGCCGTCAAGTCGCGGGCCGAGCTTGCCTCGTGGCGGCAGGCCGGCGAGGGGGTACCGGGGGGGCAAATGTTGGGGAGATCGGGGGCCCATCACCGCCGGGGGCCTTCGCGTGAGAGCGGCCCGACACCCCGACCTTTTTTGAGCCGAAAATGAAATCCCGCCGCCCCGTCGCGCCGGCTCATCTGTCGCCTGTCGCGCGCGATGAATGGGCTCGACTAGCGCCCGTGGCGGCCGGTTTGACGCCAGCGACGGCGCGCGGTTTCGCTTTGCTGGTCGAGCTGCTCGCAAACGAGCGCGCAGCCGCAGAGATCGTCGCAAAAGAGGGCGTGACGGTGCGCTCGGCCGCCGGAACGTCGAAACCGAACCCGGCGATGCGCTCGCTCGAAATCGCGCGCGCCCAGGCGGCGCCGCTTCTGCGGCTATTCGGGCTGCTGCCGGCCGGGCCGCCGCGACGGGCCGACAAAGACGCTGCGAAGCAACCAGTGAACGGGAAATCAACATGGCACGGCGTGCTGAAGTGAAACCGAATTATCCGGCGCCGAGGCCGCTGTTTC
>CAMATN010000147.1 GCA_945861155.1 Rhizobium sp. Q54
AGAACCTCCCCAGCCTGCGCCTTCTGCGCTTCCGTCAGCGTGTCGACCCCACACAGCCATGCCTGAAATGCACGCCGCTCCATACCCTCAATCCTCCAGCGTTTCGGCCATTCTACGCCAGATCATTACGTTTTGCTAATAGAGCCAAACCATAAGTCGGTAACTGGCTGACAAGGCCATGTGGATTTGGCGTTCTTCTTTGTTTTTTCTCCGGGCTGATCTCCACAGCGCTGATAGCAGGATTTTTCAACACTCGATTTGTTGCTCGGACCTCGCGTTCTGCTTCTCTACAAGGTCGGCAGGAAGTGGAATGCGCGTAGCGAGGAGGTTTCAGGCTGCCAGGTTTTCGCGTCACTGTTCAGACCAAGGAGACCGGGTTGCGAACGTAGTCCTTGATCGCATCGGCCGCCCAACAGGCCAGCATCCCGATCGTCTCGGTGGGGCCATTCGCGGGGTTCTGCGGAAATGCGCTGCCGCCCACCACGAACAGATTTGAAACGTCCCACGACTGCAGGTATTTATTGACAGCGCTGGTTGACGGATCGGTGCCCATCACGGCGCCCCCGACATTGTGCGTGCTTTGGTATCCCGTGATACCGAAATGCGTGCCCTTGTTCGTGCCGCCCAGGCGCGAACCGTTGAGCGCCCGGCCGATCTCGATGCAGCGCTCGTTCAGGTATTTCATCATGCGCAGCTCGTTGTCGTTCCAGTCGAACGTCATGCGCAGCAGCGGCAGGCCGTAAGCGTCTTTGTAGGTCGGATCCAGATCGAGGTAGTTGTGCTGATAGCTCAGACAAGATGCGTGAATACTGATCGTCATGTTTCGGCGATAGTATTGGGCTACGGCTTTCTTCCATTCGCCGCCCCAACGCGGCGTGCCGGGCGGCACCCGCTTGCCCTTGATCGGCGTCGCGCCGCTCGTCGAGGTGTTGACATAGGCGCCCCCGATAAAGCCGAGCGGTCCGCGGTCGATCAGGTCACCGTTGAATTCGTCGATCGACGTGTTGACCTGGCCGCCGCCGATGAACGGATTGAACTCGCGATCGTCGAAGAACACATGCACCGAGCCGCCCTGCTGGTAGGAGTAGTTGCGGCCGACCACCCCTTTGCCGGTGAGCGGATCGTAAGGCGTGCCGATGCCCGATAGCAGCAGCAGCCGCGTGTTGCTAAAGCAATAGGCACCCAGGATCACGATGTCCGCCGGCTGCTCGACTTCGTTGCCGCGTGCGTCGATATAGGTGACGCCGGTGGCCTTCATGCCGGTGGAATCGGTGTTGACGCGCAATACGTTGCACAGCGGGCGCAACTCGAAGTTAGGCAGCCGGGTGAGCGCGGGCAGCACCGACGTGAGGGGATTGGCCTTGGCGCCTTGCGCGCAGACATGGCTCGAGCAGAAGCCGCCGCGCGCGCATTCGAGCATCTGTACGCGGTACAGGTTGCGGTAGTCCTGGGTCATCGCCGCGGTCGGGCCCTGGAACGGCACGTAGCCCAGCGAGCTCACCGCCTCGGCGAACAGGGCGCCCTCGTGCGTGCGCCGCGTCGGCGGGTTTGGATACTCGCGCGAGCGCGGCCCTTCGTGAGGATTGCCGCCTGCCTGGATCTCGCCGTCGAGGTTGCCGGCCTTGCCGCCGACGCCGAAGATTTCCTCAAACTGGTCATAATAGGGTTCGATCTCGTCCCAGGTGACACCCCAGTCCTGCAGATTGCAGTCCCCGGGAATGAACGATTGGCCGTAGCGTTCGGCAATGCGCGAGCGCATTTCGAAATCATGAGGTAAAAAGCGGCGTGCATTGCCGCCCCAGTGCGCCGCAGTGCCACCGACCATCTCGCCCGGCTTGAACGCACCCATCTCGCGCATCGGCAGCGCCGTCTGCGAGTCGTTGTTGCGAAATGTAATGGTGTCGCGCGCCAGGTTCTGGAAGATGTCGCTATGGCGATCGAACTTCAGTTCGTCGTACACGTTGGGTTTCTGAAAGTCGGTGTTTATATCGAACTGCTTGCCGCGCTCCAGGCACACGACGCTCATCCCGGCGCTGGCCAGTTCCATGGACATGATCGAGCCGACCACACCACTGCCCACGACGACGACATCGACAGATTTCAATTTTGTAACCGACATCTCAGCGTTCCCCGTTGCCGTTGCGCTTGATGATGACGTGCTTCGGAAAGCCTTCCGCATCGACCGCCACCTTACCGGTCTGGATGTCGAGCACGCTGACGGGTTCGGCGAAGTACGGCTCATGGCTGGTGACCAGGTGGCGGTATTGGCCGGAGGGCACGCCGGGGAATCCGAGCAGCTTCCAACCCACTTTGTCGCGGTTGCCGCCGTATAGCGGATCGGCGAAGTACCCCTCCTCGGTGTTGCGCCACAGCAGATCGAAGAAGAATTTCGATGACAGCGAAGGCATCGCGATCTCGTCCTTCTCCAACTGCTCGATCAGGTGCAATTGTCGGTCACCCGCAAGCTGCGCGAAAGGCCGGTCGAACCCGGCTTTGCAGTGCTGGTTGATCTCGCGAATCGCGATGCGATAGACCTCTTGCGGCGTGAAGCGCGATTGGTAGCCCTGCTGCGGCGTGCCCGCCAGCCATGGGCCGCCGCGATATTGGCGGCCGTGGACCCCCCAAGTGCTGGCCAATGTCCGGTCGATATAGACCACCACCCCAGCATCGCGAGCCCCAGGGCCCAGCTCATCGGTTGGGATCAGATGCTCGACGGCGGCCTCCAGAAAGCGAATCTCCGGCTCCAGCAAATAGATATAGGAAGCCCCGATCGGGTTGTCGCTCAAGGTCATCTCCTCAGTTCCCCGCTTCGGGGATGTATAATGTGATCAGACATTGTCAGGTTGACCGGAAACGAAACGAATTTAGACGGTGATTCGGGTGATGCTGAGGGCTTATTTTGCCTGATGAACGCAGGTCTCCTGTCGCCAAATACGAAACGCATCGGCCTGCGCCTGTCAAGCGACGTTGACCGTCTTCAAATAGCAATTCGCTCGACCTCATCGAGTGTGAGCTCGTCGCCAGTTCGAGAGCTTTGTCGCCATTGACTGGGACACGGCGGCGCGTAGCATTGTGCAAAGTCTATCGGATCAGGCCGATCTCGATTGCCTTGATTTGCAGAGCCACCGTCTTTGAATAGATGCGCGACTGCGCCAGCCCTCCGCCCATGAACCACACCCCGTCCTGCGGCGTGCGCTTCCACATGTTCGCCAGCTCGCCATCCTCGCCGATGCCCCAGACCTGGCCGACCCGATCGGCGATTTCCTGGCCCAGCAGGCGACGTACCAGTTCCTGTTGCGGATGGTACCCGGTGGCGAGCACCAATAGTTCGGCCGGTTTCACCATACCATTCTTCAGCAGCGCGCCTTCCGGCACGAACCGCTCGATATCGTCGAATTGCAGCAGGCCGATCGCGCCATCGATGATCAGCTGCGAACAGCCGACATCGAGGTAATAACCGCCACCGCGACGGCGATACTTCATCTGGTGGCCGGTGCCGTCCTCGCCGAGATCGTACTTGAAACCAACCGCTTTCAGGTCGGCGATCATCTTCTTGTCGTATTCCGCCATCCGCGCCACCGCGGCCTGATAGCCGCGGATCAGCAGCGGGTACGTCGTTGCGGTGGCGAGAAGATCGCAATCATCGAGCGGCGGGCCCTCCTCGTAGAGGGCATAGTTCAGCTTGGCGCTTGGGTCGACGCTGACGACGGTCGTCGAGCCGCGCTGAATGATCGTCGTATCGACGCCGTGGCTGTGCAGATCCTGCGCGACGTCATGGCCGCTGTTCCCGGTCCCGAGCACCAGCGCCTTCTTGCGGGCCCAGCCTGCGCCGCTCTTGAAGCCGTGCGAATGCATCACCTCGCCGGCGAAATCCTTCAGTCCCGGCAGGTCCGGCCGGTGAGCGATGCCGCTGGTGCCGTTGGCGAAGATGATGTGCCGCGGGTGCATCACCCGCTCGGTGCCGTCGGCGCGGCGCAGGGTGGCGTTCCAGCGGCTGTTATCCGCATCGTAGCTGCCGTTGACGAATTCGGTGCTGGTCCAGCAATTGAGTTCCATCGCCTCGGCGTACATCTCCAGCCAGTTTCCCAGCATGTCCTTGGGGATGTATTTCGGCCAGTTCGGCGGAAACGGCATGTAGGGCAAGTGGTTGACGTGGATCTGGTTGTGCAGCGCCAGCGAGTGGTAACGGACGCGCCAATTGTCGCCGACCCGTGGATGCGTATCGACGACCAGCGTATCGATGTCGAGCTGGACCAGCCGGGCGGCGACGGCCAAGCCGTTTTGACCGGCGCCGATGACCAGAACCGTCGGATCGCGATCGACATAGACCCGCGCCCGCTTCCTTTGATCGAGCCAGTTCTCGCCACCGAAATTGCGCGAATAGGCTTCGCCGCTCGGCCGCTTCGCGCCGATCTTTTCCTCATGCCCTTCGATCCGGTCGAGCGAGGTCATCAGCACCCACGCCCGGGCGGGATCGTCCGCCAACAGCCGAACCACGCCGAGACCGCTGCCGACCGCCGTGTCGAACCGGAAGATTGCCTCGATCACCGCGATGCCAAGCCGGCGCACGATGCGCGGCGGCGTCCGGCCCTCGGCGACGGCGAAATCCCGCGCAAGGATCGTTGGTTGTGCGCCGGCAAGGAAGCCGGCGATCGCCTCTGCCCCCTGCGACGGGCGGATCGTCCAGGAAAAGGCCAGCAGGTCGCGATAGTGGCATTCCGGCGCGAACAGCGTCGCCAGCTGGGCGGCGTCGCATGACCGGAGAGCGGCCTCGAAGCGCTGCAGCCACCGGTTCGACGCGGCGAGCGCCTCAGCTGAGGCATCCAGAACAGCGGCTACATCGCTCATGTGCATCTCCGGGAACGGGGGACGGCATTTACGAGTGAGGCCCCGGTCCGGGGCCAGCGGCATCACGCGCGGGATGTGCCGCGCACCGACACCATAACGGCAATCGCGGCGGCGCGTGTAATCGCGAAATTCAGGTTCAGGTCTGCAATCTCAACCTGCGGCTTGCCCGCGCGTCGGCGCGACAATTCGTCCGGCCCGCTCCCGTCCGGACACGGCAAGATAGGTCAGATCGAGGTGCCGCCGCTGGTCTTCGCGACAACGTCTTCGGTTGGACCGCGAATGAAGGGCGAGAGCGAGATCCCGAGCGATATGGTTGGCAAGTTAGCGATGGAGGGTTTGGCCTCGCTCGACCACGACCAGCGGAGGCGCTTGGTCAATCGCCATCCGTCGCGATCTGGAGTGTGACCCCCGAAATCCTTGGCCCCGCGGAAATTGCGACAGACCGAGGCGCAGCGGATATAGCTGACCCGATGGTTCCACGAGTGAGCTTTTAGCCGGAGGAAATTGATCATGGCGACATACGTACTGGTGCATGGCTCCAACCAAGGCGGCTGGATCTGGCAGCCGGTCGCGAAGCGGCTGCGCGCTGCCGGGCATCAAGTCTACGCCCCGAGCCTCGACGGTTGCGGCGAGCGCAAGGGTCAAATGCGTCTCGGTATCACCACCGAAACGCAGGCCGACGAGGTCGCGCAGCTGCTATTCTACGAGGACTTGAGCGATGTCGTGCTGGTCGGCACCAGCTATGGCGGCATGGTGGCGTGTCGGGCCGCCGAATTGATGCGTGAGCGGATAGGCCGCGTCGTTTTTGTCGATGCGCTGACCCTGTTCGACGGCGAAAAGGTCGCCGACATCCTGCCCCACTCGACGTCGGTGGCGGATGGGGTCACGCTCCGGCCGAGCCCCGAGGACGTCGCAACCCGCCTGTTCGCCGACCTCGATCCCAAGACCCGCACCTGGGCGCTCGAACGGTATACGCCGCATCCGATTGCATTCCGCTTCCAACCGGTCAAACTCGATTCGTTCTGGTCGCAGCAATGGAAGGCGAGCGTGATCTGGTGCCGCCAGGCACAGAACCCGGGCGAGGCACACCAACGCCGCGCCGCCGACCGGCTCGGCGCCAAATGGGCCGAGCTTGACACCGGCCACTACCCGATGCTGAGCATGCCGACCGAACTGGCCGCCCTCTTGACGGCGTGATGGGCGTTCGTTGCGACGAACACCGTTCTGATCGGTCGGCAGGTCGCGGCGTCCTACTCTACGGAGGGCCGCTCAGCGCAAGCACCTTCCGGGCTGCGGTCGGTCCGTTGCCGGTCGAGAACTCGATGTTCCGGGTGCAGCTGGCGAGGAAGCCGAACAGCACAAACGGGTCGTGGAAGAGATCGGCCGAGGTGTTGCGGTCGCCCCAATCGGGGCGGCTCGCGACATTGACGCCGAGGACATGGTCGGGCGCGGCCAAATCCTGGTAGCCGATCGCCTCGGCGGTCTGCGCAAATTCACGGATCGCGGCCGGATCGCCGCCGACGGCGACATCGATAAAGGGCAGCGCTACGCCAAGTTTCATCTCGACTCTTTCCCTCGCGGTGGCACAGCCTGTCGCAGCGCCGCAACCGCGGCCCGATAGCTACACCAGCGCCGAGCGGCGCGCCATCCGGAGGTCCTCATGAAAATCGTTCGCTTTGCGTCTGCATCCGACGGCGGCTCGCAATTCGTCGAGGTCGATCTCCCGATCGACAATGCGTCGGCCGACGCATGGGGCAATACTTCTCACCGCTCCGCAACGTTGCCAGCGCAGAGCACGATGGTGACGGAGATGCCCGAGGGCCTCTATCAGGACTGGCACCCGGCCTCCCGGCGCCAGCTTCTCTTCGTGCTTTCCGGCACGCTCGAAATCGAAACCAGCGACGGCAAGAAGCACCAATGCGGCAGCGGCGAGGTGTTTCTCGCAGACGATGTCGGCAGCCGCGGCCATCGCAGCCGCACGATCGGTGGCCCGGCCCGCGTGCTGTTCGTGCATCTGCCGCCCGAAGCCAATCTCGGCGGCTAATCTGGATGAGTGAAGAATGTGCCATCATCCAAGCTGATGGGTTCGCGCGGAGGCGTGAATGAACGATGCAGCCACGCTTCCACCCGAAGTGCCCGCCGCCGATCTGCTCGCGGAACTGCCGGAAAACCAGGCGACGGGCGAACTCGCGGTCATCTATGACGAGATCCGCCGCTTCTCCGCCGTGCCGTACGTATCGTCGTTGCAGCGCTATCTCGCCACCATGCCCGGTGTTCTCGAATGGGCCTGGGCTGCCATTCGACCGGCAATCGTATCAGGCGCGATCCCGGAGACCGGCTGGCGGCTCGCCCGTGCAGTGCGCATCGCACCACTGCCGCCTGTGTCAATGCCGGTGCTGCGGCTCTGGGGTGTCGACGCCGACGGGCTCGCGGCAATTCGCAACATTGCCGAAAACTTCGTCCGCGTCTCGCCGGTCAACCTGATGACCGGCGGCTGTTTGCGCTTGGTGCTGACCGGCGCGATACCGCGCGGCACCAGCTTTGCAGAGGCTTGGAACCCGCCACCGATGCTTGCCCCGATGCCGGGCAACGTCGACCCGGCAGCGGTACCGGCCGATATTCGCGCCGTGCTGACGCAACTCGCCACCGAGGTGGACGGCAGGCCTTTCGTTCCGGCGCTCTATCGCCAGCTCGCGCATTGGCCGAGCTTCCTGGCGTGGCTGGCGACGGAACTCGGTCCGCGCTTTGACGCGGCGGAGACGAACGCCGCCCGCGCCGCCTTTCGCGACACTGCCTGGCAAGCGGCGCCGGCGATTGTCGCCCGCCTGCCAAGTCTCCCAAGCAACGCGCCGCCAGATGCAGAGGCCACACGTCGCGTCCTCGCAACGATCGAGCGCTACGCCGCGACCAGCCCGGAAATGGTGATGTTCGGGCAACTCCTGCTGGAAGCGCTGCCCGAAGCAGGATAGTGCCGGGGTCAGGGCCGGTCGGGCTGGTCGACCGAGAGAATCTGCGGGATCAGCTCGACGGTCGCGCGCACGGGTTCGATACGCGGACGCGGCCGGAGCTCACCGGCGAGGACGCGCGAAATCGCGCCCGCAGCGGCCATCTGCCAGGGCGTGGCACCTGTCGCACGTGGACCTGATCGAGAATGGCGTAGTTCGATCGGCCCCAGCTCTGCGCGCGATGCTGGAGCGGGTCGGGTTTGGCCCGGGCGACCAAATTGTGACCCATTGCGAAGGCGGCGGAAGGCCGCCTTATATTAGGTGCGGCGGCGGTGGTGCGCGCCGGATTTGAGCATTGTCCACATCGCGGCCTGGCATGGCATCCACGAAGTTCGTGGTGAGAAGAATCCCCATGATTTCTTTGACCTGAATATGCGTGGCACTGCCCGCTGGCTTCTCGCGCATTCCCGGCTAGGCGGCATCAGTGATCGGGTGCCTCGGTAGCGGTGCCCATGTCGATCGCCTCGCGGCAGCGACGGACACGATCCGACAAGGCATCGGCGAGCCGCGAGATCAGGGGGTGGTCCAGTCCTTCGTTTGCCGCGGCCCGGCGCACGTCTGCGAGCTTGTCGGGAAGCGTAACGGCCAGCTCTCGAATGCGCTCAAGCAACTCATCCGTTTTTAGCCGAAGCTCGGCAGCGAGCTTGCTCCATTGGCGCGGCCCGACATCACGCAGCCGGTACGCGCCGCCGATTTTCATGGCGAGCCGCACCCGCTGCACGTCGAAATCATATGGCAGGATGCTCGCGATGTCGTAGAGCGGCGCGAGACGGGAGCGGCCCTCCGCGCCGATCAGCAGCGCGTAGTTCTTCGCATGCGCATCGGTCCCGCCGATCAGCCAGTTGAAGGCCAGCGCGTCGACGAAGCGCCGCACGTCTTCCTGCGGCCGGCCCGAAAAGGTTCGCAGCAGTTCAGCGCAGGCGCGCGCCCCAGGCCCGCCCTCATTCTCGTATTTCCGTGTTGGCGGGATCGCCAGTGCCTGACAGAAATCTTCCTGGTGCACGCGGACAAGGGCGCCAGCCTCGGTTCTTTCGCGGTCGTAACGCTCGATGACGATGGCGACCTGGTCCGCGAACCATCTGACCTGCGAGCCTGCCGTAACCAGGCCGAGCGCCGAAGCGAGGCGCATGCACAGATGCTCATTCTCGGCATGGCCATCGAATTCGCCGGTCGGCGGTTTCAGAATATGGGTGGTGGACGTGCGGCCCGACGGCACGCCCCATCGGCCATTCTCGTAGAGAAGGGCGGTCTTCGGCTGGGCGCCGGCAAGGCTGAATTGCCCGATGTCGTTCGGGCTTCGCCAAGCGGCATGATCGGCGCGCAGCATCCGAAGGCGTTCGGCAATGCCCGCCTCGTCGAGCCAGTCAACGGTTGCGGGACCCTCGCCGATCACCGCATCGAGGCGGTCGGAACGAACAAACTGCACCGCGCCGGCACAGTCCTCCCCGACGTGGGAGAGAAGGGCGAAGGGGTTGCGGGCCGATACCTGAAAACGGCGCGCCCAGCGGCCGAGCACCGCTTCGTTGTCGGGCAGCAGGTTCCAGAGGAATGACTCGATCGGCCGATGGCCATGTTCGGCAGCGAGCGGCATGGAGAGCGACAGCGGATACGCTCCTCGTGCCCTGCGCCACGCTTCCGCATAGACAAAAGTGAGGCGGCCACGGCCGTCGCGAACGACACGGCCGATCTCGCGGCCATTGGTTACGGCAATAAGTTCGGGGCTCATGCAGGCTTGTCCCGCGCCCGCTCGATAATCCTGTCGATATCAGCCACGGGGACGGCGAGCGTCGCGGTCTCCTCGGGTGTCATCTCATTGGTGTCGAGCGACAGGCGAACCCCCAGCACCTCGATCGTCCGCAGGATCAGGCCGATTTCGGCGCGCGGCTTTCCTTTCTCGACATCGATGATCCATTTTCGGCTCACGCCGACTTGGTTAGCGAGATCCTCCTGGTCGAGGTTGAGCCGGCGGCGCCGGTCGCGGATGGCGGAGCCAAGGTCGGTGGGGGTTCGAAGCAGCATGATGGCACCATTCGGTTACATACCACTATGGCACCGAACGGTGACAAGTCAATATGTCACCGTTCGATGACCTACCCATAAGTCACCGAACGGTGATATCTTGGTGTGATCTATTCCTCATAACCTGAAGGTCAGAGGTTCAAATCCTATCCCGCAACCAAAATATAACAGTAGAAACAAACAATGAGATAGACAGCCTCGCGCGGGCTTTTTCATGTGCCGCAACCCCGGCACACGCCTCGACGATAAATCCCGCGCACTCACAACGGCTTACGCCGATTCCGGCGCATCACATGGAGGACGAGCCGGGCCTCCTCGTTGAGGCCGGCGAGCGCACCGCCTGTGAGAAAGCGCCCCTGAATGAAGGCCGGATCATAGGGCTGCCGGGATTTCTCGATTTCGCCGCGAAGCCGCAGCCCCTTGAAAATGTCCGGCAGATTGAGGCGGCGGCGGATGCTCATCTCCTTCAGCATCCGGCTCAACTGGCCGATATCCTTGTTCGCGGTCTTCGCCGCGCCATCCTCTTCGACGATGCGCTCGCGCCACCATTCGGCATAGTCGATGCCGTCGCTCTCCGTTATCTCAGTAATCGGTTTGTCGCCAACGACTTTGACGAATTGCGCGACTGCACGGATGCGGCTGTTCCGCCAAATCCGCAGCTCGGTTCCGAGCAGTGCCGTTCGGGCGATCGGATCTTGCGCCATCCCCTTCGCGACGAGCGCCTCCAGCCGCTCCAGGGTCCTTTCGATTGGAAGGGAGATCAGTTGCTCGTTTGGAATGTAGTCATAGCCGAGCGCCCGGGCACGGTGGCGGGCCTCGTCATAGCGGCTGACACTCGATTGGAAAACAGCGTGGAAGAGTGACCCGGCTTTTGGGGTGAACAGCGCCGAATAGGGACCCACCCCGGGAATCGTCGAATGCTCCCTCTGGTTGTAGCGGGGAGCGTGGCCGGGGATGGTAACGGTGGAAACGATTGGCCGGATCA
>CAMATN010000148.1 GCA_945861155.1 Rhizobium sp. Q54
AACCTGGGGGACCATGATCGCGCCCGGCATGCTCTTGCTTGGCAGGTTCTCGATGAAGCCGAGCGATGCGGCCTGCGCGTGTGGCAGCAGTTCGGCGCCGCATACATCGCGCGGCCGGTCCGGGGGCGGCTCGTGTCGGCGCCGAAGCATTGGCAGCGGGTAGTGGAAGCCCTGTCTTACGAGATCGCTTGCCTACTTGACTGGGATTGTGGCTGGGGCTGCACCGTCGAGCGGGTGCCGGGCGGGGACTGCCTCGTCTACCGACCGCAGCGATGGCATTCAAAGCACCTGCAACATCACCCCATGCCCAGCGCCGAAGGCAAGGACCCGGTGACATTGGCAGGCACACGCCACCCGTCTACCGAGCCTGAAGCGCCGATCGTCCGGAGGAGGCCATCATGAGCGATTCGCAAGGCGTGGCCGAAGCCGCCGTCAGGGTTCCGCTGCGCTCTGTACCCGCGCCGCGCGTCGCAATCAGGGAGACGGTAACCGGTCAGGCTATCGAGCCGATCCTTGACGAAACGGCGAACCTGGAGGATTTCCACGCGGCGTTCCTTGCTGCGTTCGGGACAACGCAGCAGATCGTCGCCGAGGCTCTCTTCGAGCAGCTCGTAAACGCCCTCCACCCTGATCCCAAAAAGCCCATTGACGCCGCGACAGCAAATCTCGTCCTGGCGCTCCTCCACCGGATCGGCCCGCGGGACGAGATCGAGGCGATGCTCGCCTCCCAGATGATCGTCGCGCACATGGCCGCCATGGATGCGAGCCGTCGGGCGATTCACGTCGAGCAAACCCCGGGAGGACGCCAGACTTACCTGAGCTTAGCACGCAAGCTGATGGTGCTGTTTACCACTCAAATGGACGCGCTGAACCGGTACCGCGGCAAGGCGACCGTCCAAAGGGTTGTCGTGGAGCGCGTCTATGTCGCGCCCGGCGGCCAAGCCATCGTCGGCGCGGTTTCGAGTGGGAAGGGGGGTGGCGGATAATTTGAGCGATCAACCACATGGACCCTTCTGGCTACGAGGAATTGAGTCAGCCCGAGCTGCACATCGGTGCGGCGCACGGACACGGCGCGGGACCGTCTGCCAGGCTCCGGCGATGGCGAACGGGAGGTGCCGCACGCACGGGGGTCGCAGCCCAGGAGGACCGCGCGGTGATCGTAATGGCCGGTGGCGCAACGGGTTCTACACCGCGGAGGCACGGGCTGAGCGGAGCCGGCTCCGCGACCTGATCCGGCAGATGCGCGCGACGATGGACGAATTGCCATGAGCGAGACCAAGACCCGCGAGCCGCTGCTGTTTTCACCGCTGGAGGACGAGCCGGCCGATAACCTGCCTGAACCGGTAGCGCTAACCCCCGAGCAGATCGCCGGGCAGGCGGCGGCGGACGAGCGGGAGGAGCAGCGCCGGCTGGAGTGGGCGATGATCCTCCGGGCGCTCAGCGACAACTCGACGGCGATTACACGGGCGATGCACCCTTGGTATCCACGCGAGCGTGATCGGGAGCACCACGTCGAGCGGGTCTTGTCACGCTTTCAAGATGGCGCTTTCCTGATCGACCGTCTCGGCGCCGAGGGTGTAATCGATCAGGACCTCGTCGTCGTGCTGCTCGACCTTCGGCGCCGGCTCATCGACGAGTACGGCGCAGGTCCTGCGGCGATGATGCTGATCGACCGCGCCGTCGCCGCGTACGACGATTTCGTTCGGATCGAAGGGTGGGTGGGCAATCTCGCGATCCTGATCGAAGCGGAATTTTTCGGTGTCCGAGGACCGAGTGCAAGCTTTCGGGATCGCTACGGCCGAGAGGCCCGCGAGATCCGTGGCCTTACGGTCGAGCAACATCTCGCGCAGTTACGCGAGGGCCTGATACCACTCGCCGAGCGTTGCGGCCGGGTCATGCGTGAGGCACTCGCTTCTTTAGAAAGTCTACGCTCCGGCCCGAGCCACGCGGTCGAGCGATCGAAGCCAATATCCGTTTCAGTCATGTTCGAGCCAACGGATGTGGACCCGCATCGGGGAAACCGATCGGCCGAAGGTGATCCCGAACCGGCCGTTTCTTAAGGCAGGGAGGAGCGCCCCTGTTGGTGGACAGGCATCTTTCGCAAAAGGCTTGGTCAGCGGCGGGGTTGCGCCGAAAGCCGCCACCCAGGCGGCTACTTTCGCATCCTCGAAGTCGCGGACCGCGTCGGCGATCTCCCGCGTGGTAGCAACACTTCCGGCCGCTAATTTTATGTTCTAATCCGGGATCATGGATGCCGGTCCCGAGGCCCTGCCAGACGACATCGAATTGCTGAAGGTGGCGCTGGTCGCGGCGCGCGCCGAGGTGGCCACCGCCCGGGCGCAGCGATCCGATGACCAGGCTCTCATTGCTCATCTGAAGCTCCAGATCGAGAAGCTCAACCGTGATCGCTACGGCCCGCATTCGGAGCGTACCGCACGGCTTCTCGATCAGCTGGAGCTGCAGTTGGAAGAGTTGGAGGCCTCGGCAACCGAGGACGAACTGGCCGCGGAGACGGCAGCCGCCAAGACCGCGACGGTGGCCTCGTTCACCCGTAAGCGGCCCCGTCAGATCCGCCACCTTGCCGAGCGCCCCGATCAGCAGGCGTCGCAACTCGTCAGTACCAATCCTATCAACATCTGGTGGCACCCTGGTCATGGACACCACAGAATCGTGATCCTCTCTTACTGGGAAGTCCCGCGATCACCCCGATCCGATTTGTCGCACCCGCCCCAAGCCCGCGATCACCCGACCGCGCACCGCGCCGCCGTCAATTCGCCGCTGCCCGGCCTTTTGCCCCTGTTGCAACCGCGATGACCGCAGCCGATACGCGAAATAGGGATAGGCATAGGCGGGCTCACCCATACCGAATAGCGATGGGCGATCGCCGGCGAGGAATTGCCGACATAGACCTCTATCAGGTATGCCGCTGTCATCAGGGGCCATCAGGGAGGGGTTCTGATGGATGTCCGGCCAATCGGCCCGACGCGATGACCGCCGCCGAGCTGGCTGCGGCAGCGCGGCGCAACCAAGTCCCGCTCGGGATCGCCTACATGGTCGGCTCGACCGTGATGTTCGCCGGCGGCAATGCGGTCGTGAAATGGCAACTTGAGACCTATCCGCTAGGCGAGGTCGCGTTCGGACGCACCCTGTTTGCGTTCCTGACCGTTGCGGCGATCGTATTGCCACGCTCCGGGTTGGGCGTCTTGCGCACGCGGCGCTACCGCGAGCATCTGCAGCGCGGGCTATCGCAGTTCGGCTCGATGCTGTGCTGGTTCCTCGCGGTCAGTGTGCTGTCGCTCGGCTCGGCGACGGCGATCGGCTTCGCGGCGCCGCTGTTCACGACTCTGCTGTCGATCGTCATCCTGAAAGAGAAGGTTGGCATCCACCGCTGGTCGGCGCTGATCGTCGGGTTTGTCGGTGTCCTAATCATCACCAATCCCGGCGCCGGCACGCTGACTTACGGCGCGCTGTTCGCGCTCGGCAACGCGGTCTTGATTTCGACCGTGGCGATTGGGATCCGCCGCATGAGCATGAGCGAGTCGGCCGAGACGCTGACGTTCTACCAGATGAGCGTCATGACCTTGTGCACTGCTTGCCTGCTGCCGCTTGGGTTCAGTGCCCCGCACTGGGGCGACGTGCTGATGGTTGCGCTTGCCGGAGTCGGTAACGGAATCGCCCAGTTCTGGTGGACGCGCTCGCTGTCATTGGCGCCGCCCTCGGCAGTGGTGCCGTTCAACTACCTGTCGCTGGTATGGGCAACGGTCCTCGGTTTCGCTGTGTGGGGGGACGTGGCGACCCTGGACCTGCTGATCGGTTCCGCGATCGTTGTCGGTTCGGGCCTTTACATCCTGTGGCGCGAGACCTTGCGCCGCGGCCGGGTGGTCTCAGCACCGCGGCGGCCTTAGCGGCCCAAGCGGTTTGCGAAGGGCTTTTGCGCTCTACCGGATGGACAGGCACGCTTGGCTCCTCCCGGTTGATTGAGGTTGACCCGTTTCAGTGGACGGTTTCTCGGCTAACAATTTAGTTATCGGTCATGATGGCATGCATGTCGGCTTCGTAGGTTGCTGGCGATCTGTATCCCAGACCGGAATGCAGCCGCGCCGGGTTGTACCAGCCCTCGATGTAGCTGAAGC
The DNA here is from genome assembly GCA_945861155.1 of Rhizobium sp. Q54. Classification (GTDB taxonomy): domain Bacteria; phylum Pseudomonadota; class Alphaproteobacteria; order ATCC43930; family CGMCC-115725; genus DATARH01. Next base: position 4,134 of record CAMATN010000148.1, read on the forward strand.
AGGCCATCCTCGCTTCGGCCTGGGATGCGAACCGGCGGCGGCTGAGAAGCTCCGCCTCGAGGGTGGAAAAGAAGCTCTCGGCCATGGCGTTGTCATAGGCATCGCCGACTGATCCCATCGAGGGGCGAACGCCGGCCTCACCGCAGCTTGCCGAATGCCACTGACGTGTACTGGCTGCCTTGGTCGCTGTGGTGGATGACGTCCTTCGGCCGACGCTGGCCAATTGCCATCGCCATCGCGTCCAGCACCAGCTCGGTGCGCAGGTGGTTCGCCATCGACCAGCCGACGATCTTGCGGCTCCAGGCGTCGAGCACGATGGCCAGATAGAGAAAACCCGCTGCTGTCGGCACATAGGTGATATCGGCGACCCACAGCTGGTTTGGAGCGGTCGCGCTGAAGTTGCGGTCGACCAGGTCGGGCGCCGGCCGGGCGTCCTTGTCTCGCCGCGCATCGGCCATGGCATGGGCCGAGGCGGGACGTTGCAGCCATGCATAATAACCCGCCTTGGACACGCCGGGCACAGCGGCGCGGCGCCGATTTCTTCCCGTACAAGCCGGCGCATCTGGCCGCCTCGGTGCCGCGGCCGGGCCTCGCCCGCGCGACCAATGCGGTGCAGCGCATCCTGGCGAGCGGCAAATACGACGGCGCGATCTGGACCGAGGGCAGCCCCCGGATCGAGGAGACGATCTACTGGTTCAATCTTCTCATCGACTCGACCCTGCCGATCTGCGGCAATGCCGCCCAGCGCGCCCGCAGGGCATGATCAGCAACGACGGCCCGAAGAACATCGTCGATTCCGTCGACTACATCGCCTCGCGGGTGTGGGAGGATGACGAGGGCCGCAACCGTGTCGGCGCCGTCCTCATTCAGGAGCAGCGCATTTTTGCCGCCCGCGCCGTACAGAAAGCCGATGCGCGGCCGGGCGGCTATGTGGCGACCGGCGGGCACGGCGGCGTTCTGGGCGCCGCCGGCCACGACGGTCCGCCGCTCCTGCACTATCTGCCGACCGCGAAGCACACCTGGCGATCGGAGGTCAACCTGACCCGCCTGCCGGCCGAAATCCACGGCGTGCGCCGCGACGGCGCGCGCATCGCAACGGTACCGGTTGCGATCAAGGGGCCGGATGGCGGGCTGCTCGATACGGCGATCCCGAAGGTCGCGATCACCAAGGACGACGACGACGGCGGCGATCCCGAGGCGGAAGTCGACCTGATCGCGCTGATCGGGCACATGCTGCAATCGGCACCGCTCGCCGGCTTCGTCGTCGAGGGGCTCACCCCTTATGGCAGGAACGTCTCGAACGCGCGGCATCATCTGTTGCACCGCGCCGTCTACAGCGGGCTGCCGGTGGTTCGCGTCGGGCGCGGCAATACCGAGGGCTTTGTACCGCTATTCGGCGCGTTGCGTCTGGTGCATCCGCTCGTCTCCGCGCGGTTGTCGGCGATCCTGCATCCGCTCGGCGTCGTGACATTGGCTCTGCTCGGGCCGGGCGCCGTGATCACCTTCGCGGTCCTGCACGGCGCCGGCAATGGCCTTCTCACCATTGCCCGCGGAACGGTGCCGCTCGCGATCTTCGGGCCGATCGGCTATGGGCTGCGCACCGGCTTGCTTGGAGCCCCAGCCCGCGCCACCCAAGCTATTGCGCCGGTGCTGTTCGGCGTGCTGCTCGACCGTATGGGGGTGGGATCGCTCGCCATCTCGGCCGGCCTGTGCCTGATAGCATTCTTCGCTTTGTTCCTGCTCAAAGCCCGCGCCGAACCGGCGCCGGCGACTGCCTGAGGATCGGCATCATGGTTTTGCGCGGGCTTCCACCAGGAAGCCATGCCTACACGCGGGCGATTGTGGCCGCGCAAATGCTGGGGCAAATCGGTGCCTTCGCCTTGCCGGCGCTGCTGCCGGGTTACATCGCGCGCTGGGATCTCTCGAAGACGGACGCAGGTTGGCTGGTCGGCATCTTCTTTGCCGCCTACGTCGTCATGGTGCCGATCCTTGTCGCCCTGACCGACCGCATCCCGCCGCGACGGGTCTATATGTTCGGCACCGGGCTCACGGCGATCGCGCATCTCGGCTTTGCGCTGGTCGCTGACGGGTTTTGGTCGGGATTCGCGTTTCGCATCCTCGCCGGTATTGGCTGGGCCGGCACCTACATGCCGGGCCTCAAGGCGATAACCGATCCCCTGGAAGGTGTTGCGCAATCACGCGCTGTCTCCTGGCATGCCGCCGGCGTTGGCATTTCAGGATCACTTTCCTTTGCGATCGCCGGCCTGATCGACCGTGCCGCCGGTCCCGAGGCGGCTTTTCTGGTCGGCGCTGCAACGGCGTTCGCCGCCATGCTCGTTGCCGCAACGGTGATGCCTGCCGTCTTGCCGCGCCAGGCGCCCGCCGCACAGCGACGGTTGCTTGATTTCCGGCCGGTGTTCCGTAATCGGGCCGCGATGGGTTGGATTGCCGCGTACACCGTCCATACCTGGGAATTGGCCGCGCTGCGTGCCTGGGGAGTTACGTTTCTGGCCGTCGTCATCGCACAGGAAGGCGCACCCTCCTGGCTGCCTGATCCAACGATACTGTTCACGCTTGCGGCTCTCGTCGGGATTGCCGTCTCGGTCACCGGCAATGAGACCGCGCAGCGTTGGGGTAGAGCACGCGTCGTCACGGTTGCCATGAGCACGGCGGCAGCGTTGTCGCTGGTGGCCGGATGGAGCGCCGGCGTCTCGACGCTGGCCGCCGTTTTGCTGGTGCTGCTGTGGAACGCGGCGATTTATTTCGACAGCTCGGCTCTGACGGCCGGCACCGTGCAGGCGGCCGACAAGGAATTGCGCGGCGCCACCATGGGACTGCACAGCATGTGCGGCTATGCCGGCGGCTTTATCGGTCCGCTCGGCGTTGGCCTGGCGCTCGATCTTGCTGGCGAAACGGCCTTGGGCTGGGGGATCGCGTTCGGCCACCTTGCGCTGGTGACGCTGACCGGCCTGGCGGTCTTGCGCTGGCTCGGAACGCCTACTCGGCAGGCGGTGCCGACTGTCGCGGCCAGTTGAGCCCGCGACGATGCCGGCGACCGAAGTGTCGGCAGCCGATGCCGTGTTGTCGATGGAGACCGCCGATCGCCACTCCCGCGACGCATCGCTGACCCTCGCCCTCGCCCAGCCCGGCGACACGCTCCTCTACCTGCTGCTGCCTTTGCACCACGAGGCGTTTGGTGTGAGCCTGGCCGAGGCCGGGCTACTGCTGGCGGCCAACAGGCTGGTGCGCATCGCCGGCTACGGGTGGGTTGCGCGCTATTATGCGGTGCACGGACCCCGCTCCGCATGTCTGCTCGCCGCAGCAGGCTCCGTGCTAGCGACGCTAGGCTATGCGTTGTCGTCGGGCCTGCTTGCGTTGATCGTGGCTCGGTTGCTGTGGGGTCTGTCGTTCGCGGCTATGAACATCGCGACCCAGGCACTGGCGACGGCGGAGCCGACCGGCGCCGCCAGGCGGAGCGGGCGCATGCGCGCGGTGATCGCCGCCGGTCCCGTCAGCGGGCTGATCGGCGGGGCCCTGATTTCGCAATTTGGCGGGCCGCGGCTCGCCTTTCTGCTCGTGGGTCTGGTCGCGCTCGTCGCCTTTCTGTTCGCCCTGCGCCTGCCCAATGCGGGGGAAGGTCCGCCGCAACGGCTGGCACGGCCGCGCTTTGGCACGCCCGCGCGGCTCGATAGCTGGGCGTTCATTCAGGGTATGACCCTGGACGGCCTGTTCGTGCTGGGCATCTCGATTTTGGCGGCCGTCGCACTACCAGGATACGCGGCGCTCGCGGCAGGCGCTGCACTGGCGCTGCGCTACATCGCGGAAATCCTCCTTGCGCCGGCCGGCGGGGCTCTGGCGCACCGCTTTGGTGCGCGGTGGGTGCTGACGCTGCTATCGATCGCGAGTGCGATCGGGCTGGCCATGATCGGCTTCGGTTGGCTGTGGTCGGGCGCTGTCCTGGTGGTGGTATTGCGCGGCTTGATCCAACCGCTCCCGCCGCCGATCGTGGCATTCGAGCATCCCGGCGCCGATCGCGTCCCAGCGCTTGCGCGCAACGCCACTTGGCGCGATCTCGGCGCCGGGGCCGGGCCGCTGCTCGCGGGCGCGCTGTTGCCTATGGTGCCGCATGAACTGCTCTATGGCGGCGCCGCCTTGCTGCTGGCGATCTCGGCCGGCGCGATTGGCAGGAGAGCACCGTAGGATTTCAGCCACGCGGTCAACGCGGCGGCGGCAGAACGCCTTGGCGTCCTCGATGCAGCCGAAACGCTTGGGGAATTGCGGCTGGTATTTGAGGGTCTTGAAGTGGCTTTCCGAGAACGGGTTGTCATTGGAGGTGTAGGGCCGGCTGTGTGATTTGGTGACGCCGAGATCGGCGAGCATCAGGGCGGTGGCCTTGGCCTTCATGGAAGGGCCACGATCGGCGTGCAGGGTCAACTGGTTGGGTAAAACAGGATGCTTGGCGAGGGCGTCTTCGAACAGCAGCTTGAACAGGCAGGCGCTTTCGCTGTCGGCGACATACCAGCCGACGACCCGCCGGCTGAAGATGTCGATGATCACGTAAGGGTAGAAGTAGGTCCATTTGGCTGGCCCCATCAGCTTGGTGATGTCCCAGGACCACACCCCGGCCTTCGCCGGGGCAGGCTCTGGTTGGGACCTTCGGCGAGCAATTCCGGCTTCTGGTAGACCGGGTGGCGCAGTTGGCGGCGGCGTTCTCGGGTTTCGTCATGCTCGCCGAGGATGCGATACATGGTGCGGATCGAGCAGTGGTAGGTGCCCTGGTCGAGCAGGCCGGCGTAGATTTCCGCCGGGGCGAGATCGACGAAGGGTGGGTCGCGCATCAGGTCGCGCACCGCCAGCCGCTGTTCGGTGGTCAGGGCTCGCTTTGGCTTTGGGTGGCGCGCGGGGGCACACGGCCGCCTCGCGCGAGCCCGGTGACGATGAACGCTGGCGCGTGAAATCCCGAGCGCGGCACAGGCAGCGGCATTGAGGCCGCGCGCCGGCGCCAGGGCAACGACGGCCTCCATCAGGGCTCTGCGTCGCTCGCCCCGGGGTGCGCCATTGGCGGGAGCCCTAGGAGTTCGGCAACTTTTTTTTGAAGTTCGATGATGGCCTCGGCTCGCTCCAGGCGCTGCTTCAGCCGCATATTGTCCCGACGGGCGCTGGCCAGTTCGGTGGCCAGCGGGTTGGGGGGCGGCGGTTTGGGGCCGCGCTTGCTCGGGGTCAGCGCCCCAAGGGTGCCGGCATCACGCTGTCGCCGCCAATCGGAAAGGGCCGATGAATACAGGCCTTCGCGCCGCAGGATCGCGCCGATCCCGCCGGTACCAGCGGCGCGGTCGGTATCGGCCAGGATGCGCAGCTTGTCCTGCGCCGTGAAGGTCCGCCGGCGGGGCCGACCCGTCAACTCGGCTGACGCGGAAACCGGGCCCGGAACAATTGTTGGCCTACGGCCTTCCTCCGTTCCCGGGCCGGTTGCCGCGGAGGGCTCTGTAGCCATATTAGGCATTACCACGAGATGATGCTCCTACGCCCTCAAGGCTAAACTCCCGGGGGGTAGATGTCTCACCATCATTGGCACGGAGGGGCTTGCGTCCCACACCGCTTACGGACACCATTCTTTATCGAGCCCGGAGCACCGAGGTCAGCGGCGTGAAAAAATTTGCCCAATACGTAGGCCTGTTCGCCATCCTGGCCGTTATCGCAACCGCGTGCGCGGGTTCCAGCTCGGCGCAACCGAGCGCTCTTGAAAGCTTTCGGCACGCTTTGGTCGACTACTTCGGTCGGTTAAATTACGTGCCCGTGCTCATTAACCGGGGCTACACGGTTGGGGATGTCGTCCATTCTGACGGGGTCAACTTCTACGCGCGCGCGGCGCGGTGCTTCCCACAACTAAAGTCTCCCCCGCCCGTCCAGACGGCGCTCACGGATGTGCTGCAGACGAATTCAGCTGGTATCAGCTTCGGGTTGAGACTCAAGCAAATTTTCGACTCAAGCGCTGGGGCCGATCTCGTCCACCGAATTCATATTAAATTTTCTAATGTAACGGTAGTCTCGGTCGCACAACTCGACCTGAAGGATGCGCTCGACCGGAAAGCTTGCCCAGAGATCGTGCCATTGGTCGATGCGACTGTCACTGCGTTCGATCGGAACACCCGACCATTTTTTGTAGTCAGCGAAGTAATCAGCGGGAAGCGTCAGGCGACATTGACACTCAGCGACAAGGCGAATTTGCAGGTGAAAGCCAATCAAATTGCGCAACTGGCGGTAGACGCAAACGTAAAGGTAGAGGTCACGGCGGAAGGGCTCGTCGTTTTGAAGAGCGACGTCGTGATGCCGATCGCCCTCAAACCGGTAACGGTCCCCAAAGTCGTCCTCGTCGGTCAATTTGGAGATCTCCGGGGCAGCGAGCAGGTCGAGCTGAAATGGGACCCGCTTGATTGTGCGAGCCGCCAAGCGTGCGCTGCGCTATTCGATCCGTTTGCTGACCTCATCAAGGAAACAAAGCCAACGCTTAGAGTCTGTCCGGGAACATCATTTGGGATTGCATAGTTTTCGCAACATCAGGCGGATTGATGCCAGGCGCAGGAAGGCGAGCGCCTTGCGGTTGAGATTTTCCCAATCCTTGGCCAGCCTGCGGCAGCGGTTGAGCCAGGCCAG
>CAMATN010000149.1 GCA_945861155.1 Rhizobium sp. Q54
CCGTCTCGATCCCTAAAACAACACAGGAAAACACAAAAACAACCCCGATTTCCGCCGATTGATGCCGTTACCCGGCGCGTCGCGGCCAGAAATTAGGCCCGCATCGCCAAACCATCAGCCGCGCCGGCATTGCTCAGTGTTTCCTTAACTCCTGAGCTGGTTTAACTGATCGGGGCGACGGCACCGCTGCACGATGGATATATTGAACAATGACGAGCTTCTTCCCGCCTTCCGGTTCCGAAGGTCCTCGGCGTGAGTTCAAGATCACCTGGGGCTTGCGTGCCGGCTATGGCACAATCGGCAGGATCTATGATCTCGAAGAGGCGATCCGTGCGCGGCGCATCGCTGGATGAGAGAGCGCCATGCCCGTGGTGAACCGTTTCTGTCGGGCATGTTCACCCGCGGCGAGGTCGTCTACGCAGGCTCAGAAGGCGATGCCGCCCACGACCGCGAACCTGTCGCGATCTTTACCGGTGAAGTGCTGCCGTTCTATGCCGGCGATTTGGACGATGACACCGTTCGGACGCTGCTCAATGAGCTTGCATCCGAAATCGGCCTCACCCTCGAACAGGAAGAAGTCCATGTCGGGTATCGCGATCGGACCTGGACGCTAAAGCGCAGCCAGTAACGGTCCCGCTGATTCCCCGCGAGGATGGGGTTTCCTATAACATTGACGGCTACGAACGCGGGCGCGACATTGCTGAGGCGGCCCACTGTGAACCGAGGAGCGCGTGCGCCGCCGGGCGAGGTCGTCGCCGTCCTCATAGCCGCAGGCGATGGCGAAGATCCGGGCGCGCAGGATATCGGGCAGCAGATGGGTGACCCGGTCCGGATCGCGCTGGTCCGGGATCACGGCGGCGAGCCGCTCGGCGATGCCGAGCCGCCGCTCCGCTTGGGCCAGCAGCATGACACCGCCATCCGAACTGAGCCGCCCGCCATCGAAGGCAGCGGTGACCTTTTTGCGCTCGACGGCTGGAAACGAGAACGGCAGCAGGGTATCGTCGGTCATGGCGGGGTGGCGCGCTCCGATCCCGGCACAGGGTTGGCTTCAACAACCGAATCCTACGCCAGATCAAATGCTTATGCTACGTCCGCCACCTCAAATCCACCCCCGTCATGAATAAGACGGGTTAGTACGTCTCGGCCCGGTAGCCGAGGCACACCTTATCACGGCACGCGCCCGATCCGGCGTCCAGCCGATCTGCTGGGAACGTTCAGTCGAAGCGCTTGGTTGGCCTAGGACACAGGCCGACATAGGAGCGCCAGATGGCTGGGACGATGGATAAGGTCAAAGGCTCAGTTAAGGATGCCGTGGGCAGCGGACCGGGAATACCCGGTTACAGGCCGAGGGCAAGACGGACAAGGCCAAAGGCCATGCCGAGGACATCGCCGACCGCGTGAGCAAAGGGGCCGACAAAGTCAGCCACGCGGCGAAGGGCGTGAAGGATTAGCCTGAAGAAGTAGGCGGCCCGGTCGTTCGACTAGAGAGCGCCGCCACCTGGCGGCGCTCTCGTATCTACTCCAACGGAATCGGCGCTAGAGCCGTCCGGTGAGCAGCAGGATGATGACGATAATCAGGATGATGCCGATGACGCCGACGCCACCGTGGCCATAGCCGTAGCCGTATCCACGAAAGCGGCCACTGAATCCGCCAAGCAGTGCGATCACGAGGATAATGAGCAGAATGAGCCCGAGCGACACGGTGCTGTCCTCCCCGGACTCCGTTGCCGGCGGGCACTAGTATCTGGTTTTTAGGCGGCTAGCGCAACAATCGGTGGTTGGGCGAGGTTCCACCCTGATCCGGCTCGCTGCCGCGACGAACACCTTGATTGCCACCGCCAAGCTCAACGACGTCAACCCCGCAGTCCTGGCTCGCCGACACGCTGCGACGCATTGCCGATCACCCCGCGAGCGGTCTCGGGGGGTGGAAAGCGGCACGCCGTGTCAGTTGGTTTAGACAGCGAGGGTGGTCGGGGCGTCAAGGTTACGACAGGCGCCAAACCTTGAGGAGCTGCATTCGATTATCGTGCTGAAGACCTGTTCAGGGCCACAGCAGCACGTATGAGCGTCTTGAAGGCATCCCCATCTACTTCATCGCCGTCATGGATATCGATAGCCCGCCTCGTGTTGCCTTCAAGGCTAGAATTGAACAAACCTGAAGGGTCCTTGAGCGAGGCGCCCTTGGCGAAAGTCAGCTTCACGACGCTCTTGTACGTCTCGCCGGTGCAAATCAGTCCATCGTGGGACCACACCGGAACGCCTCTCCACTGGTCGTGTCCCAAGGAGTGGTGTAGGAGCAGCGGTGGTTTCGCGCTCTCCGGCGGGGCTGGCCGGTAACGTCAGGCCGCCGCCACGGCGGGTCGCCGACGCTTCGATCATGCCGACACTCACCTCGGGCAATACCAACGCGCCATCGATCATGATCGGCGAAAAGGCGGCGGACATGGCGCTGCAGCACGCCGCCGCCTGACCGTGAGAACGCCCCGATCGTCGACACCGAGATGTTTGAGCAACGTCCCGCCTAAGCCAGCGCCAGGTCGCGATATCCGTCTGCCGCCACCGCATCGCAGCACGCGCGAAAGACCGGGTGGCCGCCGCTGTAGCGCATGATCCGGCGGACCTGCTTGCCCTCGACATTACGGTTGACCCCGGTCATCCACGAGTCGATCTCGTTGGCCAACAGCCCCTCGCCCAGCGCCATGACGTGGTCGGTCCACTGGGCCACACCGGCCGGGGTGGCCTCGATCCGCGTCAGGCCGCGGTCGCGCGCGAAGCGGATCAGCCCGGTCACCCATTCGACGCTGTATTCGGCGGCGCGCGGGAAGTTGCCGAGCCCGGCATGCGGGCCCATCACCATCAGCATGTTGGGGAAGCCTTCGACCAGGATGCCGAGATGGGTCTGCGGCCCTGCACTCCACTTGTCCTTCAGCCGGCGTCCATCGAGGCCCCTGATGTCGATACGGTCGAAACTGCCGGTGATCGCGTCGAAGCCGGTCGCGTAGATGATGATGTCGAACGCGTACTCGGCATCGCTGGTCTTGATGCCGGTCGGAGTGATGCGCTCGATCGGCGTCTCGTTGATGTCGACCAGCTCGACGTTGGGCTGGTTGTAGACCTCGTAGTACCGGGTCTCGAGCGGCAAGCGGCGGGTGCCGAAGCCGTGGTTCTTGGGGATCAGCTTCTCGGCCACCGCTTGGTCCTTGACCCGCTCGCGGATCTTGCGCGCGACGAAATCCGAGATCAGCGCGTTGGCCTTGCGATCCACCAGGATGTCGCGGAAATTGCCTTGCCAGATGCCGAAGCCGGGCTCGGCGTAGAGCTTCTCGAAGAAGGCCTCGCGTTCCTCGGGCGTTACCTCTGATGTGGCCCGCGGGTCGGGGTTATGGATGAAGCAGCCGGGGGTCTCGAGGCAACGCGCGAAGATGTCGGGATAATTGGCCCGGATCCGGCGCATCTCCTCCTCGCCGATCTTCCCGTTATGCAATGGCGCGCACCAGTTCGGGGTGCGCTGGAACACGGTCAGGTGGCCGGCGGTCTTGGCCACTTCCGGGATGGTCTGTACAGCGGTGGCGCCGGTGCCGATCACCGCGACGCGCTTGCCCGCGAAATCAACCGGTACCTTGGGCCAGTAGTGAGTGTGGCAGGACTGGCCCTGGAACGTCTCGACGCCTGCGATGCGCGGCATGGTCGGCGCCGAGAGCACGCCAATGGCGGTAATCAAGAGGCGCGTGCAGTAGCGCCTGCCATCCTCCAGCGTGACGTCCCAGCTGCGGGTTTCCTCCTGGTAATGCGCGGCGCTGACGCGGCTGTTGCACTGGATGTCGCGACGCAGGTCGAATTTGTCGGCGACATAGTTCAGATAGCGCTCGGTCTCGGGCTGCGGCGCGAAGCGCTCGGCCCAGTTCCATTCCTCCAGCAGTTCCTGCGAAAAGGAATAGCCGTAGGAATAGCTCTCCGAATCGAAGCGGGCGCCGGGATAGCGGTTCCAGTACCAGGTGCCGCCGACGCCGGTGCCGGTCTCGAACACCCGCACCTTCAGACCGAGTTCGCGCAGCTTGTAGAGCTGGTAGAGGCCGGAAACGCCGGCGCCGATGATAACCGCGTCAAACTCCGCGGCCAGGTCGGCCTTGATCGAGTCGGCCTCGATGTTGCGCACTGCCGCCTGTGAGGCAATCATGCTGTCTTTTCCTGGCACCTGAGAAGCACCCCTCAGAGGATTGCACTCCCGACGATGCGGGTCACCCCGCAGCGTCGCGGGCTCGGCTCGGAGGCCCGCGACCAGAACCGCCCTCGTCAGTTCATGCCGTAAAACGCCAGGGCGCCGCCGGCCATGACGCCGCGCTGGGTTGCGGGCGAGGTGCCCTTCAACCGCTCGCGCACCATATCCGGTGCGCCCGGGAAGAAGCCGTCCTGATGCGGATAATCGGTCGCCCACATGATCTTGTTGGCGCCGATATAGTCGGCCAGCACGGCGATGCTGCTCTCGACCGGCTCGAACGAGATCCAGCAATTGCGCTGGAACAATTCGCTCGGCCGCGTCTTCGGGGCGGTGTCGTTGAAGCCCTGATCGTCGAAATGCCGGTCCATGCGGTCGAGCCAGGGCGCCATCCAGCCGCCGCCGGATTCCAGGAATGCGACGCGCAGCCGCGGGTGACGATCGACGACGCCGCCCCAGATCACGCTCATCGCCGCCAGCATCATCTCCATCGTGTGCGAGATCATGTGGCGCGCCGCGCGGTCCCCCTCGAAGCGGTCGACGCCGACCGTGGGCATCGCATTGGTCGAGCCCTCGTGAAACCCGATCGAGAAGTCGAGCTCCTCGGCCATCGTCCAGAATGGCTCGTACATCGGGTCGCTGATCATCTTGTTGCCGTGATACGGGTTGGGTCGCAGAAATCCGCCGCGCATCCCGAGCTCCTTCTTGGCGAAACGCATCTCGTCGATCGCGAGGTCGACCGACTGCATCGGCAGCATCGCGACCCCGAACAGGCGGTCGGGATAAGGCTTGCAGTAATCGGCGAGCCAGCGGTTATAGGCGCGGCACATCGCGGCCGCGAGCTCGGGGTCACTTACCGCGCCGGCGAACAGACCGAGGCTCGGGTAGAGGAAAGCGGCGTCGATCCCGTCGGCATCCATGTCAGGGATGCGGGCGTGCGGGTCGAAACCACCCTTGCGCCCTTCGGCGTATTTGAGGCTGTCGAGCTTGACGGTCCCTTGCCGGACACCGACGGCGCCGAGGCTGCCGATCCCCCGCGGATTGCCCAGCAATTTGCCCTCGACGCCGAGACGCTCCTTGCCGTTCTCGTCGATCAGAAACCGCGGCCGGCGCTCGCGAAACGCCGGGTCGATGTAGTGATCCCACAGGTCGAGCGGCTCGAGGATGTGGCCGTCGGCGTCGACAACGTCATAGGCGCGGGTCATCGGCATTCCCTCCGGGACAGTCGGATCCTGCGGCATCCTAACGCAGCCGCGCAAACGGCGCGAGCCTGAACGCCATTCAGAATAGCGAATGCAGGCATGCTGATGGCCGCGATGGTCGGCCATCAGGTCGAGCCCCCGGTTCGGTCGCGGTTGACCCGTCATTCCCGCAGCATCGCCGCGACCTGGCCGAGGCGGCGGACGCGCGCGTACATTTTCATCGCCTTGTCGAGGCTGTAGGCGTGGGCGGCGGCGTCGCCGCTCCAGCAGCATTCGCGCACCACGACAGACGCGAGGTCGAGGTTGAAGGCCTCGCGAACGCTCGTCTCGACGCCGCGATTGGTGGCGCCGCCGCCGATGAATGATGGTGTCGCGCCGCAGCATGTGCAGGAGTTCGGCGACGCCCGTCCCGTAGAAGGCGCTCGGCCGGCGCTTGAGGAAGACGTAATCCTCGGGAAGGGGCGCGAACTCGTCGGGGAAGCCGGCCTCTGCCGTGCCTTCGATACCGTAGGTGAGCGGCGGCACGCCGGTCTCCGCCGAAAGGTCGGTCGGCAGCAAGACGACGTCGGCGCCATCGGCGCGGCTGACGGGCGTCGTGTAGATCACCGGCACGCCCGCCGCCCGCGCGGCCGCGATCATCTGCACCCAGGCATCGAGCACGGGGCGCATCGCAGCCCTGCGTGCGGGATCCGACGGAGCCAGCGCGCGCCGGCAGACGTCGTACGCGATCAGCGCCGTCCGGCGCCGATCGATGCGTTCGGGTTCGGGCATCGCAACCTCCTCAGGTGAGAGGGAAACGGCATTTCCGTAGGCGCCATCGTAAATGGGGTTGGAAAGAGCCGGCGGCGCTTTCCAACGGGCATCAGGGTAACCCCTCAGCCGGCGAAATCAATCGGCTCGGTGAAGGAAAGCATGACCTTTTTGGCCCAGTGATCGGCCCCCTCTCGCGCTCTTCAAAACGCCTTGCATGATCCGTCGCAACAAATTAGGGCCCGGCTTCGTCGCCCTACATGCGTGCCGTAATTATTATGGGAACGAAGCTATGTCGGAGTTGATTGCCCGTTTCAGCGATCTGACCTTTCAGGGCGTCATATCGACGGACGCACAAGATGAATCCTACGCACTGTTCGAGGGCCGTGAAGGCAAAATGACAATCGAATACCGTGAGAACACATACCGCGAATGCGACCCCCTTCCTCGGAGAGAAGCAATATGAGCCGAAGAGGGTTGATAACCGCGCCACCCTGCGTCAATCAGGCTTGGTGTGCTCCTGTACGTGCGGCCTCGACAGCCCTTTCCGCGAGCTCGTCGTATTGACGAGCCACCTCCTGGAGGTGCTCTTTGAGCGCGGGTGTCGTCGCATCAGCAGCCAGCCCCCGCACGCGTGCCGCGTGCTTGCGGTAGTAATCCGCCGGTAGCGACGGCGCGGATGGAGGAGACAGATCCAAGTTAAACGAGCCGAACGCTCACCGCCTCCGGTCCCTTGCCGCCCTCAATCATATCAACCGCCACGCGCTGACCTTCCGCCAGCTCGCTAATACCGGCGCGGTTCAGCGCGGAGGCATGAATGAAAATATCCTTGCCGCCGCGGTCTCGCACGATAAACCCGAACCCTTTCTCGGGGTTGTACCACTTCACCGTGCCCAACTCCTCGACGGCGGCCTGATCCGGCGGTGAATGCCGCGGCTCAGGTCGGGCACGCCGGGCCGGCTCTTGCGCCGCGGTGCTGGTGTCGACGGTTAGGATCTCAGTTACTTGCACGCCCTTCTGGCCCGGCCCGACCCGGACCTCAAGCGTAGCGCCCGGCGGCACGGCGCTGTTGCCACTGCGCTCGACCACACTGACATGGAGGAACGCATCGCCGCCGTTGCCGAGCCCGACGAAGCCAAAGCCCTTGTCGGGATTGTACCACTTGACGGTGGCCTGAACTGGCGGGCCGGCAGGCGCTTCAAACCGCTGGGTGCTGGGCGATCCCGGCGTAAATCCGGCATCGCGCGCCGGCGTTTCGAAGTTGTCATCGTCGAAACCACGGCGACGGGCAGGACGAAAATCTCTAGCTCTGCTGCTCACGTGACTTCCTGGAGGTGGACGAAACCTGCCCCAATCTGAGATGCAGAGTGGCGATCGTCAACGAATTCCACGCAGATCCGGGAGGCGCGAGGCGGCCGACGCTCGAGGCTGGCACGGCTGAAGATAGGCGACCCCGAGCATCGTCACGCGCCCCTGCCGCCGACCGCTCAATCCGGATCCGGCCAGCGCGCGTCCCGGGCCAGGTAGTCGGCCGAGCGGATCGCTGTCGCCAGTTCCGCGGGGCTCGCCAGCGGCGGCTTCACGCCGCCCTTCAGCCCGCTGAGGACCGCGCGTACCGCGTGCACGGTTGCGGCGAGGATCTCCTGCGGATAGACGACGATCTTGATGCCGATTCGTTCCAGTTCCGCATCGCCCGGCATGAAGTGCTTGCCGGCGGGCGAGGTGACGGCGAGCGACGGTTTGCCGTTGCAGGCCGCCACCGCGGCACGCATCTCTACCTCCGTCTGGGGCGAGTCCAGAAATAGGATATCGGCGCCCTCGGCCACGAACGCTTTCACCCGCGTCAGCGCCTCATCGAACCCGCGCGAGGTGCGGGCATCGGTGCGAGCAAGCAACAGAATGCCTTCCTCGCGGCATGCCTCGACGGCGGCGCGGCAGCGCAAGATGGCGGCCTCGCGCTCGATCACCAGCTTGGCGCCGCTATGGCCTAGCGGGCGAGGCCAGGCTTTGTCCTCGATCAGCACCGCGGCGGCGCCGCGCCGGGCGTAAGCGCGGATTGTCTTCTGCACGGCAAGCGCGTTGCCATAGCCGGTGTCGCCATCGGCCAGCCACAGCACGTCGGGTGCGGCGGCGATGACGGTCTCGACCGCATCGGCCATTTCCGGAAGGCTCAAAAGGTCCATGTCGGGCATGGCGAGACGCATCGCAGAGATGCTGGAGCCAGAGGCGAAGCCGGTGCGGAAGCCGGCTTCCTCGATCAGGCGGGCGCCCATGCCGTCACCGCAGCCGGGCATAACCTGAAGTCCGGGTTGTTCGAGAAGCGCCTTCATCGCGGCGGCCTGCGGACGCATGGTGGTTCCTTCCTGAGGGTCGGCGGCCTGGCTGGTCGAGGCACTCTCTCCCGCGAGACGTGCGGGCGCAGCGCCCGTTTTTAGCATGTCATCGCTGCCGTGGCTTATGCCTGCGCGATGATCGAGGTCATCCGGGCCTGCTTCGCCCCTCACGGGCCGGGCAGGCTCAGATGTAAACCCGCGCGGCCCGATCACACCCGACCGCCCTGTAGCCAAGCGGGAGGACCAACGCCGATCCACCGGCGAAGGCGATGCTCCGATAGCCACCGGCGGCGGGCGCCATCGGTACCGCCATGTCCCGGTAGCCGTGCAATCCTCCCGCGGAATCTGTCAGGCAGCGGTCATCGACATGGGTGCTGCGTAACGGCAGGATGCGCCCGCAATCAACCCGAAAGAGGATACGCCGATGGCTGACACGCCGACTTATGGCCGCTATGCCGAGATCCCCTATGACCAGATGTCCCCGGAACAGCAGGAAGGCTATCGCTCGCTGATCGAGACCCGCGGGGCGTTGGGTGGGCCGACCCGGATCTGGGTGCACAATTCCAAGCTGGTGAAGGCGGCGGGACCGCTCGGCTCGTATTTTAACCCCGGAGGGTACTCGCTCTCGGAGCGCGAGCGCGAGATCGCTTGCTGCATCATCAACAGCAAATGGCGTTCGGCCTATCCGACCGCTGCGCATGAGCGGCGCGGCAACGGGGTCGGACTGCCGGCCGACAAGGTCGAAGCCCTGATCAGCGGCCGGCCGACCTCGTTCGACGACAAGCGCGAGCAGGTCGTTTACGAGATCGCGACGTGCCTCTCCAATTCGCGCTGGGCATCGAAGGGGCTTTATGACCGCGCGGTCGAGGCCCTCGGGCACGAGGGCATCACCGACTTGATGTGCCTGATGGGCTACTACACCAGCGTCTCGATGACCCTCGCATTTTACGATGTGCCGGCCGACGCGCCGGGCATGGCGCGCTGAGCCGCGCGGGCATGCGCAGGTTCTTCGGCCCTTCGGGTTCGGTCAGCCGGATCGCCATCGAGAGCCAGGCCCTCAAGAATAATCTCCTGGGCGATCCGGCGCTGCGCATCGTCGATGTGTATGTCCCGGCGGGGCATGACGAACAGGGATTGCCCCTGCTGGTGGTTCTTGCCGGCTTCACCGGCAGCGGCCTCTCCCATACCAATTGGGTCGGCTTCCGCGAGAATCTGCCGGAACGGCTCGACCGGCTGATCGGGGAGCAGCGCATGCCGCCGGTGGTTGTCGCCTTTCCCGATTGCTTCACCCGGCTCGGCGGCAACCAATACGTCAACTCGGCCTCGATGGGGGCCTGGGAGGACTTCCTGCTGCATGAAATGCTGCCGGCGATCGAACAGCGCTTCGGATGCGGCGGTGCCGGGCGCCGCGGCGTCTTCGGCAAGAGTTCCGGCGGGTATGGCGCGCTGACCCACGCGCTGCGCCACTTCGACATCTGGTCGGCTGCGGCCTGCCATTCCGGCGATATGGGCTTCGAGTTGTGCTATCTGCCCGACATGCCGGCGGTTTTGCGCGCACTCGCCGGCGTGGGCAACTCGATCGAGCGCTGGTGGCAGCAGCTTGAAGCAGCCCCAAAGCACCCCGAGGGGTCCTTCAAGGTGTTCAATGCGCTGGCGATGGCGGCCAGCTACGATCCCGATCCCACGCAGTTCCTTGGGATCCGGCTGCCGGTCACCTTCGACACCTGCGAAATCATCGAGGAACGCTGGGCGAATTGGCTGCGCCACGACCCTGTCGTCGCGCTCGAGACCCAGGCGGACAATCTGCGCCGGTTGAAGGCGCTCTACATCGATTGCGGCGAGAAGGATCAGTTCAACCTGCTCTACGGCGCCCGCCGGTTCGCGCGGCGGCTGGACGAGCTTGGCATCGCGCATCGCTACGAGGAGTTCGCCGACAACCATACCAGTGTCGATTATCGCCTGGACGAGAGCTTGCCTTTTCTAGCCCAGGCGCTGTCCGGCTGATCTGTATATGGCACGGTGACGAAAACTACCGATCTGCAACTGAGTACAAAAGTCGCTTTTTGCACTGAGTCGGAGCAGCAGGCTCTTAAGGAAACACTGAAATAAGGCGCATTCCGCCACTCGCATCGGGTAGAATCTGCTGTGGGGATGGAGACCAAGGGGCGGGACGATGCAGCGCCAGGGGAGCTTTTCGCAAGCGGAATACGCCGGCAAGAAGAGGCAGACGCGGCGCG
>CAMATN010000150.1 GCA_945861155.1 Rhizobium sp. Q54
GCCCCTGCGCCCCGCCGAAGCCATCGGCGAGGTGCTCGATCGGCTCCGAGGTCGAAATGATCTTCTCCAGCTCCGGCGCGAACTGCTCGATGCGCGGCGTCAGGTTGTCGGACATGGCGGACCCTCCCATCGGCTATGTTGGCCCCTAGCAGCCTGTCGGACTCGGGGTTTTCGGCTGACTGGATAACCACCTCCAGCAAAACATCACCACCGTTGATTGGCCGTTGTTCGGGTTTTCCCCGTTGCCACTACGTTGGCGGCCCAGTGACAGTACCCTCGTGTTATTCACCGGCGGCCTCGGACTTGATCTCACCCGGCGGGACAAAGGACGAACAGTCGCTTCAAGTTCCACGCCATGGTGACAAGGCTCCATTCGCCTTGGACCCGATCGAGACCGCGCAACAGGAACTGCCGGAAGCCCAACACCGACTTGATGATGCCGAACACCGGCTCCGGCACTTGTTTGCCCAAGGCGTAGAGCTTTCTGCCGTCGGGCGTCTTCAGCCGGTATGCCATGGCCTCGACCGGTGTGGGGTTCTCCGGCGGCGGCGGGGTATCCGCAAAGCGCTCAGCCAGAGGCGGGTGATGGGGCTGCCGCCCCATTGCGACCAGCGGGTCGATCCCCGCCGCCGCACAGGCGGTCACATTCGCCGCGCTGAAATAGCCGTTATCCGCCAAGAGAGTTTCAACCTCACCCAGTGCGTCGGGCAACACCGCGAGCTGGTTCAGCATCGGCTGCAGCTGTTGCTTGTCGTTGGCGGCTTGCACCACCTCGGCGGCGACGACCAGCAGGCTGCCGGCGGCGACCACCGCCTGGGCGTTGTAGCACTGGTCGAACCCGCCACCCGCCACCGGCATGATGCGTGACTCTTCGTCTGTCAGGTTGATCTGGTCGGTCGGCAGCGGGCCCTCCACGGGAGGCTCGGGTGGTTTGCCGCGAGGCTTGCGGCCGGTGGCCTCGGCCTTTGCGTCCCGTGCCGCCAGCTTCGCCTGATACTCGTCCTCTTCCCGCTCGAAGCGTTCCCTGGCGCGGGCTTCGATTTTGGCACGGGCCTCCGCGAGCTTCTCCAGCCGGGCCTCGCGCAGCGCCAATTCCTCCGGGATCGACATCCCGTCGGGCACATCGGCTTGATCGGCCGCTTCGGCTTTCGCCAGGAGTTCAGACACTTCGGCTTTCAGTTGCGCCTCTATGTTCCCCGCATGCTCATACGACAGCGCACTGTGGCGGCTGGCGTTGGCGTGGATCTTGGTCCCATCCAGCGCCACCGTGCCCATCTTCAGCACACCCATCTCGCGCGCCAGTTTCAGGACTTCGACGAACTGCCCCTCGATCTCCGGCAGAAAGCGACGCCGGAAGGTCGCGATCGTGTCGTGGTCGGGGTGGTCGTTCGCCGCGATGAAGTGAAAAGCGACCGAATCGTATGTCGCCCGCTCCAGCTTGCGGCTCGAAAACACACCTGTGGCGTAGCCATAGATCAGCATGCTCAGAAGCGTCGACGGGTGGTAGGAGGCCGAACCGGAACCGCGGTAGGCCTTGCTCATTGCCTTGAGGTCGAGGCCCTCCACCACCTCCACCACGAAGCGCGCCAAGTGTCTTTGCGGCAGCCACTCGTCCACCCTCGGCGGCATCAGGTAGCGAGTCAGGCGATCGGTCGGACGGAAGTTGCTCATCGCCGGGATATCACCAGGGTGCGTGTCGTTGACGCGATTCTACACCGCCTGACCCCGTTAAGTCCGACAGGCTGCTAGCCGACTTCTCAGCACCGCAATGAGAGCGACTTCGCCTCAGTAGTGTTTTCGGGTACCCAACCGTCAAGCTTGGAATGTCGGCGGATCATCCTTGGCCGTCGCCTGCTGATGAGCAATCCGGTTGAGCCGGTCGTGCAGTCCTTTTCCCACTTTGAAGAAAGGCACGTATTTCTCGGCGACTTGCACGCTACCGCCGGTACGCGGGTTGCGGCCGGTCCGGGCGGTTCGGCGGCGGACGGTGAAGGTGCCAAAATCGCGTAGCTCAACCCGATCGCCGCGAACCAATGCCGCGGTGATCCCGTCGAAAATTGCATCAACGATCGCCTCGATGGATCGCCGCGCCAGACCGGGATGCGCCTCCCAGAGTCTTGTGGCCAGCTCTGATCTGGTCATGGACACCCTGTCTTTGTGCCTTGGACAGTGGGCCTAGGGTGACGAATGTACCGGTCCGCGTCAACGTAAGCTGGGTTGATGAAACGGGACCCCTCACCACCAGGCGGTCGAGCATTCGCTAGCAGCGGCGCCCAGGCAGTCTGATCAGCTGTGTGCCTGTCGTGACCGCGATTCGCATCTGACGCTCCTGCGTCGATGTCCTCGGAGAGGCTTGTTGTCCCCGCGTAAGTCGCCATGGAATAGGTTTTTCAATACAAAAACAGAGAGCTACAATGTTTCGGCCTCAGCACTGCCGTTTACAAACTCGGTAGCTCTTCTTATGCGCCGCACCTTGGTGCTATGGTCAATGGAGCGATAGGAGGCACCATTGTCCGACGAAAGTTTTGCCAGCTTCATCCAGCGCGAACGCGACCGGCTCAATTCCGAGCGGGAAGCCATCTTTACCCAGCAGCAGGAGCTTGAGACCAAGCTCACCGGACTAAATCGGGAAACGGCCGCGATCGACGCATACGATTCCGCGAAGAGCGGGAAGGCTCCACGACAAGCCCGCGCTCCCCGCGCCAATGGCGCCGGCGGGAGCCGCACCGGCAGCAAACGTGCAGCCTTGCTCCAACTCATTACGGAAGGCGGTGGACTGACCCGCCGCGAGATCCTTGAGCGCATGGGGCTGAAAGGCGACAAGACTGGCGAGATGTCCGTCTCGAATGCGCTCACCGCGCTCGCGAAGGGCAACCAGGTTGCTCGCCGGGAAGGGAAGTATCACGCGGCGTAAAGACGGCGGGCGTGCGTCGCCGCACCACTCTCTGTCCTGCAGCCGTCGGCTGACAGCGCCCGTACGATCTCCTTGATCGGCCGGTGCTGCTCGAAATACGCACGCCGTATCTCGCCGATCGTGTCCACCGCATGGTACGCATCGGGTGCAGGCGCGTTACTCGTCGTCATTCCCCTGCTTCTGGTGATATGTCCCAGTACGACGATTGCGCGTTCAAGTTGACACGATCATCCTCTGCGGGCGTAGTAGCGCCTCATGGAGCGCTGTGCGATCGCTGAGGCGGCCCTCGACCACAGCCGCAGCGATCTGCGGCGGGAGGCATTCCGAGAACTTCAGCTCTGCCGCGAGCTCGGGGGGCACCTCAGGCGGCGCGCCCGTCGGATCGACGCGGGCAATTCCGGCCGCGATCGAGCTGGAGTCGGCGTTTCGTATTACAAGGGCAAGACCGTCCGCGGAGACCACTGACATCCCCCCCAGTCGGAGAGCGCTCGCAAGCATGGCGTTCGCCCGATCGCCGGCAAAAGTCCAGACGGTGGTGCGTCCGGCCGCGTCGCGCACCATCGGCATCGAGAAGCCGTCGACAAAATCCAGCCGCTCTCTGATCTCCTCCAGGCGCGCCGACGCGCGGCGAGAGAGCGCGCAACCGGGATCATCCCCGGCGGCAACACGCTCGATAGCGCGGCTGACGGATGCCGACAGCGGGCGCCCCGACCCCAGCCAGCGTGACCTTCCGGCGGCTTCGGCCGGCACGACGTCGACCGTCCTCCTCGCCCAGTCGAGGCCGACGACCCGCCAGCTTCGGCCGCCGAGCAGGATCACCGTTGGAGCGTCGTCCCGCCGGGCGAAGCTGGCCGAATGCACCGAGCCGAGCTCTGTCCGGCCATGCCGCACCGCGAAGAGCATCGGGCTGCTGAAGGCAGCCACGACGTCGATGAAGTGCCGGCGCCCGAACTCCCGTTCGCCCATCGGTCCCATCCCGAGGACGCCCTGATCCTCGGTCAGCACGCCCCGGGCGAGCATGTGCGCGACCACCGCCGTGCGGTCGGTCGCCGGAACCTCGGCCATCGCGTCGCCCACCCAGCGGTCGACGTCCCCGCGCGCCAGCCCGCCCTCCTGCAAGACGAGCGCCATCACCTGCTGGGCGTAAATGTGCGCCGGTCTCGGCGGGGGCACGACTGGGTCGACGAACCCCGATCGCCAGAGCGCGGTGATGCCGAGCGTGGTCAGGAGATCATCATCGCCGGTCGCCAGCACCAGGCAGTTCCTGCTGGCGCCGGCCCTGCGCCCGCTCCGCCCCATGCGCTGGAGGAAGGCGGCGACCGAGGGAGGAGCGTCGATCTGCACCACCCGGTCGAGATCGCCGACGTCGATGCCGAGCTCGAGCGTGCTGGTGGCGACAATGACGCAGTCAGGCTCGGACGCGAAAGTCGCCTCGGCCTGTCGGCGCTCGTCGGCCGCGAGCGAACCGTGAGACACGAAGGTTCGGATGCCAGCCTGCCGCAGCCCAGCGGTCAGCTCCTCGACCCTCGCGCGGCTGTCGGCGAAGACCAACCTTCTCTCGCCGCGATAGATCCGCGACAGCACGGTGACGGCATTTTGCAGCGAGCCCACGTGGTCAGCCATTACGTCGCCATCGGCAGGTGGCCTCGCTGGGCCTATGACATGCCCGCCGCGCCCGCGTGCCAGCCAGGCCAATAGCTCGTCGGCGTTCCCAATAGTGGCCGACAGCCCGATCCGCTGCAGCCGCCGGCCGGCGAGCCGCTCGATGCGCTCGAGGAGAGCGAGGAGGTGCCAGCCGCGGTCGTCGCCGGCAAAGGCGTGGAGCTCGTCGACGATGACGGTCCGGACGTCGGATAGGAGCCCACGGTGGTCGACCCGGGGCGAGATCATGACTGCTTCGAGCGATTCCGGCGTCGTCAGCAACAGATCCGGTGGCTCGCGAAGTATCCGGTTACGCCCGGCGGCGCCAACGTCGCCGTGCCACAAAGCGGCCCGGCGCCCCATCATCGCGGCGTATCGCTCGACACGCGGGGCCAGGTTGTTGAGCAAGGCGTGCAGCGGGCAGAGGTAGAGCCCCGAGAGACCATGCCAGCCTTCGATGGCCATGCGGGAGAGCAGCGGGAGGAGCGCCGCCTCGGTCTTGCCTCCCGCCGTCGGCGCAAGAAGCAGGACGTCGTCGCCGGCCTGGACTGGCCGTATGGCCTCAAGCTGGGTCGGGCGGAGGTCGGACCACCCGAGAGTGTTGACCACGTGGTACTGGAGCGCCGGGTGGAGCTCCTCGAAGGGGCTCACGGCCTTATAACGCGACATCGTCGACCGATGACGCGGCGGCGGTCGCGCGCTCTGCAGGAGTCTGGGTCGGGCGGAGGTCGGACCACCCGAGAGTGTTTACCACGTGGTACTGGAGCGCCGGGTGGAGCTCCTCGAAGGGGCTCACGGCCTTATAACGCGACATCGTCGACCGATGACGCGGCGGCGGTCGCGCGCTCTGCAGGAGTCATCTCGCGCTCGTCCAGGGTGGGCGCGTAATGCCGTCGCGGGTCGAAGTCGGGGAATTGGTCCACGCGGTCCAGCACGTCGGCCACGAGCTTCTTCAGGAACAGGCGCGGGGCAACGCCGGCCCGCCCGCCGAGGCGCCCAGTAACGGCGCGTGCCAGGTCGTCGAGATAGGCATCGTCCACGACCGCGACGACGCGCTCGGGCGAGGACGCCTCCTCGGCGAAAAGGTCCCGCACGCGAGCACCGACACGCGCGAGCATGCCGAGGTCGAAGCCGGGCAGCCTGACCTGGACCGCCCGCGGATTGTCGTACCGTGCGTCTGTCGCAAAATCCGTGTGCAGCCGCTGGGCCAGCGGTGCGAGCCGCTGGACGCCCTGCGGCCCGTCGAAGAAAGCGGAGGTTCCGGTGACGACCAGGTAGAGGCCTGGATACCGCCCTGCATCGATCTCGTCGATCAGCTGCCGTAGCGCGTTCAGTCCCTTCTCGCGGGTATCGGCCCGCATGCGCTGAAGCGTCTCGACCTCATCGAGCACCAGCACAAGACCAGCGCGTCCGGAGTCCCGAAGTATCACCAAGAGCCCAGCCAGGAAGTGCATTGCGCCGAATGCGTCGAGGTCGCCCTTCACGCCTGCGGCGCGCTTCACGCCAGCGGTGACGTTCGGCTGGCCACCCATCCAGGCAATGAGGCCTTCCGCCACGAACATCCAAACCGACGGCACGCTCTCCGTGACCAGCACGGCAACCAAGAGCGCCTGCAACACCTCGAAAAAGAAACGAGCCTCGCCTGGCTCGGCGCACCTGAAACGGACAAACCGTGACCTTCGCCGAATAAGACTCGGCCTCGGAACCTAGAATCAGCCAAATCCGACTTCGTCAACCGGCCGTTAAACCAAAAGATAGAATTTACGCTGGTCGCGGAAAACACCCGCGCTATAATTGACACGCCCGCATGGTTGATCGACCTGCGCGCTCGCCGAGTTTCGTCGGAAAAGCAAAGGGCGCATCATGGCCACTTGCAGCACCCTGGTAACCACTGGCATCGTCCTCAGCAACCCGGCGACGCAAAACTCAACGACGATCACCGCGACAGGGACCGTGACCAATACCAACCCGGCCGACGCGGTCTACGGCACCAATGCCGCCGCCTGGACGCTCAGCAATTACGGCACGATCAACGCGACGGCGAACTACTCCAACGGGATAAATTTTCTCGCCGGCGGTCTCGTCAGCAACGCAGCGGGCGCGTTTATCGCCGGACCGGACGGGGTGCAGATCGGCGGTGCAGTCGGTACGGTGCTCAATGCCGGAACGATCATTGGGACCGAGGATTACGGCGTCAGGCTCGACACCGGCGGGACGGTCAGCAACGTCGCCAGCATCGGGGGCAACGCCCAGATCATCGGCGGCGCGACCGGAATCCTACTGCTCAATGCGGGCGGCTCGGTCTACAACGGCGCGGCCGGGTCTGCCGCTGCCACGATCAGCGGCACGTATTACGGCGTGTCGTCGCGCGACGCGGCGGCGACCGTGACGAATCACGGGACAATTGTAGGGACCTCCGCTGGGGGGATCTTCCTTCAAAACGGCGGCGTGGTCACCAATGCCTCGGGCGGGGTGGTGGCGAGCTCGAATCGGGCGATCAACATCGTGAACGCCGTCGGCTCGGTCGACAATGCCGGTACGATAGAAGCCGGCATTACTGCGGCCGCGGTTTATCTGGCCGCGGGCGGTGCGGTCACGAACCGGGAGGGCGGGACGATTGCGGGCGGCGGCGGCGTCCAGATCACCGGCCAGGGGACGCTCGCCAATCTCGGCACGATCACCGGGGGCGCGACTTCCGGCTTTGGCGTCGTCTTCGCGCAGGGAGGCAGTCTCGAAAACGGCTCGAACGCGGTGGCCGACGCCGTGATCGTTGGCACCCTTCGCGGCGTGCAGATCTACGGCACTCCCGGCGCTACCGGCACGGTGAGCAATTTCGGTACGATCGCGGCGAGCGTCGGCTACGCCGCAGCATTGTATCTCCAGGCCGGGGGTAGCGTCACCAACCAGTCGGGAGGCCTGATCGAGGGCGGCGGCGTCGGGATAGCCGTCGGAACCAGCACCGGAACCGTGTCGAATTTCGGTACGGTCACCGGGAGCGGCGCCCATGGCATCCTGTTCGCCGGTGGCGGCAGCATAGCCAATAGCGGGCTGATCTTCGGCGGGAATTACGGCATCAACCTTTTCGGCG
Organism: Rhizobium sp. Q54; assembly: GCA_945861155.1. Taxonomy (GTDB): domain Bacteria; phylum Pseudomonadota; class Alphaproteobacteria; order ATCC43930; family CGMCC-115725; genus DATARH01. The sequence continues at coordinate 7,644 of CAMATN010000150.1, forward strand.
GGGCAGGCACAGTCGCCAATTCGGGGACGATCGCGTCGGACGGCTTCGGGGTGAGGTTGTCCGCCACCACCTTGACCAATAGCGGGACGATCGTCGGCGGCAGCGGCATCGCCGTCTATTTCACGGGCACCAGCAGCAATCGGTTGATCGTCGACCCGGGAGCGGTGTTTTCGGGCAATGCCGGCGGCAACACTGCCGACGACACGCTGGAACTTGCCGCCGGCGCCGGCACGATCGCCGGTCTCGGGTCGAGCTTCAGCGGGTTCGAGCAGATCGCGGTCGACGCATCGGGGTCGTGGCTGCTCACGGGCTACAATGTACTCGGCCTCGGCACGACCCTCTCCGATGCCGGCACGCTAACCTCGACCGGCACCCTGCTAAACAACGGTGTGATCGGCATCGCGATCGGGGCCGAGTTCGTGTTGGACGGTTCGTTTGGGGGTGGGGGAACCATCGATTTTCCGGGGCTCGGCGGCGGCACGCTGGAAATCGGCGGCACGACGATGCCGTCGAATACGATCACCGGGGTCGAGCCGGGCGACACCTTCCAGCTGGCGGATATTCCGTTCGACAGCAGTGGAACCGCCAAGCTGCTGCCGGGCAATGTGCTGCGAATAAGCGAGAATGGCAGCACCTTTAACCTACAGCTCGATCCTAGTCAGGATTTTACCGGCTTCTTCTTCCACCTCGCGGGTGATGGCGGTGGTGGCACGCTGGTTACCGAGGACACCACCCCTTGCTTCTGCCGCGGCACGCTGATCCGCACCCCGTCGGGCGAGGTGCCGGTCGAGGAATTGGGGATCGGCGACTGGCTGAGCACCGCCTCCGGCATCCCCAGGCCGATCAAATGGATCGGGCGGCGCGCCTACGACGCGCGCTTTGTCGGCGGCAACCGCAACGTGCTGCCGATCCGGATCGAAGCGGGCGCGCTCGCCCTCGGCGTGCCGGCGCGCGACCTGTGCGTCTCGCCCGAGCACGCGCTCTATCTCGACGGCGTGCTTGTCCCGGCGCGGCTCCTCGTCAACGGCACTACGGTCCGCCAGCCCGCGCGCACCGAGCCGATCGAATACTTCCACATCGAGCTCGACACCCACGATGTCATCTTCGCCGAGGGGGCCGCGACTGAGACCTTTGTCGATTGCGACAATCGCTTCATGTTCCAGAACGCCGGCGAGTTCGCCGCGCTCTATCCCGGTGAGGCGCCGGTGCCGTGGGACTTCTGCGCGCCGCGCGCCGAAGCTGGCTCGCCCGAACTGGCGGCGATCCGGGCGGCGCTGCTGGCCCGCGCCGAACGCCTCGGCCGGGTCACCTGCGATCCCGACCTGCACCTGATCGTCGACGGCACGCTCGTGCGGGCGCAAAGCATCGCCGACCAAAGGGCTCGCTTTACCCTCCCGGCGAGTGTCCACGAGGTGACGATCGCATCGCGCAGCGTCGTGCCGATAGAAACCGAAGCTTGCTCACTGGACGAGCGCCGGCTCGGCGTGCCGGTCGAACGCATCATCCTGCGCGGCGCCGGCAGATACGTCGAGATCGGGCTGGACTCCGGAGCGCTGTACGACGGGTTCCACGACGACGAGGGCACCCACCGCTGGACCGACGGCTGCGCCGCGCTGCCGGCCGAGTTGTTCGCCGGTTTTGCCGATGGTTTCGCGATCGAGGTGCAGATCGGCGCGAGCGAGCTGCGCTATCCGACGGATAGCCCGGCGCCCGCGCTTCCGGCGCGGCGTGCGGCCTCGACCGAACGCCGCCGCGGCGGGTTGCGACGACGACGATAAAACCGCCACATTCCCGGTGCATTATCGCAGTCATCGCCGCCGGATAGCGGCGGCGCTGGGTGCCTCGTCTCTGTAGTAATACTGGCCGCCATTCCAGTTGGGGTCGGTGGCGAGCCGCGCCTGCAGGTCGGCAAGCCGAGATCCGCCGGATCGCCGAGAACTGGGCGGGAAATTGGGACGCCAATTCGCTGATCATCCTGCGCCGCGCGACGCTTGGCTTCGACGCGATGCCCGATTTCCCCAAGATCAAGGCCAAATTGCTTTACGTGTTGAGCCGCACCGACAAGCTATTTCCGTCGACAATCGAGCTGCGCCGCCGAGATCGCTACCGTGCCATCAGTCGGCGACGGCCACACGAATCGCCCGCGATCCAGCCGCTTGGCGTAGAGCGACAACCCCAGCCCATCATGCCAAAGCGCCTTGATCAGCGAACCGCCGCGCCCGCGAAAGATGAAAACGTCACCGGCGAAGGGGTCGCGGCCAAGACCTTCCTGCACCAGAAGCGCCAGACCCTGCATGCCCTTGCGCATGTCCGTGTGACCCGTCGCGATCCAGATCCGCACCCCGCTCGGAACCGGGATCATCGCAGCGCCCGCAAAGCCGCCGTCACCAGCGATGCCGGTGCACTCGTCGATCGCCCGACAAGGCGGCCCACGGCGGAGGGTTACGGGAAGATCAACAACTGGATACAGCTGGCACCCGGCCAGGAGGGTGATCTCAACTATTTCAGCCTGGAAGAGATCAGGAGCGGCGGCGGCATCGTCCGCGTGGTCCGCG
>CAMATN010000151.1 GCA_945861155.1 Rhizobium sp. Q54
GACCAAACTGGCCAAGCTGGGCGAGACCATCACCGAGACCCTGGAAAGCGTTCCGCGCCAGTGGAAGGTAATCCAGACGGTGCGGGAGAAATTCACCCCGGCCTGCGCCGGGGCAGGCTCTGCAGGGAATGCGAGAAGATCACCCAGCCACCGGCACCGTTCCATACGATTCCGCGGGGCTGGGCTGGGCCGAGCCTCTTGGCGATGATCCTGTTCGAGAAGTTCGGCCAGCACCAACCGCTCAACCGGCAGTGCGAACGCTTCGCCCGTGAGGGTGTCGAGGTGAGCCTGTCGACCCTGGCCGACCAGGTCGGGACCTGCACGGCGGTGCTGCGGCCGATCTTCGAGCGCATCGAGGCCCATGTCCTCGCCGCCGAGCGCCTTCATGGCGATGACACGACCGTGCCGGTGCTGGCCAGAGGCAAGACCGACACGGCTCGAAGCTGGGTCTATGTGCGCGATGACCGCCCGTTCGGAGGGCCCGAGCCGCCGGCGGCGGTGTTCTATTACTCGCGAGACCGCCGAGGCGAGCATCCGCAGAGCCATCTGGCGAACTATGCCGGCATCCTCCAGGCCGACGCCTATGGCGGATACGGCAAGCTCTATGAGCCTGGCCGGAATCCTGGTCTGATCCTGGAGGCCGCCTGTTGGGTGCACGCCCGCCGTAACTTCTTCGTTCTGGCCGATCTGGCCCGAAACGCTCAGCGCAAGGCGCAAGGCAGGACCCCGGCCGTGGTCTCGCCGCTGGCGCTCGATGCGGTTCGGCGCATAGACGCCCTGTTCGACATCGAGCGGGCGATCAATGGTCGCGGCGCCGATCAGCGCAAGGCCGTCCGCCAGCAACTCAGCGCGCCGCTGGTTGCCGATCTGGAGGCGTGGATGCGCGAACAGCGCGCCAAGCTCTCGCGCGCCAACGATGTCGCCAAAGCCATGGACTACTTGCTTAAGCGCCAGGCCGCGTTCACCCGCTTCCTCGATGATGGGCGCATCTGTCTCTCGAACAATGCCGCGGAGCGAGCGCTACGCGGCATCGCCCTCGGCAGAAAGTCATGGCTGTTCGCTGGCTCCGACCGGGGCGGACGGCGGGCTGCGGCGATGTACAGCCTCATCGTTACAGCCAAGATGAACGACGTCGATCCGCAAGCTTGGCTCTCCGACGTCCTGGCGCGGATCGCCGGGCATTCCGTCCATCGGCTCGAAGAGCTGCTGCCCTGGCATTGGAAAAAGCCCAAGACTCAAGCCGCTGCCGCTTGATCCTCACCCCGCCGCGGTCCTCGCCGGATGCTTACCTGTCAACGGCGGGGCAATCCGCATCACCCCTCCGGACGCACCGGCGCGCACAATGTTGGCGCTCAGCCCGAGCTTCAGCGCGCGGGGCGCGAAGCCTTGGCTAGTTAGATCTTCCGGAGTTGGGGGTTAACGCGCCTTTGTTTCAGCCACACGATCGCTCTGCCGCATGGGCCCCTCGCGTGAAATTAACGAAGCCGCGCCATCCGTCACCTCGATGCGCTTGAGCGGCGTCACTCCCACGGCCAATGCCCGCTCTATCACGAGCCCTCCGCCGGCCTCCGCAAGGCTGGCGGTGAGCGACGCGACGTCGCCGCACCATGTCGTCTCGACCTCGGAGTCCCGCCATGGATCGGGGCCCGCACCGGCTTGAGTGAATGCCACAGCGCGCATCTGAAGGCGGCCGATCTCCGCGCTACCGGCGACCTCAACGCCATACTCGGGCTGGGCCGCCTTGCGCAGAACGACCCGGCCTTGCTCGATCCACGCGGTTGACATGCCCTCAGTAACCTCATAGCCGAGTTCGGCCAGGCCGGTGAGGACGGCCGCGCGACGAGCAGCCGCGGCGACGCTGGCACGTTTCGATTCGAGCAAATTCTTACCCTTGGCGATCAAGACGTCGATCGTCGCAACATCCGATGCCGCGGTAATCGCATCGACGGTCAGTATGGCGTCACTGACCCCAGCAGACTCGAGTTCTGCCAGCAATAAGAGCCCCTCTTCGCGCGCCTTCATGAGGGCGCGCATCTCCTTCAGCGCGCGGCCGAGCTCAATGTCGAGACTGTCGATCAGCAATCCCCGACGCGCCACGTCGTCCTCCGCTGCCGCTGTCCTCAGGCGGACCTCCCATTCCGCGGTCCTCGCGTGGTCGCCAAGCTGGGCGATGCTCGCAAGCCGTGTTTCAAGTCGCTGGAGCTCGGGCTCGGCGCGAGGCGTAGGTTGAGCGGCCAACCACTGCGCGAACGATTTGCGGTCGTCACCGTCCTTGAGCCGGGCAGCCTGTGCCCGTAGGGCCTCGCTCAGCACGGGATCAGGTTCAGCCAATAGCGCGAAACCCGCAGCGAGAGCGTCGTTATCGCCCCGCCCCGCCGCCGCCCGTTCAAGGGCCCGTTCAAGCTCTGCATCGATCGGCTTGCCCGACTGCCTGAGCACTGAAAGCAGGGTTCCCGCTGCCTGCGCCACGCGCCGTTCGCGCGAGCGCGCAGTAGCTGCTTCGGCTGCGACCTTGGCAAGGCGAACTTCAAGATCGGAGCGAAAGAATGCTTCCTCCTCCTGCGCCTGCTTCTGAAAGTCCGTGAAGCGATCGGAAGTAATCAGCGCGGCGAGCTCATGGCGGCGCTTCTGCGCGGCTGCGATCTCGCTATCCGCAAGGCACTCATTGCGGCGCCCCAGTCGGATCCAATGCTCGAGGGCGGCGTCGACGCGAGCGAGTTGACCCTGGCAGACAGCAATGATCTCGTCGCGAGTCACGATCCGCACAACCTTGGGTCCGCTCATACCGCTTCTCCCAGAGCGCCGTTGATCGCGACTCGCAGTCGCGCCTTCTCAACCTCAGGCTCGTGTAGCCAACCGTGCGAGGAAACGCGATGGATGACCGAAATCGAGCGAGTCAGTATCATAGGCCGCCATATCTCGCGGGCCCGCGCGCCTTCTAGCAGCGCATGACGCGGCGCATCGCATTCGATGCCTATGCCGTAAAAGCCGGTTCGTGGATCTTCGATCGCGAAATCCAGACCGAACGCGCTACCGTCGGCGGCGCTGGAGGGGGCCCACCCAAGCCGCGCAATCTCGTCGCCGACTGCGGCCTGGAAGCCATCGATCTCGCCGTCATTACGATATCCACGCTCGCCACGCTGGTCACCGTTCAATCGACCGAGCATGCCATGGGCGGTGTCGATCTCGCCGGCCGACATAAGGCGGGCATATTCGAAGTAGGCTTGGAGGTAGTCCCGCGGAGTAGTTGCTTGGCGGCGCGTCCCGAGGAAGTCCGAGATCATCGCAATCGGCATCGAGGTAACAAGCACAACCTTTTCGCGGGCACGGGTCACGGCGACGTTCAGCCGCCGCTCGCCGCCGGTCTGCCCGAGCACACCGAACGACCGACGGAAAGTGCCCTGCGCATTGCGGCCGAAGGTCGAGGAGAAGACGATAATGTCGCGTTCGTCGCCCTGCACATTTTCCACATTCTTAACAAAGAAGCCCATCTCCTCGCCGCCCTGGACGCGGTCGCGCTCCTGGGCGAGGGCTCTGGCGAACGACGGATCATCGATCGCGCGCTCTTCGAGAACATCTTCTATTAAATCGGCCTGTTTGCGGTTGAATGTGACGACGCCGACGGTCTTGCGGGTCTCGGGAGACCCCTTCCAGAGATCGGCGAGTATATCGGCAACGCGGTCGGCCTCGGCGGGATTGGTCTGATGTTCGTAGACGCCGTCGACTCGGACCAGCTCCAACGGCTTCACCCGACGGATTTCAGTGTGGGGATGGCGCGCAGGCACGCTGAGCTTGCTCGCGTAGAAGGAGGCGTTCGAGAACTGGATGAGCTCGCGATAAGTCGAGCGATAATGGATCTGGAGTGTGGTCGTCGGAAGCACAGTCTTGGCGAGCTGGAGCAGATCCGGGCAGTCCTTAATCTCGCGCCGGTTCCAGGCTTCGTCGATCTCCTCGCGCTCCTCCTCGTCGAGCTCATCCTCAACATCGCCCTCATAGAGCTCGGCCTCGTCCTTCTCTATCTTGGAGGTGAAGAAGGAGGTGGGCGGCATCTGCTTTTCATCGCCGCTGACAATCATTGAGCGGCTGCGGAAGAGGGTCGGCAGTGCATATTCGATCGGCATCTGCGCATAGATGACGGTGTCGAACAGCGCCTTTCTGAGCGGCAGCAGCCGGCTCGCGACGTCGGGGTTCATGAGCCAGACCGGGCGCAGCGTCATGAGCCCAAGGTCCGCCCCGCGATCAAGGAATTCCCTCAGACGCCGGGCGCGCTGGCCGCGCAACCGGGTGATGTCCTCCCATTCGCGCAATGGACGCAGCTGGCGCGCATCGAGCCCGTCGACTAGGAACCGCCGGTTCAGGTTGCGCATTTCGACATCCGCCGCCGCAAGGGAGCGCGCTTTGGTCTCGAGCTCGGCCGCGTCAAACAGAAGCGTGGGTCGCTCGCGCTCGAGGCGCGCCTTCCAGGCGAGTCGCGATTCGCGCAGCAGCAGCCGGCGGACAGTCTGGTCGAGAGTACCCTGGGGAAGCGCCGTAAGCGCTGGCTCAATGCTGCGAAGCGCCGCGAAAAGCTCGAGCGCCTCGGGGTGAAGCGCGCCAACGCGCATGCGAAAGCGCTGGTAGGCGGCAAGCGTCGGCATCGCCTCGAGGATCGGTCTGAGCGCCTCGACCGATGACATGTCCGCCAGAATGGCAGCCTGTACCCGGTCGGCCCAGGATTCTTCAAGCCAAAGACGCAGCCGATCGAGCGCGCTACGGCTTGCGCTCCGTGCGTCGAAGCGAGCATAGCCCTGTTCCACGCCATCGAGGAGATCGTCGAGCGCAGCGCGAGTCGCGACCCGCGCCATAGCGAGCGCAGCCGACGGCTCGGGATAGGCGCGCAAGGCCTCGACCAACGCACGAATGGACGCGATACCTGCGAGATAGCCATGCGCGAGCGCGAGGAGTTGGCCGATCCGGCAGCGACCAAGATCAATCATCGGTTCGCGCAGTGCGACCTGAATGGCGAGCAGCGGCTCGCGGTAAGGCCGCAAGCCGGCCTCTCGCTTCAACGCACCCCGCCATGCTCCGATGTCCGCGAGGCCCTGCTCGGTCATGAAACGGCGCTGCCGTCGCCTATGCAGCCAACGTGAGATCGAGAGGCGCTGAAGGATGGTCGGATGGACCGAAAGCTCATCTGCTATCGCCGTCCAGGCGGCGAGGGCGTCGTCGTCCAGACCGGTGGCCAGGGCGACATCGGCATCGCCGAGATCGTCGGCTGGGAGCGTCTCGAGCCCGGCGACAATGCGGTCGAGGCCCACGACGAGGACATCTGCGGGCAAAGCACTCGCGGTCCCCTCGAATAAGGGAAGCAAGCGCGCAAGCCGCTGACGAGTCGGATCATCAAGTGCCTTCAAAGTCGCGGCGTGGGCGTCGGACCAAACGCGATAGGGCTGCGGATCAGTAATCGCGATTGCGAGCGGGGTCCGCTCGTTGATCTCCGCGCGCGCGATCTCGGCAGCCTGGAACGCTGCCAGATCGGCGGAGAAGTTTTCGATCGTATGTGGATCATGGCCGAAGGGTTGCAGCTGGCAGAGCGCGCTTCCTTCGTAGCGTGCTTGCAGCCACAGTCGAGCGAGGGGCGCGCAGGTTTCCTGAAGCAGGATCACCTTGCCCGGATCAAGCGGGCCGAGGAGCTGGCGGAGCACTGGTGCGCTCGGCAGTAGTTCCTCGTTCTCGATCCCGATCAGGTCGCTGAGCACGAGGCGATAGCTGAGCCCAGTCTGGCCGTCCTCGGCGTGAAGTGTTTCATGGTAAGCGTCGAGATCGGCCTCAAGTGCCTCGATCCGGGCGGCGACTTGCGTCCGCCGCTGCGCCCAAAGAGTGCTGCCGCGCGGCCGGGCGAAGAGGCTTTCGATCTGTTCGCGGACCGCGCGGATTACGCGCAGCCGGTCCTTGTTGACGTCACTCACCATGACAATGCGATCGCCAAGGCCTTCGGCCTCGAGTCTCTTGTGTACGACGTCGAGCGCTGCCTGTTTCTGGCAGACGATCAGCAGGCTTTTCCCTCTGCCGATTGCGTCGGCGACCATATTGACGATGGTCTGGCTCTTCCCGGTGCCGGGCGGCCCCTCTATGAGGAGACCGCGCCCGTCGCGCGCCTCAAGCACCGCGGCTTCCTGGGAAGGATCGCTCGCGGCGGTGAAATAGCGATCGGCATAGCTGACGCGCTTGGTCGCGCCACGCTCAACGGGCTCGCCCACGCGGAGCGCGGTCTCGAGGCTCGATCCCGCCGGCGGGATCGCCCGCAGCTGGCGCAGATCCTCCATCACCGCCTGGCCTATAAAGGCAAGATGGAAAAGGGCGGCCGAGCAAAACAGCCGATCCTCGCCCGGATGCACGCGAATGTCTTTGCTGGGGAGGTCGGTCAATTGACGGGCAGCAATTTCCGCCAGATGGCCGAACACCTCCATGACTTCGTCGGCGTTGATCGAGGCGCGACCCAGCATCTCGCGGGCGGCGGTTTCCCAGCGCGCCGCGGCATCGACGCCGAGCAGGCCACCGAAGGCGGGATTGACACGCACTTCCTCCCGATCTCGGTCGAATTCGACAAGGATTCGACCGCGCGCGCCGACCTCTGGTCGCAGGCGGACTGGCCAAAGCAAAACGGGTGCAATGCGAGGCCGCGCTACAGTTCTTGCTTCCCGCATCACCAGGAACGGAAATCCGAGATATAGGCCGTCGATGCCGGTATCCCGGCGATAAAGGGTGGCATGCGTGTAGAGAGTGCGGATACGCCGCTCGAGACCTGGATCGGCGACGAGCACGGCGGGGTCGAGCTCGATCGGTTGCTCGTTCCTGAGCAAGATGTGATCGAGGAGTGCGGACCCCGGACGACGCGAGCTGGCGAGTTCGGCGAGATCGGCGCGCGGCGTGGTTTTACCGATGATCATACGGGTCAAGGGCCCGCGCATAGCGGCGCTGGTGATCCGCTTGGCGTAGAAGTCGAGCAGGGTCGCGATATAGCTCTGCTTGGGCGGTTGGCGCCATTCGGCTTCGGGGATAGCAAGCAGCGTCAGCGCTCGGCCGAGCGGCAGACGCCGTTCAAGCCGGAACTGGTCCGCCCAGCCATCAATCCGCTCTCGGCCGCAACGGGCAAAGCCTTCGAGCCTGCCCTCGATCGCGGCGTAAAGCTCGCGGCGCGGCCGATCGAGCCACAAAGCTGCTATCCCGGCTTCGAAGCTAGCCACGCCTGCCCGCCCCGCGGCTTCCTCAGCCTCAGCGATGATCGCATCCGCTGCACGGCACTGCCCGACATCGGCGCTCAAGAGCAGGATAAGGTCCTCCTCGGCGGTTACCGCGCGCTCGAGGATCGCAAGTAGGCCCGGATGGTCGGTGTCGGGGAGCACGCGGCGGCGTTCGTTCCATATCGCGGCAAGCCGGCTGCGCGAAGTTGAGAGGAGATTAATGCGCAACTCCTCTTCGTTGAGGGCGACGTCGAGATGGTGGGCGCGTTCGCGCACCTGAGCCGCGCGCCGTTTCAGCCGCGCGAGCCAGAGCTCGCTATCGCGGCGATCGAGCAGATCCGGGACGGGTCCGGCGATAAGTGCATAGCCTTCCTCGGGATGATCGAGAAGCCAGCTCGGGGTCACGATCTCCCCGCGGCAGACAAGCGGCATGGCCGTATTGAGTAGCTTGAGCGCGAGCGCGAGGCGGATGTCGGTGGAAACGTCCTCAAGCGCGGCCGTGCGACGGATCTCTGCGCGGAGCGCCGCATCGAGACCGGCATCCTCCATCCAGGTTGCAAGCCTGCCGCTCAGCAGCAGGTCGCGCGCCTGGTCCCAGGCCTCGGGCTCGGCGGCGGCGAGCGCGAATGCAGTGGGGCTGCCGTAAGGCTTGCCGGCGAGAGCGATGGTGCGTCGGCTCACTGTCGCCGGCCGCGCGTGATGAAGCGGGCGCCGGGGGCGGATCTCCGGCGAGCCAGCGCTGCGCCTCCGGCCAACACCAACGCTCGCGCCGATCGCGCGCGAGGAGACCTCGCAGCAGGAGGTCGACGTCAGGATTCAGACCATCGGGGATCGGTGCCCCGTTGGTCAGGACGTGGATGAGGAAAGCCTGATCGTCGATCCCCTTGAAGCACCCACCGCGGGTGACCTGCTCGAGGAGCAGCATGCCCAGGCTCCACCAGTCGCTGGCGGCGGCGACACCGCCCGCAACTGCTTCGGGAGCGGTGTAGCGGGTAGTCTCAAGCGGGGAGACGATGTCGAGATCGAATTCTGAGAGCCGGGCTGACCCGAAGCTAGTCACGACAAGGTCAAGCGGGTCGCGGGCGCGCACCATGATTGCGCCGGGGCGGAGGTCGCGATGGCGGAGCCCGCATTCGGCAAAGGCGGCGAGCGCGCCGCCAATCTCGATGAGGACCGTGCGGAGCGTTTGCAGATCGTCTGGCAGCAGTCCGAGGTCGGCAAGCGTGCCGCAGCGCAGGTCCTCGGCTACTTCATAAGCGCGCTCATGCCAGCGGCCGGTCTCGAAGATCTCGGGGACGTGTTCCCGATCCAGTGAGCTAAGAATGTCATAAACTTCGGGATCGGGTTCGCTGCCTTCAGCATAGATGGTGAGGAGCGCATCGCGGCCGTCCTCGACGTGGGTGACAGTATAGCGTTCGCGGACCAGGCTCTTGCTCGGGATGCGGGCGTTGAGCCGCCAGCCTGCGATGACCGTCGACTCCTCAATCGGCCTGGTCGGCGACAGCGGGCCGGACGAGCGCCCAGGCTCGGCCCGCATGGCCAATGCCTGCTCGACAACATCGGCGCCGCAGACCGGGCACAGGAGGTCGCCGGAATCCACCGCATGGCCAACGGGACAACTTAACGTCCTGGAAGCCGCAGACGTCGCAGACGCGACGTTGCGTGCGGGCGGCCTCCAGCCCTCGAGGCGAAACGGTTCGGCGGTCAGGTCCCAATCGCAGGGTCGGCCATTGACCTCGCCCTCGCAGAAGAGTTCGGTAACATTCCGCTCCGTCAGACAATTGGGGCAGAAACGCATCATGCGGAATACTCATCCGTCATGCTCGTGCGGTGGCCAGCGGCCGCGAGGGCGCGGCGGAAGCGGAGAAAATCGCCGGGCTCGGGAATGCCCGCGAACCAGGCTCCACCGTTTTCATCGAACATGACGTCGAGCCGGCGATCGTCAGCGGTGCGCGGGCGTTCGTACCGGCGCATCGGCTCACCGAGGGTGGTCAGGATGTGAAGTTCCTGATTGTCGCTGCCGCGCAGCGCCCGGGTTTGAGGCCTGTGCTGCTCGTAAGGGCCGTGACGATCGCGTCGAGAAGGCCTGGATGCCCCTCGAGCCAGGGTCCGACAGCCCCAAGATCATAGCCGGTAAAAAGCAGGACCGCGGTTGGCGAGAGGGAGCGCCAGACGCGGAGCAAGATCTCCAGTGCGGCCGGCTGATCGAAAGGTTCGCCGCCCGAGACAGTGAGGCCGTCGGCCGTCCCTGCCCAGTCCCCCAACTGCCGTGCGACGTCGGCGATTGCGGTCTGTCCGAGGGCCGGATCCCAAGTGTCGACCGAGATGCAGCCCGGGCAGCGGATCGAGCAGCCCTGGAACCAGACGCCGACCCTCCGGCCGGGTCCGAGCGTGGTCACCGGGAAATGAAGGCGGGAGAGCGCCATCGCCATCATCCGCCACCCTCCAAGGTGAGCGAGGTGACAACGCCGGGATTAATCCGAGTGATAGCGGCTGGTCCTCGACTTTCCCAATCGAACAGCGCGCGGGCGAGCGGGTTAATAAGATGCACCTCCAGTTTATTGCGGATACCGCGTCCGCCGTTCGAGAGGTCTGAAATGCAAAGAGACCTTAGTGTCTGTCCGCAAACATCTTGATTCGTAGGAATCATTTATGATTCAAGGGAGGCGGCTTGGTTTGGGGGAGGCCGCTGATGTGGACGCAGGAGAACCGGGGGCGCTATGACCGGAGCAAATTGCGCTATCCGAGCGATCTGAC
>CAMATN010000152.1 GCA_945861155.1 Rhizobium sp. Q54
CGCGACGCCCTGGCCGCAGATCATGTCCACCCGCCGGTTCGCGGTGCTGTAGGCGAGGATCGGGGCCTCGCCGAGCGGCCCGTTCAGATGCGGCTCGACGACCTGCAACGTAAACCCGGCCGCCACCGCGGCGTCGAAAGCGTTGCCGCCGCGTTCGAGGACGCTCATCGCCACCGAGGACGCGAGCCAATGGGTCGTCGCGACGACCCCGAACGTGCCGCGGATCTCGGGCCGCGTGGTAAAACCGGGCATGTCGCTTGCCTCCGGAAGGTTACGGGGATCGGCGCGCATCGTAACCGAGCCGCGCCGCCAAGGAAACGCCGCGGACCTCGGAGGAGCAACGCTAATCGGCCGGAGCGCAATCGGCGCTCGCTCCGCTTGCCGTAATTCAATTATCCGACCAGACGAATCCACCTTCCAAAAATGGTCCCGGTCAGGCAAAAAGGCTGTTGTGCTATTTAACTCGCCGATTTTCCTGTTCATTTTTTTGCCGGCGGTCGTTGCTGGCTACGTCCTGCTGAGCCAACGGAGTGGCCCGCGAGTCGTGTTGGGCTGGCTGGTAGCAGCCTCGCTGGTATTTTATGCTTGGTTAAGCCCGATTTACCTATTGTTGCTGAGTGGCGTCGCGATATTGAATTTCGGCCTCGCGCGCGCGATTGCGGCCCAGCGTCGGATCGGCCGGACCGATCGCGTCTCGATCATGCTGACCCTCGGCCTTGCCGCCAATCTCGCCATGCTGGCCTATTTCAAGTACACCGACTTCCTGATTGATACCGCCAACCAAGTCCTGCAAGCCGATCTGCTGTTGCAAAACATCGTGTTGCCGCTCGGCCTGTCATTTTTTACTTTTCGGGAAATCGCATATCTTGTCGACAGCAGTCGGGGAGAGGTTATCGAGCACGACTTTCTCGAATATATCTTCTTCGCGATGTTCTTTCCGCATTTGTTGGCGGGGCCGATCACCCATCATTCCGAGATCTTCTCGCAGACCAAGGGACCCTGGGCGCTGGCGGCGCGGCCGAGCAACTTCATTGTCGGGTTGACGATCTTCGTGATTGGCCTGTTCAAGAAGGTCGTCCTGGCAGAATTGTTTTCGCCCTATGTACCCGCCGCTTTCGATGCTGCCGCGGCGGGTCAGCAGATCGATTTCTACCTCTCCTGGCAAAGCGCGCTAGCGTTTAAGTTCCAGCTCTATTTCGATTTCTCGGGCTATTCGGACATGGCGGTCGGAGCCGCCCGCCTGTTTGGCATTCAGCTGCCGCTCAATTTCAATTCGCCTTATCGCGCGCTCAACGTCGTCGATTTCTGGCGGCGGTGGCACATGACCCTGTCCCGGTTTCTGCGCGACTACATCTACATTCCGCTCGGCGGCAGCCGCAAGGGAGTGCCGCGGCTCTATCTCAACCTGATGATCACGATGGCGCTGTCCGGTCTGTGGCACGGCGCGGCATGGCATTTCGTGCTGTGGGGCGGGTTGCAGGGCGCGGCGATGGTCATCAACCATGGGTGGCGATTGCTGTGGCGGCCGATCAATGCGTGGTGGTCGCGTACGATAGCGCGGCTGCTGACCTTTTTCGCCCTGTCCCTGGTTCTCGTGTTCCATCGCGCGCCATCGACGGAGGTGGCCCTAAGGGTGATTGGAGGCATGGTCAACCTGCCTGCTTCGTGGCACGATGCGCTCGGCCTCCTCGGGCTTGCTCTCCCCTGGGTCGGGGTCCGCTTCGAGGGAGAGTCGATTTCATCCGAGCAACTCGCGCTGCTGCCATGGCTGGTACTGTGGATCGGGTTCATGTGGTTCGTGCCGAACACGCAGCAATTGCTGGCGCGCTGGCACCCTGCGTTCAATTACGGCGTGGCCGAGCGGCACCGCGACCCGCCCCTGCTCGCCGAAATACCAGCGGCCGCGCCGCTGCTGGAATGGACACTGAATCCGGTAGTGGCGGTGTTGATCGGCATATTGGCCGCTATCGCATTCCTCAGCCTCAGCCACGTCAGCGAGTTCCTCTACCTCAAATTCTAGAAAAAGCAGCGTTGCGGCCATGATGGCGCGATCGAGTCGGCGGCTGCGTACCTTTTTACTCTGTGCGTTGGCCAGCGTCGGTATGGTCGTCGTTGGTTGCTTCATTATCAACAGCCTGATCGACCCGCTCTGGTATCTGCGCGGAAACGTGATTGGGGAGATCAACTACGCGTTTAACGAACGACTTGCGAAGGCGAACAGATTTCTGCCGCGGATGCAGGATTATGACTGCGTAATCTTCGGTACCTCCCGCGCCACTATGCTGCCCACGCGGGATATCCAAGGGCACCGTTGCTTTAATTTGGCGTTCTCGGACGGGCAAGTGAGCGAGTATCTGCCCTACGCGCGCTACCTGCGACAGCGCGGGTTTACCCCGTCCTTGCTGATTGTCGAGATCAGGCGAAGCGACCTGATCGGCCCCGAATTGCCCGCCGTGATTCCCGAATTCATCCGCCTCGGCGAGGCACCGCCTTCGATTTTGGCCTCGTATCTGACGCTTGACGCACTCCATTTTTCGATCCGGACACTGCGCGGAGATTCGCCGCACCATCGCTTTTACGACAAGGACTTCGAGGCGCACCTCGCAGTCCGGAGCAAGAGGCGGTGGTACAACCCTGCCGCCACGATCAAGCCGGCGCCGCCCCATGATGTGCATGTCGAGCGCGCCGGGCTGTATCGGCAATTGCGCCAGGAATTTCCGATGGCGCACGCAATCGGCTATATCGCCCCGGAATCGGCGTGGCGGGTGGCTGCGTTGAGCCTGACGAGCGGGTTCGACAAGTATCTTGCCGTGATCGGAGAAATCAGCACCGGTTTCGACCAGTTTCTCGATTTCTCGGTGCCCTCGCCGCTGACAACAAGCAAATTGCCGGCCGATACCTATGACGGCGTGCATTATTCGCGGGCGATCAATCAGCGCGTATGGGCCGATTTACTCGCCAACCGCAGCGACGCCGCGCTCGATTGGAGGCGGGAAGAACCAGCGGTGACCGCGGCGCTGCTCCGTCGTCGAATTGCCGAATTCATCGCGACGACCGCGGGTATCGAGGTCGCCCCGAAGGAAACGAGCAAGCGCCAGCCGCGCTCCGACGAAGGCGATTAACCCCTTCAGGCCGGCTCGAACGCGATCGGCTGGGCGCCATGCCACAGGGTCAGCTCGCCGAGCGCGCGAAGCTGGTCGAGCCCGTCGACGATCGTCAGGAAATGGTTGCCGGCGAGCTGGCCGATCTTGCTGGCGAAACGCACGGCGCCGTAGGCGAGGAGTATCTCCGTCTCGCTGGCGCCGCCAGGGTGTATCAGGATTTGGCCCGGCGCCGGGTAGCTCGTCGCGTTCTCGTAGCCGAGGCCGAGGTCGAGCGCTCCCAGCGGGATCCAGCATGCCTCGCCGCTCCACCGCACATGGATGATGCGCTCGCGGTAGGGCAGCATCGCCGCGAAGCGCTCGCACGTCCGCGGCGCCGCGCCGCGCTCCAGCCGCGCGATAAAGGTGAACGGCCCGGCGGTGATGCGTAGATCGGTCACGCGACAGCGCCCGACTCGCGGTTCAGGACCTCCACCGAGCCGGCGGCCGGATCGACGCGCAGCGTGTCGCCGGTGCGGATCAGGTCGGTCACGTCGCCGGCGAAGCGATCGACCATCGTCACGCCGGCAAAGGCGGCGCCTTGCGCCAGGATCGGGTTGACCCGGTTGAAGATCAGGGCCAGCGGCACGATGCCGCGCTCGGCCATGTCGCGCAGCATCCAGGCGGTGGCGACCCCGCCTTTGGCCTGGTCGAGCACCAGGATGCGGCCGACATAGCTTTGTCCGGCGAGCGCATGGCTCGGCCGCGAGAACACCCCGGCCTTGCGGTCGAGGTCGTAGCGCGCGCTGAAATTGTCCTTTGCCACCAGCGCGGTCCCGGTCACCGCCGGGCCGATGCCCTGGTGACAGCGCAGCAGGGTGGGCATCAAACGACCCGCCCGGCGACCGCCGAATCGACGCAGCGTTCGAGGCTCGCCAAAGTCGGGCGATAGCCATAGCCGCCGATGATGTTGACGAGCTTTGCCGAATTGGTCAGCAGCCGCCGCCAGCCATTGGCCTCGGCCATCTCGCCGGCATAGCTCTGATAAAAGCAGATGCCGGCGGCGACGATGGCGCCGGCCGATTCGATGCGCGCCGTCAGCCCCATGCGGTCGGCGGCGTGCTTGATCTCGGGCGAAGTCGCGACCAGCAG
Source organism: Rhizobium sp. Q54 (assembly GCA_945861155.1). Lineage (GTDB taxonomy): Bacteria > Pseudomonadota > Alphaproteobacteria > ATCC43930 > CGMCC-115725 > DATARH01. Next base: position 4,233 of record CAMATN010000152.1, read on the forward strand.
GGTCGTCGCGGCATGGACAAGCCGGCCGTCGAGTGCGTCGGCGACCGCCGCCATCTCGACGAGCGACAATTGCGGCGCGGCGAAGACGACGACATCGACCTTGTCGCCAGTCGCGCCATAGGAGGCGACGAAGGCGTCGATGTCGCCGCGGCCGATGATTTCGGCTGGCGGCGCCGGATCGGCGAATTCGGCGGAGTCGCCAAGGGCCTCCGGGGTGATCCCCGGCATGTGGAACAACGCGACCGACCCGTAGCTGGCGAGGGCCGTGCCGAAATGCTTCAGCGCATCGGAGCCGGGCACCCCCTCTAGGATTTCAGCGACACCTTCGATCAGGGGCACCTCCCAATAGGAGCCGCAGGCCCGGCCGACGATGCCGCCGAGCGCACCCCATTCGCTAAGGTCGCTTGGGCTCGCCGTCAGCCGGAAGCGCCTTGTCGCGCGGCGGCATTCGTCGAGGTGATAGCCGTAGCGCGGGGTGCGGCCGGTCAGCGCGGCGGCCAGGGCCGACGGCCCGCCTTCGAAATTGCTGCGCGCGCCGAACACGCTGTTCGAATAGATCACGACGCCGGTGTCGCCCATCGCGAGGTGCTCGCCGCGCACCGGCGGCATGATCGTCTGATAATTGATGCAGGTGTCGGTCATCAGCACGCCGAACGCGCGCAATGCGGCAATCGCGCGGGCTTCGAGCGTCCGCATCGCCTCGCTCTGACCGAGCCGTCGATAGGTCTCGACATCGAGCCCGCGCGGATCGGTCAGGGTCGGGACCCGCACCCGCCGTTCGGCTTGCGGAGCTGCCGCGAGGCTTTCGAGGAAGCGCACCCCGGCCTCGCCCAGCGATTCGGTGTCGGCCATGATATGCGCCTGCGCCACCGGCACCAGATCGGCCGCGTCGAAGAACGCGCCAACCGCGATCTGATGCTCGATCGCCCAGCGGCGCGGCTCGCCGATCTCGCCGGCGCGCATCGCCTGTTCTTCACCGGTAAGCCGCATCGCGCTCAGCCTCTCGGCGCTTCGACAAACCCATGGGGCCCGAGCGGCGGCGCGTAGAGTACGAGACATTCGAGCGCCTCGTCCCCAGCCGTCACGACCTCGTGCGCGAGCCCCTTCGGGATGCGGATCACGGTGCCCGGGCCGACTCGGCGCGGCTTGTCGTCGCCGAGCGCGACATCGGCCTCGCCCTTGAGGATGTAGACGATCTGCGCCTCGTCGACATGGTAGTGCCGGCTCGCTTCGCCGCCCGGCGCGACCTGCCCGAGGATCATCTCGAACCCGGCGCCATACTCGCGCCCGACCAGACGGCGGTTGACCGTGCCCGAATGCGCCGGCGGCGAATAGGCCGGCAGCTCGGAACAATGCTGGATCAGCGTGTCGGCGCGCATCGCGGCATCATCCATCGCCCTCACCCTCGCTTGGAGCCTGTCGGCCTGTTTTCCCTGTTTTCCGCAGGAAATAACAGGCCGATCACATCTCGGACCGCGATCCGGGGTTGGGCCGTGCTACAATCGTCGCGCATCGAGGTGGAGAAGCGGCTCCTTTATGTCGCGTCGATGGTATCGAATGAGGTTGCGCAAGAGGCACCGCCATCATCTGTCTCTGCTGCTCTGTGTTGCCTTCTGCCTATTCCTCGCCGGGTGCGTGGGGCCGCGCGGCGACGAGGCGGCCGCGTTGCTCGCCGATATTGCCGCCGGCGAGGGACCGAGCCGGCTCAAGCAGACGACCGCCGAACCGCAACACAGCACGATCGCCTATCGCCGCTCGGGCCGGGTCGGCGCGGCCGATCTCTACCGCAATACCGAACGCCCGAATGGCGCCGTCGTGGTGGTTCCGGGCCTGACGCCGCATGGCAAGGACGACCCGCGCCTCGTCGCGTTCGTCCGCAGCCTGGCCCGCGCGCGTTTTCTCGTTCTGGTACCCGATATCGCGAATACCCGGGCGCTCAAGGTCAGCGCCGGCGACAGCGCTCCTATCGGCGACGCAATAGAGGAACTGGCCCAGCTTTTTGCGGGAGGCGCCGGGCGCTCGGTCGGCCTGGTCGCGATTTCCTATGCCGTCGGTCCGGCGCTGCTGGCGCTCGCCGATACGCCGGCCGGGCGGCACGTAAAATTCGCCGTGGCAATCGGCGGCTATTACGACATCGATGCCGCGATCGGCTTTGTCACGACCGGATTTTACCGCTTGCCCGACGGGTCGTGGCGCCAGGGAGCAGCGAACGAACTTGGCAAATCCGTCTTCATGCGCAGCAATGCCGATCGGGTCAGCGATCCCGCCGACCGCGCCCGCCTCGTCGCGATCGCCGAACGCCGGATGGCGGAGCCGGCGGCTGGGGCCAGCGGCGACCCCGGCGAGCTTGTTGCCCGGCTCGGCCCCGAAGGCCGCGCCGTCTATCAACTGATCGCCAATCGCGATCCGGGGCAAACCGCCGAACTGATCGCGCGATTGCCCGACACGATCCGGCGGGAATTGCGCGCGCTCGACCTGAAAGGCCGGGACCTGACCCAGATTGCCGGGCCGGTTTTCCTGATCCACGGCGAGGACGACCCGATCATTCCCGCCGGCGAGAGCGTCAAGCTCGCCGCCGCGCTCGGCTCGCGGGCCGACCTCACGCTGGTCGAGCGTTTCGCCCATGTCGATGCCGGCACCGCGGGTCTCGCGGACAGCCTCCGGCTGTGGAACGTCGCCCAGCGTATGTTGGCGAAACGCGACCGGCCGTAGCCGAAAGCGCGGCTATGCCCCAGTCCGTTTAGCTGTCATCCCGGGTTGGCCGGCGGTGCGGCCGGCGCCGTGCCTCCCAGCCCAGGTCGAGGCGGGGCCGGGCGCGGCTTGGCGCCGTCGATCTCGATGTTGATCTCCAACAGCGAGGTCTCGCCCGATTTGCCGAGATTGACCCGAATCATGTCCTCGCGGATCTCGACGTAGCGGGCGACCACATCGATCAGCTCTTTCTGCAATTTGGGCAGGAAATCGGGGGCGTGCCTGCCGGCCCGCTCATGCGCCAAGACGATTTTGAGGCGCTCCTTGGCGATCGCCGCGGTGGGGCGGGGCGGCGAGAATAGGAAATTAAACAGGCCCATTACGCTCTACCGAACAACACGCGCAGAAAATTTCGGCGCTCGGGTTTGACGAATCGCATCTCGCGCTGCTCCCCGAGAAAGCGGGCGACCGCGTCGAGATAGGCGCGTCCGGCCGGGCTCTCGGCGTCGAAGCTGACCGGAGTCCCGGTATTCGAGGCGCGCAGCACTGATTCCGATTCGGGGATCACGCCGAGCAGCGGTATCGACAGGATCTCTTTCACGTCCTCGACCGTCAGCATCTCGCCCCGCGAAACCCGCCCCGGATCGTAGCGGGTCAGCAACAAATTGAGTTCGACCGGCGGCTCGCTGCGCTCGGCGCGGCGCGACCTGGACGCGAGGATGCCGATGATTCGGTCGCTGTCGCGCACCGAGGAAACTTCCGGGTTGGTCACGATAATCGCGGCGTCGGCGAAATAGAGCGCGGTAATGGCGCCGTGCTCGATCCCGGCCGGGCTGTCGCAGATGATGTAATCGAATTGCTGTTTCAGTTCATCGAGCACGCGCTCGACCCCCTCGCGCTTTAGCGCGTCCTTGTCGCGGGTCTGCGAGGTCGGGAAGATATAGAGATTATCGTTGCGCTTATCTTTGATCAGCGCCTGGTTGAGGTTGGCGTCGCCGTTGATCACATTGATGAAATCGAACACGACCCGGCGTTCGCACCCCATGATCAGGTCGAGGTTGCGCAGCCCCACATCGAAATCGATGACGACGGTCTTGTGGCCGCGCAGCGCCAAGCCGGCGGCAAAGGCCGCCGCGGTCGTGGTCTTGCCGACCCCACCCTTCCCCGATGTGATGACCACTACCTTGGCCAAGGGTCCTCCTCTCGCCGGCGCTTTCGTCCGCGCCTGGTCCGACTGGCCGGGCGTGTTCCGTCGGCTCATTTTTCAGCGCGTCAGGAGCGATGCGCAACCCTAATCGCGACCGTTCTGCCGCTAATTCCGGGTGATCGTCAACCGATCGTCGACGAGGGCGATCTGCACCGGCGATCCGCGCTGCTCGGGCGGCAGCTCTTCGCTGACGAGATAGCGCCCGGCGATGCTGACAAGCTCGGCTTCGAGCCGCGAGCAGAAGATCCGCGCACTCGTGTCGCCGCCGGCTCCGGCCATCGCCCGCCCGCGAAGCGTGCCGTAGACATGGATGCTGCCGTCGGCGATCAGCTCGGCGCCGGGGCTGACCGAGGCGGTGACGATCAGATCGGTGCCGCTGGCGTAGATCTGCGTGCCCGAGCGCACCGGAATTGCGACGAGACGCGCGCTTGCCCGAGCCGCGGGCGCCGCGGCCGCGGCCGTTGCCGGGGGCGCCATGACGGCGGCCGCTCCAGCGGCGGGCCGTGCCGCTCGACGACTTGGCTGGGTGGCGGTCGGGGCAAAGCTCGCCAGCCCGGTCGCGGCGGCGGCGGTGAGTTGCGCCGGCTGGGCATTCTGTACGCCGACCAGCGCCAGCGTCCGCTCGGAAAGCAATTCCCGGGCTTCGGCAAATTCCGCCGGGCTGGTGAAATCGGCGGCGCCCGTCAAATCGAGCACCACTGGCGCGTTCAAAAAGAAGCGCGGGCTGCGCTCGACCTGCGTTGCCAGATCATGCGCAAACGCCGCATCGCGCAGCATGCCCGCGCGAACCACCATCACGGTAAAGAGAGCGCCCTGAACGAGATTACCCGCCGCCATCCGATACCGGCGCCGCCCAAAAAATGCCCGACGACAAACGGGTTAACGCCAAATCGCGGCTACCGCAACGGCTTTCCCGCGCGCGACCTCACCCCCGCTCCGGCCCTGGAGGACGCTCAACCCGAACCGCACCGATATCGGTCGCGATCACGCCGCCGCCGAATTCCGCCGCGAACGCAAGTGCCTGCGCCTCGGCGGCGAACGCAACCCGCAAGATGAAGCCGGGCGAGCCGGCCGAATACCGGAAATTCGCCGGCTCAAACCGGCGATGGTCAAGCCACTCCCGCATGTCGGCCATGCGCGCGATCGGATCGGCATCATCCGGGATGCGAATCTCGACCGGGAACACGGCGCGCCGATCGCGCAACAGGTCCGGCACCACGAAGTTATTTTTGACAGGATCGTCAAACTTTTGGGAAGGTGGCAATTGTTCCGATGACGCTGCCTTTGCTCGCCGGCCTGGATCGGCGGAGTCAAGAGCAGTGGCGATGAAGACCGCGATGCGCTTCATGATGCGCGCATCTTCCAGATCGAACTTATGCGCGGGATCGTGCTTAACGATCCAGATCGTGCCCTCGAGCTGGCTGGCCTTTTCGGCCAGCGGGATCAGCAAAACGTCGTGAAACGGCGGGCCGACATCGAGATATTTATAGAACAATTCCGGGCGCCGCATCAGTAACGGCGTGCTGGTGTCGACGCAGATGCCGCACGGCGAAAAAAATCTCGGCGTGGTGCCGTGGAGATGTTGTTTCAACCGGCCGGTCAAGGCGATCCAGCGAAAGATCTCCTCCCCCGAATCGGTTCGCTCCAGCACGCTGATGCCGCAGGTATCGGCGCGACAAAGTTCAAGCGCCAGATCGACACAGTCGTCAAAGATTTTGGCTCTATTAGCAAAACGTAATGATCTGGCGTAGAATGGCCGAAACGCTGGAGGATTGAGGGTATGGAGCGGCGTGCATTTCAGGCATGGCTGTGTGGGGTCGACACGCTGACGGAAGCGCAGA
>CAMATN010000153.1 GCA_945861155.1 Rhizobium sp. Q54
AGCGCATTCCGCCGCTTAGCCCGGCTCGGCGGAATGCGCTGCGCTTTTCCGCCCGACAGTTACGTTTCTGGATTACGCGAAGAACCGGTTCTCCGGGCGCGGCAGCCCGAGATTTTCCCGTAGCGTCCGGCCTTCGTATTCGCGGCGGAAGAGGCCGCGGCGCTGTAATTCCGGCACGACCCGGTCGACAAAATCGTCGAGGCCCCCCGGCACATGCGGGAACATGATGTTGAACCCGTCGCAGGCGTCGCCGTAGAGCCATTCCTCCATCTGGTCGGCGATCGTCGCCGGGGTGCCGACCAGGGCCAGCCCGCCATAGCTGCCGGCGATCCGGGCCAATTCCCGCACCGTCAGATTGTCGCGACGGGCGCGGTCGATGACCCGCTGCCGGCCGCTCTTGCTGGCGTTGCTTTCCGGGATGTCGGGCAACGGGCCGTCGAGATCGAACCCCGATGCGTCGTGGCCGAGAGCGATCGACAGCGCGGCGATGCCGCTATCCGGGTGCACGCCGCTGTCGAGCACCGCGCGCTTCTTTTTCGCCTCCGCGACCGTGTCGCCGACCACGACGAGGCAGCCGGGCAGGATCTTGAGGTGATCGGGCGAGCGCCCGAACCGCTTGGCGCGGCCCTTGACGTCGGCGTAATAGCTCTGCGCGTCGGCGAGACGCCCGCCGCTGGCGAAGATCATCTCGGCGGTTTCGGCGGCGAGTTGGCGGCCGGATTCCGACGCCCCGGCCTGGACGATGACCGGCCAGCCCTGGATCGGCCGCGCAATGTTCAAGGGGCCGCGCACCGACAGGAATTCGCCCTTGTGGTCGAGCACATGCAGCCGCTCGGGGTCGAAATAAAGGCCGTTTTCGACATCGCGGATAAAGGCGTCGTCGGCCCAGCTGTCCCACAACCCGGTGACCACATCAAAGAACTCGCGCGCCCGGCGATAGCGCTCGCCGTGCTCCAGATGCTCGGTAAACCCGAAATTGAGCGCGGCGTCGGGGTTCGACGTGGTCACCAAATTCCAGCCGGCGCGCCCGCCGCTGATATGGTCGAGCGAGGCGAAGCGGCGCGCGATCAGGTAGGGCGGCTCGAAGGTCGTCGAGGCCGTCGCGATCAGCCCGAGATGCTCGGTCATCATCGCCAGCGCCGGCAACAGGGTTAAGGGATCGAACGAGGTCACCGTCGCGCTGCGCTTCAACGCCGCCATCGGCATGTTGAGGACCGCCAGATGGTCGGCCATGAACCACGCGTCAAACCGCCCGTGTTCGAGCTTCTGGGCGAAGCGGATCAGGTGCTTAAGGTTGAAATTGGCGTCCGGGTAGGCGCCGGGATAGCGCCACCACGCCGTATGGATCCCGACCGGCCGCATGAACGCGCCCAGCCGCAATTGTCGCGATCCCGTCATTTACGATGCTCCCGGCCGCCCTCGGCAGGATAATAGCGGCGCGGTCTAACCTCGATGCAAGTGGCCCGATAAGATCGGGGCTGGTTCTCGTTGGACCTCACGGCCCGCGAGAACCAGCCCCGGCATGACGATTAAGCAGAAGGCGAACCAGCCTTGCCGAGGCCCGCCCTAGCCAACGCTAGGCATGAAGCAGGTCGAGAGCCTCCTCATAGATGGCCATGTTCTTGCCAAAGGAAATCGCCGCGGCCTGCGCACCCGAAACCAGATGCATCCAGCGCCAGGGCTCACGCGTCGAATAAAACTCTTCGACGATCGCCTGATGGTGCTTGAAGGCGTGCATCTCGGTGAAGTTGTCGTGGCATACGATCTCGCCGAGACGCTTCATCAGCAAATCCGGGTCATAGCGGCACTGCACATATTGCTGCGCCAGATTGACCGTTTTCCTGACCTCCGGCACCGCCCGCATCAGCCCCAGATTGGAGACCTGCGACCAGTCGGTTGGCGGCTGGGTGTAGATGCTCTCGGCGATCGCATCGAGCAGTTCTTCCTGCGTCCGCGAGGGCAGAGCCGCGACGGCTTCCATATCCGGCTGCGGCGCCGGCTGCATCCGACCCGCGGTCGAGCGTATTTCGGGGCCGGAATGCCACGTCATCAGCAACAGCAGTTTGTTGCGCAGGCTCAAGCCATCGAGCTTTAGCAGGTAGCGCCGCAGGTTCGCGCTGGTATGGAGGTGGACATCCATCGGATTGCCGCCGAGGGAGCGCGCGAAGAGACCGGCAGCTCCGATCGACAACGCTTCGCCGGCGCCGTCGAGAGACAGGCCGTCGGCCAGGGCCTTGGCCATCAGAACCGGAATATCGGCAAAAACATCGACCAGCCCAAGGGCTTCGCCCAGCGCGCCGACTGCCGCGGTCTCATCGTCGCCGCTCTGTTGCCGGGTGACGCAGGTCAGAAGCTGATGCTCCTCGATCAGCGCATCGATCTGGGGGATTTCCGGGGCGACCGGGAAGCGCGACACGTAGCGCACCGCGGGCCGCATCAGAACCTTGAGATACTCCGTCCCGAGCGCCTCGAGCGTGCGCCAGGTAAAGCCCGGAAAGGCAAAGTAATGATCGTCCACGATATTTTTGGGAATGGCCACGCTCAGCAGCAGATCGAGCGCCTCGACGGGCGGCACGTGATCCCACAGCCACAGGAAGAAATGATCCGCCTTGTTGACCTCGCCGCGGCTGACCGCAACGAGGAAGGCTGCCTTGGTCGCCTCGACCCCGCCGGCATCGAGCGGTGCGAACTCAAGGAGGCTGTAGGGCCCCATCTCCGGGTGGTGGATGTGCTTATTCGACAGCGCCACGTGTTGGAGGATCGGAACAAAACGCTGCTCGCCCTCCAGGCGCCCGACCAGCTGCGTTATCGCGTGAATGCCAACCAGGGGATGCAGCGGGCCACCGTGATGACCCGGCGGAAGATCGGAGGAGCGCGCCACCGCGAGGGCCGACGCCGTCAACATGGTCTGCGTCGGCACACCGGCGCGCAGCTTGTCGAGGGTGAGATCGAGAATCTCGGCCGGAGGCGTTTCCTCGATGAACTGGACCAGCGGTTCGATGGCGTCGGAATATTGGACCCGGTTCGGCATGATCGACTCTCCGTAGTTGCGGTCATCTCTGGTTGGCTGGCGTCACTCTGTCGGCTATCGGCTCTCGGAGCGGCCAGGGCAGCCGAGGACCTGAATTCTTGCGGCGGGCCGGAGCGATCATGGTCCGGAGTGAAATTCTCGATCTCGGGCGACCCGCCAGCGCGCTGCAATCCTCGGACAATGTCAACGGCATGGCAAGGTAATGCGGTAGCGGAATAACCCCCACCTTCACAGGACAGCTATGCGCGGAACAGCGCACAATAGAGAACGTAGAACCAGCTGAAGAATCCGTGAATGATCGCCCACAAGATCGAATGGTTGGCCGTGTACGAAATGGCGATTGCCAAGGCAGTTCCGAAACTTGCGCCGTATTTCACCCCCTCGACCCGAACGCTGTAACGCTCTCGTCCAGTCATGCTGCCTTCCTTTCTTCATAATTTCACGTGAAATCCAGCCATTTCAAAATTATCTACCTTATCTACATTTATTTCTGTTCGTACCATAATTTCTATTAACTGTTTTACTTGAATTGCCAAAAAGGCGATGCTCGACCACGACCCGTCCGATCGAGGGCCAGACCGAGGGCGCCGGGGTGCAGGCAAACCGGGTGCCGACCCGGCTGCGGACTTTCTTCGTATCGGCCATCCTTTGATATGGGCCATGCCATAGAAATGGCGCGACAAAACCGGACAGATCAAGAGGCAGCCGCAAACCGGACCGAAGCTGGTGCGGGCCGCCTGGCGATCGGTTAGCATCGCCCGATCAAGCGATGGCGTGGCCATTGGGGATGAATTTGGCAGGCGTGGCGAACAACCCCCGCGCCGAAACAATCCGCGCTCGCACTTGGCGCACGGGTGCGCGCATCGACAGCGTCGGACAGAACACCGGATGCATGGTCTGCACAGGGTTTTGATCGTCGACGACGACGCGTCGATGCGCCGCTCGCTCGCCGAGCAGCTCGAGCGTCACGGCGAGTTCGCGAGCCGCGAATGCGGCAGCGCCGCGGCAGCGCTTCTGATCATTCGGCAGCAGCGCTTCGATGCCGTGCTGGTTGATTTCGCGCTGCGCGACATGGATGGGTGCGAGTTGTGCCGGCAACTGCGCCGCGCCGGGCTCGATGTCCCGATTGTGATGTTGTCGGCAGCGGACAGCGCGGCCTCGACCGCGCGCGCGGTTGAGGCCGGCGCCAATGACTGCCTGACCAGGCCGTTTCGGGTGAATGTGCTGCTGGCGCGGTTGCGCAGCCATTTGCGCCGGAGCGACCGCGACGACGATGCGGTTCTGACGATCGGGCCCTACGCGTTCCGGCCGAGCGCCAGGCTGCTGAGCGATCCCGCCGGCCGCAGGACGGTGCGGCTGACCGAGAAGGAAGCGGCGATCCTCGAATTTCTCTACCGCGCCGGCCGCACGATCGACCGCGATACGCTGCTCGGCGAGGTTTGGGGCTATAATGCGGAGGTGACGACCCATACGCTCGAAACGCATGTCTACCGGTTACGCCGCAAGATCGAGCGCGATCCGGCAAACGCCGAGATCCTCGTCACCGAGCCCGGCGGCTACCGGCTGTTGCCGTGAGCCGCGCGGATCGCGGTAATCCGGCGAGCGGGTTGCCGGCACGGGCGTTGCCGGCGCGGGCGTTGATCGTCGTCAGCGCCGCGGACGCCGATTATTTTCCGCTGTTGCACGATTCGGTGTCGTCGGTGCGCACCCTGTGCCCGGACGTCCCGATTGGCATTCTCGACCTTGGTCTGGCGCCGGAGCAGCTCGCCTGGCTCACCGAACGGGGCGCCCGCATCGTCCGCCCGGGATGGGATGTCGATTTCCCCGGTCAGGAGCGAACCCGCGAGGCGTTCAAGGCACAGGTGGCGCGGCCCTTCCTTCCGAAGCACTTCCCCGATTTCGACATGTATTTCTGGCTCGACGCCGATGCCTGGCTCCAGCATTGGCGCGTGGTCGAGCTGTATTGCGCCGCCGCCGGCCGGGACAGGCTAGCGATCACGCCGGAGATCGATCGCGCCTATAAGCGCCACTACAAGCGCCCGAAACTCTTTGGGCGAACCCTGGCCTGGAAGAATTACCGCGAGGCGTTCGGCTGGCGGGCGGCGGACCGGTTCGGGCGCAACCCGATGGTCAATTGCGGCGTTTTCGCGCTGCACCGGGATGCGCCGCATTGGGCGGCATGGCAGCGGCTGATCGCCGGGGTGTTGCAGCGCACGCGCTTTTTTTTCGCCGAGCAGACCGCGCTCAACTACGCGATCTTCGCCGAGAAGCTGCCGGTGAATTTGCTGCCGGCGTACTGCAATTGGATGGTCGGCGATGCCGCCCCGGCCTTCGATGCCGCGCAGGGGGTGTTCGTTGAGCCCTATGCGCCGCACCAGGTGATCGGCGTCATTCACCTCGCCGGCGCCGAGCAGAAGAGCCACGTGTTTCGCCTCGACCGGCTCCAAGGCGGCACGATCGACACCGCGCTGCGCTACGGCGCGACGCGCGAGCTGTGCGGTGGCGCCAAATCGGTCGAGCCTCAGGCTCTCAAACAACATCGACCAGGTTGAGAACAAACTCCGCGAGTTTCGAATTTTCATACAATTCCGGCATCAACGCGATCGGTCGCATGTAAAGCGAGTCGCTTGCGAAAATCGCATCCCATTGCAACGGGTAGGGAACATTGACGCCAGCCTCCTTCATCTTGATGATGAACTCGTGAGCGACCAAACCTTGCCCGATTGCGGAGGGATGGACGCCGTCAAGGCTGAAGATACCGCCTTGCAGCATCGCGCCGTGGCGGTCGACATGGTAATAGACAGTGTTGGGAGGACCGGGGCGTTCTAGTTGCTTTGCTTTCTCGATAACCTCGTTGGGCATCGCGTAGGTGGGCTTGCCATGATTGCGCTTGAATGCCAGCTTCAATAACTGATCGGCAATATCGACCACGACATATCGTACGCCTTTCCCTTCATCTTCGCTTTTTTTATTGTATTTATCGACGAGCTCTTTGATGCTCTGATTGTATTGAGCTACGTACTGATCGATTTTGTAAGCCTCGTCCCGCGTGAGCCGGTGCCCACGCCGTGCATAGTCGAGGCCGAAAGTCACGAATGTGTAATACTCGTAGTAAGCCGGCATCTCCTCCAAGATCTCAAATGGGTCGGGCTTGTCCAATTCGCTGCCAACGCCTTTGGCTAGCGGGGCGATCGTGACCGGCGGAATCGTGCCGATGAATACCCGGCAGTCCGGCTGCTTGTTTTTATCAGATGTAAGAATCACGTGCACACATCTGAGCAATTCATCGTACTCTTCCTCAAAATGCTCGGGTCTCCAAAGATTATAATTGTCGCGCTCTTCAACAGAGAGGTTCAGAGGGGGATAGCGTGTATCGGTCTCATCGATCCGCAGGCGTACGACGGTTCCAAGCGCGTTATTCGACCCAAGCCAGAGAAAACAATTGTCGACGCCCTCCTGCTCAGCGTGAAACTGAAGCCATCGGAGCTGGCTGAATTCATTGTATTTCGGGTTCCGAGACGGATTGAGGACGGCGTGGGCAATGCGCTCGACAGGCCGGTTCGGAAGAGTGAAAAATCCGTCTTTAGGCTTCGAGTGAAGACCGCGAACCGGTTCATCGGAAGCGAGCCGCTTCAGGCACCATTTTGGCGTTACCTTCCACGCGTCGGCAACCGTGAATCCGGCGACAGAAACATTGGGATAATACGAAGTAGCCCCGGCTTGCGGAACGGCGATGCCGCCCCGACCGCGCTCGTAATATTCCTCCACGTTATCGATCATCTCGTTTATCGCGAGCGTTGCCCGCGCCCACTCGATGATGCCGGAGATATCGCTGCCATACCGGCGTTCCAGATTGCGCAGAACTGTCTCCATGTTGAGGGGAAGCCCACCGGCACCCCACAACGGAATCTGGTAATTGTCACCCGGAACAAGGCCCAGACAGCGCGCTATCAAGGTCGAATACGACAATTCGGTCCGCGCCGCGGCGAGCGACATGAAGCCTTGCGAGATGCTGTCTCCGATCGTGAAAAGCTTCATTCTATGTCCCCTGATCCTGGTGCTTGTAACGAGAGTTGATGGTACGGTCGAAAGCCGGGCCCACAGGCCGGCAAGTACGTTCAGCGGCGCGGGCGTCCGTCGCCGCGGTAGCCGCGGGCGATGTACACGGTATAGACCATCCCGCCCTTCGGCCCCGACTTCGTCCGTATCGTGGCGAGCGGGGTCAGTTCGGCAAACTCGGGGGCCATCTCCTCGACGAGTCCGTGCACGGTGACGGCCAGGAAATCCTCGCCGCGATGCCTGCCGATGTTGTTGACGAGCCGCCAGTGATCGGTGACGCCGGGGATCGGGTTCCATTCGACCGCGCCGAACGGGTGCGGCCGCACATAGTAGATCAGCGCGGCCAACAACTCGCGGTCGTCGGCGAGGAGGGTCAGCCCGGGATGCGCCGCGAGCAGGGCGCCGACATCGTGGCCGAGTTCGCGCCAGCCGCGCAGCCGATGCAGCGGGTCGTATTTGGCGGGCACGCCCAGCCCGCCCGCCGCGATCGCCTCGGACAAGCCGAACAACGCGATCGCGGCCGCCAGGTTAAGGGCGATCGCGAGCCTCACGAAGCGGCGCCAGTCGCGCCCGAGCGCCCAGGCGACGACCAGCACGATGCCCGAAACATAGGCCGGCGCCGCCCAGTTTGGCTGCGCCCGCGACAGCAGGCTGAGGCCAAGCATCAGCGCCAGAGTCGGCAGGGCAAACGCGGCGAGGAAACGCGCCCGCGGTTCGGCCAGCCAGCTCGGCCGAGCGACGATCACCAGCAGCACCGCGAAAAACAACGGCCCGGCGACCGCGAATTGCGAGCCGAAGAACTCGAGGAACGCTACCGGATGCAGCAGGTTGCGCGTCAGCTCGGCATTGTCCCGGACATGCAGATAGCTGACGAAGCCGTGGCTCCAGTTCCACCACAAATTCGGCAGATAGATCGCAACCGCGATGCCGGCGGCAACAAGCAGCTTCTTTGCGTGGCGACGCTCGCCGGCGCTCGACAGCAACAGCCCGAACGCCGACAGCAGCCAGTACATCATTGCGTATTTGGCGAGCAACCCCAGCCCCGCCGCGACCCCGACGGCGATCCACCAGCGCAATTCGTCCCGTTCGCGCGCGCGAACAAAAGCGTAAAGGGCGCCGGCCCAGCACGGCAGCAGCAGCGCGTCGGTCGAGATGATAAAGGCCGACAGCGAAACACCGGGCAAGGTTACATAAGCCAGCGCCGACCAGCAGCCGGTGCGCCTGTCGTAGAGCCGGGCGGCGGTCGCATAGACGAAGCCGGCGGCAACGGCATGGAGGAATGGCGCCGACAGCCGAACCGCGAACTCGCTGTCGCCGAACGCCGCGGTGGTCAGCGCGATCGCCCAGGCGACGAGCGGCGGCTTCGAATAATAGCCGAAGGCGGGATGCTGCGCCCAGAACCAGTATTGCGCCTCGTCGGGGTACAGCCCGGCCGATTGCACGGCGAGCCAAATCACGCGGGCAAATGTGATCGCCGCCACCACGGCGAGCGTCCAGCTGCCATAGGCTCGCGCGGCGCCGGGCGCCGTCACGGATGCGGGTTCCCGCGATAGGGTCAGACCCGGCATGAATTAGGCGACGATTGCGATGGGCGCATGATTGCGACGGGCGCATGATTGCGACGGGCGGAGCATAGCAGCATGGCTCGGAAATACCGGCGCGACATCGCGCGCCGGCGCCGACCCTGCGGGGCGCCGGCGCGGTGTCTTCTCCGGCGCCATTGATTGGCTTGCCTTCTGCGGGGCCGATCTCATCTATATCCTGGCAAGATCCTGGCAAGCGCGGCGGCAGGCATGCCCGCGCGGGGCAACACGTTGGGAGGGATGGCAATGCGCAAGGCGGCACTCATTCTCGGACTTCTCGCGGCGGCCGCTTCATCGGCAATCGCCCAGGCGGCGGTCGTTAATTACAAGGCGAATCTCAGCGCCGCCAGCGAGGCGCCGCCGGTCCAGAGCGCTGGCACCGGGATGGCGGCGGTCAGTGTCGACACGGCGACAAAGCAGCTTTCCTGGCGGGTCGATTATTCGGGGCTGAGCGGCCCGTTGACGGGGGCGCACATCCATTGCGGCGCGCCTGCGGGCGGTAATGCCGGGGTCGCGGTGCCGCTGGGCGCCGCGCCCAACCTGGCGAGCCCGATCCAGGGTTCGGGCACGATGACCGACCCGCAGCTGGCGCAGCTCCAAGGCGGCCAGTGCTACGTCAACCTCCACACCGACAAAAACAAACCCGGCGAGGTTCGCGGCCAGCTGGCGCCGTAATCGGTCGCGCCGGGGCTTCCTCGACGTCGCTCGCGCCGTTCCGCGCGGGCGAGGTTGGAACCGCTCGTCGCCATCCGCGGCGAACCGCACCGACGACGAGGCGGTCCCGGTCAAACCGCGTGCGCCGAGAACGGGGATATCCCCGCCGCTCATGCGTACTACACAGCGTCGGCCCTCGCCGCCATATAGTCGCTTGAGAGACCGCTCGGCGACGCCGTCAAGGCGCTGATGCCGGCGGGTCGGGCCACAGCAGCTTCCGGAACCCGGTTACAGCCCGAGAGGAGAAACGCCAAGATGGTAAGCGCGCGAAAAATGGGCGGTCGCACGGCGGCCCAGCGCTACGCGGCGTGTGTCGGCATTTTCCTTGGCGTCGGCTTTCTTGGCCTCGGGGCGCCCGGGATCGTGCATGCGCAGGGGGTGCCCGAAGTCGGCTTCGCCCCCAATCCGCCCCCAAATCCGCTGCCGCCTGCCGCCTATGTTCCCGCCGCGCCGCCGCCGGCCGCCGCCGGCGCCCG
>CAMATN010000154.1 GCA_945861155.1 Rhizobium sp. Q54
GATCGGTCGGCGCGGCGATCGTGCCGGTCATCACCGGCAGCTCGATCACCGCCGGCCGGCTCGCGCAGGCGCTGTTCCGCCGCGGCATCAACGTCCAGCCGATCCTCTATCCCGCGGTCCCGGAACGCGCCGCAAGGCTGCGCTTTTTCCTGACGGCGGCACATAGCGAGCAGCAGGTGCGCGACGCGGTCGCCATCCTGCTCGAGGAAGAGCGCGCGGTCGCCGCTGAGCCGACCGACCTCGCCGCCGTGGCCCGCCACCTCGGCCGCCTGGCGCCGTCGTCGACCTAGTCTTAGTCTGCCAGACCGGAGCAATCGCGCTTCCAAGAGCGGGTCGGCGGCGCTCTAGGGGACCCACGACCAGATTTCGATCAGCAGGAAGCGCACTAACGCGCGGCTGAACGATTCCCAGACCGGCATTTCCGCAGTCTGCACCTTGGCGTAGCCGGACATATGCGGACGCAGCAATCCGTCCGGGTTGGGGATGTCCGCGACCACCCGCACGACGGTACCGTACGCCTGGGTCGTCTGCGCGTCGGAGGCGATCAGGGTTACCTTGCCGATCCAGGTCTTGTGCTCATAGCCCCACGCCTTGGCGCGGACCCGGCCGTCGAGGCGGATCTCGCGAATATCGGTCTCGGGCACCTGGACCTCGACATGGGCGATGCGATGATCCTGGATCTGGACAAAGAGATCGCCCTCCTTGAGATATTTGCCTTTCATCAACTGTGGGTTGGGGGTAACGACCGTGCCGGCTGCGGCGGCTCGGATCCGGGTTCGGCCGAGCTGATCCTCGGCAAAACTCGACTGAGCGGTCGCCAGTCGCACGGCCGCGCGCGCCGCTTCAATCGCGGGCTGGGTCGCGCCCACCCGCACCAACTCGTAATTGGCCTTGGTGACGGCGACCGCCGCCTTGTCTTGCTCGTAGGTCGACTGGGTCTGCTCAAACTGCCGGACCGAGACCGCGCCGGTTTGCACGAGGACGAGATCGCGCTCGTAATCGGCCTTGCTGAAGGGCAATCGGGTCGACGCCTGCTCGAATTGCTGGCGCGCCACCGCCACCTGCTCTGGCTTTGGCAGGGTCAGCAAATCCTGCAACTGGGCGACGGCTTTTTCGAGCCCGGCCTTGGCGACCGCGAGATTGTGAACCTCGCCCCAATCGGCCAGCGTCGCCAGCAATTGCCCCTGGGTGACCTGCTGGCCTTCGGAAACCAATACTTCGGCGATCTCGCCGCTGACCCGGGCGCGCAATTCGTATTGGTCGCTGGGAAGGATCGTGAAGGTACCGCCCGATTCGTAAGGGTAGGACAGAAACGCGACGCTGAGCCCTACGATGATGATCGCGGCGACGACCAGAATTTTGCCGTTCGACGGCCAATACTGGGCGCCTGCGAACATCCGTTCGTCGAGGCTTGACCTGTCGTGGCTGACCCCATCGCGCCCCGTCGGCAGCTCGCCGAGGCCTCTGCGAAGAGCGGCGCCGTCCCAGGGCCGTTCCGGTGGGCGCAGCGCCTCGACACTGAGCTTCGCGCGGATCAGCCACACCAGCGCGGCGACATAGGCGCTGCCCAGCAACACCGCGCCAACCTCCCGCGCCCTCGGGTCGCGCATCGCGCCGAGCCATCGGGATGTCGCATCCGCGACAGCTCCCAGCCACGAAGACCCGGTATCGCGGCCGGCGTCGACCCAGGACGACACGGTACCGCCGACCAGGCCGAGCCATGGCGCTACTCCGGGCGAAAGCCAGGGCGATATCCACGATGTTATCGCCTCGCCCGCATCGCCGAGCCAAAGCAACACGGCGTCACGAGCCGCGCCGATCCCCGGCGATAGCGCATCGCGAGCGGCGCCCAGCACCAGCGCGAGCGCATCCCAAGTCGCGCCGCCCCACAGCAACAGCGCCCCACCGATTCCGACCAGCGCGACGAGGGCGGCGGCCACCAGGAAGCCACGTCCGCGAATATCCGCAATGTCGGCGAGATCGGGCTGCGGATCTCGCCAAAACGGGCTCCAGGGGAGGCGCCATCCGGCGCTCCATAGGGCGTTGTCGAGCGCCGGTTCGTCGAGATAAGCCGCGAGCCAGCAACGGCCATCGCCGGCCCACAACGGCGTGGCACTGAGCAGGAACGACCACAATCCTACCCCTCCAACCAAGAGGCCGGCGATGGCAAGCGGGCTTCCCGCCTCGTGGCTGAATACCCAGATCGACGCGCCGATCACAAATTCGGCAAGACGCACGACCAGCGGCGCCCCATAAGACCAGACCTGACCCTTGCGGGACAGAGTTCCGATCCAGCCCCGATCGATCGTGAAACCCGGCACGACATGCCCGACGAGCGTGGGATGGAAGGTCTCGCGGGGCGCGCCGTGGAACGCTGCGGCGGCGCCCCTGGCGAGGCTTGGCGCCAGCAAGGCCGCGAGGATCACGCCGAAATAGCCGAGCGCGACGCCGGGCGCGGTCACGTCGAAGGCGCCAAGCGCCGCAACCATCCGCGGCTGCTGCAAGTAGAGCGCCACCCCAATCGCCGCGATTGCCGGGATTAGAAACCACGCAAAATAGCGCAGCGGCGAGCCGAGCCGGGCCAACAGCAGAAACAGCGGCGCCAGGCTGACGCGGAGTCGATCGGATGGCAGGGTCTCGACTGTCGGAACGACGTCGTCCGCCCAGCGCGACTCCGCAGGGTCAGCGGGGGAATTGTCCTCGGCGGGGCCATCCGCGATGATGATGGTCGTCAGCGGCAACGGTTCTTTCGGCTTTGTTGCCGCGTTTTCCTGGTCGACCGGCACAATAATGCCGGCAGTGCGCAATTCGTTTAGGAAGCCTTGGAAATGCTCGATTGACAGATTACCGGCGAAGCGCGCGTGAAACTCCTCTTCGATCTCACGGAACGAGCGCTTGCCGTCAACCATCGTCAGGAGGAAATGCTCCTCCTCACCAAGCTGGCAGAGATCGCCGCCGGGCGCGCGCACGACATAGGTGTGGGCGCCGCGGTGCCCCCGGGATTTGGCGGTGATGCGCAACCCTTCGGCGCCGCGATACGGCAGCACAGCATCTCGTTCAACGACGCTGTCGCGAAGGCGGGTTTCACTCATTATTGGCCGTATTCGAATGTCATATCAGCCGGCCCACGCCAGGTCGGGCCCAAGCCAGGTCGGGCAAGTGCTTATGGGCCTGCCGCCGCAGGACGCCGCGGCTGGGCCGACGGCGGCGCCGTTTTGGCAATTACCGGTAGCAAATCGCCTGCGGAAGTGCAGGAGAAGATCGCCGCGGAATCAGGATGGGTCTGCCCCGCGTCGGGAGTGCGCTGCCCGGCAATGGTCCTCGCACGACGTAGGGCCTCGACGCACCGCCCGACATCGGTTCGATGGGATTGCCTTTGCTGATCGAGGTCTCGTTGTCGCGCCTTCATCAGCGGGAGCATCGTGCGGAATTCGGCGAGATGTCGGCGATCGCTGCCGTCTTTGTCGTAGGGTGCAATCGCAGCGGCGCAATTGGCGGCGGCGCGATCCAGCGCAGTGTAATCGCGCTCCTGGTATTCGATTATCAGTCGGCCGAACGCGCGGGTCTCCGGGGTCAGGACCCCCAGCCCCGCGGCTGTCTCGTACCGCGACCATTTGATAATATCGCGGCAGCTAAAATGAAGGCCCGTGGCGGTGGTGCGGATCGAACCCGCGGCGTTGTCGTGCGCAAGCGTATTGGCTGAAGTTCCCCGGTCCGGCAACTCCGGCGTCGGCGCCGGATGCGCGAAATGCGAAGGCGCCGTCTCGGCCGCGGCGAGGGCGAGTTCCTGCCGCACCGCCGCCACACAAAATGATGCCGAGACCGCCGGGTCGCGGCTTTGGGCCGCAACGCAAAGCGCTTCCGCCTGCGGACTGTCCTTCTCCATCCCCACGCCCCAGAGGCGCATCATGCCCAATCTCCGCATCGCGCTGGCATCGCCGTACCGGGTCGCACGCCGACACCAACCCGCGGCATCCACCGGATCTAGACCGCCACCGTAGGCGCCGAAATAGAACGCGCAAAGACGAGCCGCCGCAATGCGATCGCCGCGCTCGGCAAGCCCGCGCCATTCGCCGACCGACTGTGCGGCTGCAGCATCGGGGTTGAAGCCAGGGCCGGTACGCGGCACGCCCGATGCGTCTACCGAGGTGGCCGATCCACCATCTCGCCGAATTTCCGCAGCCACGGCAGCGAGGCAGAAGCCCGCCGAAACCGCGGGATCGGATGATTGACGCTGGGTGCACAGCCTTGCGGCGGCGTCAACATCCTTGCGGACTCCGAGACCGGCGAGAGTCAGCAGTCCCAATCGTTGCATCGCTCCCGCATCGCCGACATCGGCGGCCCGGCGGCACCAAGTAACCGCAGCGGCTGGATCGAAGGTGCCGCTGCGCCCATCGAAATAGAATTCGCACAGATGCTGCGCCGCAGCGCCATCGCCGCGTTGAGCCCGGTCGATCCACTCCTCAGGCGCCTGCGACCGCGCCGCGGCGACAGTGGGCGCCTCCCCAAGCTCCACCGCGGCCTCGCGGGCAGACGCGGCAGCGGGATCGGCAGCGAACCACAGGAGCAGTGCGGCTATTAAGGCGCGCCCGAGCTGACACATGGCAATTGTCACGTATATCCAAAGCTCTGGGCCATCTCGACCACCCGAGGGTGAAACGACGCTTTCGTCGGCGCGCCACGACAGCGGTCCCGCGAGGCTCTCATCGCGCGGCTTGTACGGGCGCAGCTGCGGCTCGCTGAGGAAGTTGGGATCGTTGCCCAACACTGCGTTGGCGGGACCGAAGCAGGCGAAGGGCGAATCCTCCGGCCGCTTCATCGCCGCGATGGCCTCGGGTGGTACCTCGGCCGTTGTAAGATGCTCCTACGCCGCCATCCAATGGCGGGCATCTCGACCGCTGCTATCGATTGCTCGCCGGCATAAATCTGCGCGATGAAGCGGTGCAATCCCATGTGCAGCCTATTCAGGGTATTGAATTTTCGCATGGTGCGCACGGAACGGGTTCAGCTCCGACGAATCCAATAGCTGCGGGTGCGGGCCGAGAACGCCGGAGAGCGGCGGTGCCAGGACGAAAATCGGCTGTGGGAAGTTGTCTGCCGTCATAACTGAGATCTTGCGCCCGCTCACTCGCTTCGGCTGACACACTCTGCAATCGTGGCGATGGCGCTGCGATCGGGAGCATCGGCTTACTCTCCCGTTAACCGCCCGGACCGATGTCGGTTCAGCCCTTCCCGTGCGCTTGTGCCCGGAGTGCGCGCACACCGCCATGGCTCGTTTACGCCCGACCGCCTCGCGCCGGTTGGCGCCGGCGCATCGCGCGCGGACGTGGTTTCTGCGACCGCTCGTCGTCCTCTTCCTCGTCATTCGGCTTCCGCGTCTCGCGGAGCGTCGCCTGATACTTTTCGGCAATTGCCTTCCACTCCCGATCCTCTCCACTCGTCGGCGTAGCCATATCCGTCTCTTGGACGATCGCCTCCCCATTGGGGCGGTGCAGCAGCGCCGCGCGGAAGGCTTCCGCCGCCTTCTTGTAGTGACCGGCAGCCATGTGGACCTCGCCGTAGGCCGCGTACACTCGCGGATTGCGCCGCGCCCGATCGGGCACCCGGTCCAGCAACTGCAATGCTTCCTGCAGCTTGCCCTGCGGCACGAGCGAGCGAAGCAGCTGAAGCCCTAGCTGGCGCTCGCGCGGATCGAGTTCGAGGGCCTTGCGGAATGCCTCTTCAGCGCCGGCATATTCCTCGCTGACCAATCGAGCGCGACCGAGCAGCGCCCACAACTCGACCGAGTCGCCATGCTGTGCCATCGCCGGCGTCAGTACCGCGATTGCCTCCTTGGGCTCGTTGCGCTGCAAGTGGACGCGCGCCAACGCCATGACCGGCCTGGCCTGGTCCGGGCGGGCACTGACGATGTCCTCGATTTCGCGTTTGCTCGCTTCGAAATCGCCCTGCTTGCTGTATATGCGTCCCAGCAACGCACGCGCCTGCTGAAGCTGTGGATCCAGCGCGAGCGCCTGCTGAACACGCGTCTCGGCCTCGTCGAATTCGCCGCGCCGAAAATGCACCTGCGCCATCGCGGCGTGCGCCGTGGCGAGCTTCGGGTCGATTTCGAGAGCGGCACTGAACGCCTCACTCGCGCGCTCCACATCATCGAGCCGGAAATAGGCCGCCCCGGCAAGAAGCGCTGGCTGCGCATTGGTCGGATTGACGACGCGCGCCGTTTCGAAATGCTCGACTGCACGATCGAACTCGCGCTTACGCTGCAGCAGGCGCCCCATATGAAGGTTGGCGAGATAGGAGCGCGGGTTGGCGTCGAGCAAACTCTTCAGCTCGGTCTCGGCTTCATCGAGGCGCTGCTCGCCGATCAACGAACTGATGAAAGCGAGTTTGCCTTGCTCGCCGACATCGGCCGTATTGATACGTCGAACGCGCGGGGTCCACTCCGCCATTTTTGCTGCTCCTAAGGCCGTATGTTTGATCTGGGAGGCACGGCACTGTCCTGGCGTCCCCGTGACTAATAGATTAGCAAAAACCCACTAAAAGTCAAGGTGGCCCACGTGTACTGTTCGAAAACAGACGCGGGATGCGACCGCGCCCGAATAAAGTATCGCCGGAGGCGGCATAGGACAGCCCGGCGAGGTCTGGGTGGGCTTGCCGGCGTCCACACTTCAGGGGTTGAAGGTGACGACTAGCCCGATCTATGCACGACCGAGGTTAGCAGCTTTTCGGCGAAGGGCGACCTGCACGGAGAAGTTGCCGCGCGCGAGCGTGTCGGTGGCCGCTGGCTCGGCGTTTGCGGTGTCGATATTGGGTTGGCGGTTGCAGGGAAGGGGCTGGGTCGGGGCGCGCTGCCCCGCTTTTCAGATGACCAGGCGCGGCAAGCGGTCGAGGGTGAGGTGGAAGATTGCCTGATCAGGGGCGCTCGACGGCAGGTGGATCTTGATCTGGGTCTTCAGCTCGACGACGCGGGCGGCGATCTTCAATAGGCGTAGGCGAAAAGTATCGAACTGCATGACGCGCCAGGCGGAGCGCTTTGGCATCAACCGGCGCAGCGACCATAGGAGCCAATAGGCGCCGGCATGGAGGAAGAGACGGAACTGGTTGGCCTCGGCTTGGTGGCATGAGGTGCGGTCGGCGGCGAGATGGTTCTTCCACGCCTTGATATGGTTCTCGGCTTGGCCGCGGGCGCAATAAAGCCCCTGGTAGAGCTTCTTGGGGCGGCCGCCTTGAAGGTTCGTCACGATAAAGCGGGTGTCGGTACCCTGGGGTCCCGCCTCGATCCGGGCGATGATGCGCTCGACCCGGCTCCAGCTCTGGGCGGCATCGTGGAATTCCTTGAAGCGCCGCAGCTTGCCGCGCGCGGGCGCCGCCTTGAAGCGCTCGGCGGTGGTTTTCTCCAGCGCCTCGACATGGCGGCGTAGCACCGCATTGGGAGCCAGGCCGAGCACCCAATCCACCCGGTTTGCCCGGCACCAGTCGAGCACTTCGGGGGCGGTATAGTGACTGTCGGCGCGCAACAGGATCTCGACCCTGGGCCAAGTCGCGCGGATCGCACCGACAATGCGGCGCAGGAAGCCGCGGATCTCACCCCCGCCCGGGCGCTTGCCTGGCCGCAGCAGCGCGGTGACGAAGCGCCCCTCGCCGTCGAAGACGACGATCGGCTGGAAGCCGTAATCGTCGTGGTAGGCGTTGAACAGCCGCAATTGCTGCTCGCCGTGCACGCGGTCGAAGGTATCGTCGACATCGAGCACGATGCGCTTCGGCACCTGCCGGAACGAGGCGCAGTACTGGTCGATCAGCCCTCGTCCCAGGCGCAGCAGCGTCCGAACATCCGGCAGGTTCTCCAGCCGCGAGATTGTCGGTTGCGAGCACAGCTCGTCACCCGAGGGCAGCCGATCCAATGCCAGCTTGAACATCGGGTCGCGCCGCAGCGCGTCGGCGTCGTTGCCGTCTTGGTAACCGGCGGCGATCATCAGCATGCGGAAACGGATGATCTCGGCCAGGCCGTGCTCAACCCGCTCCGGCGCGCGTGGGTCCTTGAGACACCCCGCCAGCCGATCGGCCACGCCGAGCCGGCGCTCGATCTCGCGAAGGGCCAGCAATTCCGCCCTCGGAGGACAACCGGCCGCCGTCAAAGCGGGCGACAACGGCCTTTCCTCGAACCGGTGACAGACCTGGGAGAAGCGGCGTAGGATCAACCATGGCAGGTGTCGCCTCCAGTGATCGGCAGGTTCAGCTTAAGCAACCGAATCCTACGCCTGATCAATGGCTTGCGCTACACCCGCCAACCCTCACGCATAATCCGGGCTAGGTGGATTACGTATGCGGCTCCGAGCGCCCCGCCGTCTTGCCGCGACCGCGGTTAGCAGCAACCCATTCAAGCGATAGTGATTTAGCGGAAATGCAGCAGCCCCATGTTTCGCCGCAAGCGGCTCGCGCCCTGGCCACCCCCCGGCTTGTCGGCCGAAGATTCCATGGATCGGTCAGAACGGGATTGGTGACCGGCTCTATATGGGCACCAGTCGAGCCGATATGTGCATGCTAAAAGTATTGAAATCCGGACCGCACTGAAGTATTGGCCGGTGGAAAGTCCGGACAATCTATACGGCCTTGACATACGAAAACAAATCCTCGCCTTAGATTTTACCGTTGGCGAATGGCGGAAATGTTTCGCTCGCCGATGATCGATAGTAGCGATGGAACCTCAGTGCCGCGCGACATGAGCTATCGCTGCATGACGACTTGCCAGACACAGCGACAGTTCTCCGGCATTGTATTGTGGCACGCCTTGATCGACGAAATGCGGCAGCGGTACGAGATCGACCCGGCGAGGGTCTATGCGGCAGGGATGTCGATCGGCGGATCGCTGGTTTACCAACTGGCCTGCTCGCTGTCGGATCAGCTCGCCGCCGTGGCGGTGGTCGCGGGCGCGATGACGGTTGAAAACTGTAATCCGACCCGCCCGGTCTCGGTGTTGCACATCCATGGCACCGCGGACCAGCGCGTCCCTCTAAAGGGGGGACGGGGCCGGCGCACCGCGTTACAAAATTCATGGCCCCCGGTGGAGCAGGCAATCGACCGCTGGTGTGAGATCAACCGCTGCGGCAAGCCCGGCCAGGTTATTCGTCTGGTCGCGGGACTGACCGGCCGGCGCTATACGGGCGTCGCCGATGTCGAGTTGTGGCTCGTCCAGGGCGGGCGCCATAATTGGCCAGGCGGCGCCGCCCCGCCCACGAAAAGGCGTTGGTGGTCGCGGCGGCATCCTCCGGCGTTAAAAGGGTTTTCTGCAAGCGAGAAAGTGTGGGACTTTTTTGCCGCTCATGAGAGACGCCGAGAGGAGCCGCGCAGTCAAATTTAACGGCCAATCGGGCGACGAACGCATTGAAATATGCCGGAAATCATATATATTTGCTGATCATCATTTTAGCTAAAATACGGCCGTTTTGCGGAGGCAAGCGCGAGGCTGCGGCGTCGTGCTACGGGCGTTATATGTAAGGCCGCGCAAGTGGCGGTCGAGCTCCTTCAACGTCGCGTCGACCCCGCGGTACGGTCGTTCGCGAACAGCACCAGGGACTAGGGAAACACTGAAATAAGGCGCATTCCGCCACTCGCATCGGGTAGAATCTGCTGTGGGGATGGAGACCAAGGGGCGGGACGATGCAGCGCCAGGGGAGCTTTTCGCAAGCGGAATACGCCGGCAAGAAGAGGCAGACGCGGCGCGA
>CAMATN010000155.1 GCA_945861155.1 Rhizobium sp. Q54
GCGCCGCGCCGAGAACTTCGGGCCATCCGGCGTCGCCGTAGATGACCGGCACGCCGTCCTGGCGGACGTCGCGGGCCAGAGCCAGGTTCTGCTCGACGACGATATACGGCACCTCCCGCTCGCGCAAAGCGGCCGCGACGACGGCGCCGACCCGCCCGTGCCCGATGATGATGACATGGTTCGCCAAGGCCGGAATGGCCTCGCGCGCCGTCGTCTCCGTGGGGCCGTGCTGCCATTGGCGCAGACGCGGCGAGCGTTCCATCCGCCCCGTCACGGCTTCGACCCCTCGGAACAGGAACGGGTTGGCGACGATCGTCACGATCGCGGCGGCGAGCACGAGGTCGCGCCCATCGGCGGGCAGCATCGCCGCGCCGACGGCAAGCCCGGTCAGGATGAACGAGAACTCGCCGATTTGCGCCAGCGCCCCGGCGACCGCTCCGGCGGCGCGGGGCGTAACGCGCAAGCCGAGCAGGATCGCGAGCGTCACGCCGCCGGTGCCGATCAGGATGGTCAGGACGATCGCAAACACCTGAAACGGCGCGCGCAGCAGCACCGCCGGATCGAACAGCATGCCGACCGACACGAAGAACAGGACCGTGAAAACCTGCTGGATCGGCACCGATTCCGCCGCCGCTTGGTGGCTGACATCGGATTCGGCGATCACCACCCCGGCGAAGAACGCGCCCAGGGCGAGCGATACGCCGGCAAGCTGGGCCGAGGCATAGGCAACGCCGAGCGCGACGACGATCACCGCCAGCCGAAACAGCTCGCGCGATCGCTCGTGCGCGCACCATGCGAGAATCCGGGGCACCAGCTTGCGCCCGACCAACAGCACGACGGCGACAAAGCCGGCGACCTCCAGCAATTTTCGCCCAAGCGCGCCAACCAACGCCGCGACGCCGCCGCTCTCCACCTGCGCGACCGTCGGCAGCAGGACGAGGGCGAGGATCACGATCAGGTCCTGCATGACCAGCCAGCCGATCGCGATGTGCCGCGCTGAGGATTGCAGGTGACCGCGCGCATCCAAGACCCGCGTCGCGACGGCGGTGCTGGCGATCGCCAGGGCGAGACCGAGCACTAACGCCGCCATCGGCGCCCAGCCGAGCAGCATCCGCCCGACCGCGAACCCGATCAGCGTCGAGGCGGCTACCTGCAACAACGCGCCGGGAATCGCGACGCGCCACACAGCCGCCAGATCGGCCAACGAGAAATGGATGCCGACGCCGAACAGCAGCAGCGCGACCCCGATTTCCGCCAACTCGGAGATCAGCTGCAGATCGGCGACAAAACCAGGGGTGAACGGGCCGATCGCGACGCCGGCCAGCAAATATCCGATGACCGGCGGCAGCCGCAACGCCCGCGCTCCGAGCGCTCCCAGGCAGGCGAGGGCGAGGCCGATGACGACGGTCGCGAGAAGCGCCGGAGCGTGTTGCACCAAGTCTGCTCAATCCGCCGCAAGAGAGATCGCCAGGATCAAGTTATCGCCCGATCCCAATGCCGAGCTTTTCGATATGCCGCACATTGGTGTTGAACAGCTCGGCGAGGGTGATCTCGCCCTGCTGGGGTGGCGGCAGACCCGCATCGGCGGCGGCTTGAAGGGCTTCATCATAGGTCAGCGCGCGTGCCCGCAGCGCATCGAACGAACGGCCCGGGCGCACCAGCGCCGGATCGACCGAGCGAAAATCGTTCTGATTGGTGGTAAAGATGATCTTCTTCCCCGACATTCGAACAAGACCATCGGACACGTTCAAGAAGCGGGCCATAAGGCTGTTGGCGCCGCCCTCGCGCGAGCCGAGCAACGATTCGGCATCCTCGACGACCAGAACCGCATCCCCGTCTTGAGCGAGAAAATCGACAAACATCTCGTCGGAATTTATCAGCTTTTCCTCGTAGGTAATGATCGCCTTCAGCTGGTGCTCATAGATTAAATGCCGGATCAGCGACGTTTTCCCGGTTCCCGGTTCGCCCATCAGGAACAGCACCGAAGCGGGACTTGCGAGATAGCGGTCGAGGTAGTCGTTCACCGGCTCGGCGAGCCAGGGATAAAACGAGTCGTGGATTGGCGGCGGCGGCTCCATTGTGATCGAGCGATAATCCGGCCCATGCTCGGCCAGGTACCACCACATGATTCGCGCCAGACGGGATCGGCCGAATTGTTCCCGCAGCGCCGCGTCGATCGCCCGAACCAGATCGTGCCCGCCCCACAACGTCACGCTGAAATGCAGGCGGCGCTCGACAAAGATTTGTTTGTCTTCATCGAAGCCGATCGTCGCCAGGAAGACCACCGCCTCTTCCGCGACGCGCCGCACCAGTACATCGTAGCTGCCCGGCTCGACCGAGCGCACCTGAACCGCGTAGGCGGCGGCCGGGAAGCTGCCGCGAACGATCTCGGCCGCCGCCATCACGAAACCGTGGGCGGAGATCAGCAAGGCATAATCGCCGTGCAGGCTGCTGCTGTCCTGGAGCGAGGGAAGCGTCGTCGCAAACCGTGCAAGCGCTGCCCCCGAGCGGACTCGGTTGTTAAAGAAAAACTCCACGGACATAAACTCTCCTGCCGCCGCTTTGTTGGAACCTGATGGCCACGATTTTGGTCTTACCGTGGATCGGTAGGATGGGTAGAGCGGCAGCGAAACCCATCAATCGGCCCCGGAGGAAGGATGGGTTTCGCGTCGCTCAACCCATCCTGCGCTTTGTCGATGTATTTAGCCGGTCACGCCATCGCCTCCTCGGCCGCGGGCACGCGCTTGACCTCGTGCGCCTGCAATCGCGGCAACACCTCGCGAGCGAAGCGCTCGATCTGGGCCATGAACAATTCGTGCGGCAAGGCGCCCCGGTTGATCGCGAGTTGCACCTGGTTCGCGCCGGCGCTGTCGGCCATGTCGATGATGCGTTCGGCGACCTCGTCGGCGGTCCCCATTGGCATCGTCTCGGCCTGGCGTTCGAGATCTTCCATCGTCATGTTGCGGAAATCCTCGCGCAGATTGGCCGCCGCACGCAAATTCTCCGGCCGCACGTAATCGGTCGAGGAATTGCTCGCATAGCCGGTCTCGCGCTGTCTGTCGGTCTCGGTGAAGTTGCCGTGGCTGAACAGCGTGCGGTTGAAATAGAGGATGTGCGGCCCGTATTCCCTCAATGCCTGCGCCTTCGAATCGGCGACATAGGCGGTGATGCCGAGCGAGAGATGGTCCGGCGTGATGCGGTGCCCGCCTTTGGCCAGGCAGCCGGCGTAATAGCGGATGATGTCGTCGCGCAAGCCGCTGGCGCGCCCGAGGCCCGGGGTGATCGGCAGATCGTGGGCGCCGGCGAACTCGATCGATTCCTGGCTGCCGACGACCGGGACCCATATCGGCGGGCGCGGCTGCTGCACCGGGCGCGGCCACATCGCGACGTCCTTGTAGGACCAGAACCGGCCCTCGTAGGAAAAAACCTCCTCGGTCCAGGCGCGGGTGATGATGTCGTAGGCTTCCTCGAACCGCGCCCGCGACTCGGCGAGGGCCACGTTGTGCACTTGGTATTCGCGCGGGATGCCGCGGGCAAAGCCCGAGATCAGCCGCCCGTTCGACAGGCAGTCGATCATCGCCAGCTCTTCGGCGAGGCGCAGCGGCTCGTGCAGCGGCAAGAGATTGCCGTAGATCAACAGCTTGAGCCGCTTGGTGCGCTGCGCTGCGGCGGACGCCATCAGATTGGGGCTGTTCATCAGCCCGTAGGGCGAGCAATGGTGCTCGTTGAAGCCGACCCCGTCATAGCCCAGGCGATCGAGCAATTCCCAGGCTTCGAGGTGCTCCTCATAGGTGCGCACCGCGGTCGCGGCGTCGAAATGCCGTTTGGCGAGCGGGTAGGGTAATTCGCTTTCGCCGCCTTTCAAATGGTCGAGATTGGCGTCATAGGCCAACAGGTCGAAGACGAATACCTTCACGACCGTGCCCTCCCGGTTTTCTCCAGTGCAGCCGTGTTGCATTTCTCTACCGGCTGCGCAAGCCTCGCAAGCGCGCATGCAGCCCCGGAGCCCTTGAGGAGCCACGACATGACCACCCGTCCGCCCGCCGAAATCGGCATGTCGCTCGACGAGATCGACACCCCGTCCTTGGTGATCGACCTCGACGCGTTCGAGCGCAATCTGCGCCGCCTCGCCGACCGGGTGCAGGGCAAGGGCGTCCGGCTGCGGCCGCACGCCAAGACCCATAAATGCCCGGTCATCGCGCTGAAGCAGATCGAATTGGGCGCGGTCGGGGTGTGTGTGCAGAAGGTCAGCGAGGCCGAGGCGATGGTCTATGGCGGGGTGCGCGACGTGCTGGTCACCAACGAGATCGTCGGCCGGCAAAAGCTGCGCCGGCTGATGGCGCTGGCGACGACCGCGCGGATCGGGGTGTGCGTCGACGACCCGGCCCAGATCGCCGATCTCGACACCGCCGCCGGCGAGGCTGGGGTGACGATGCCGGTGCATGTCGAGATCAACATGGGCGGCAACCGCTGCGGCGTCGAGCCGGGAGCGCCGGCGCTCGATCTGGCGCGCCGCCTCGGCGACAGCCGGCACCTGAGCTTTGCCGGGCTCCAGGCCTATCACGGCTCGGCCCAGCATCTGCGAACCTGGGCCGAGCGCCAGCAGGCGATCTCGGGCGCGGTCGACAAGGCGGCGATGACCCGCGATCTCCTCGCCCAGAACGGCATCGCCTGCGACAGCATCACCGGCGCCGGCACCGGCACCTTCGAGTTCGAGGCCGGCAGCGGCGTCTATACCGAGCTGCAATGCGGCTCCTACATCTTCATGGACGCCGATTACGGCCGCAATTTCGACCAGGACGGGAGCCCGACCCACGTCTTCGAGCCGAGCCTCTTCGTCTGGGCCACCGTGATGAGCCGGCCGCGCGCCGAGCACGCCATCGTCGACGCCGGATTGAAGGCGCTCGGCATGGATTCGGGGCCGCCGACCGTGTGGGACGAGCCCGCCGCGACCTACGAGCGCGCCTCCGACGAGCACGGCCGCCTCGGCATCGCCGCCGCCACCAACCGCCTCAACCTCGGCGACAAAATCCGCCTCGTCCCCGGCCATTGCGACCCGACCGTCAACCTCTACGACTGGTACGTCGCGGTGCGCGGCGACCGCGTCGAAGCGGTGTGGCCGATCACGGCCAGGGGCGCGGTGTATTGAGGGGGCGAAACGTTGCCGCCCTGATCAGTCCAGACCGAGCATCGCAACACCGTAGGCTCGCATCGCCGGGTCTTGCGTGCCGAGAACCAGTCCTTCGAGATAAGCCTGCGCGATGATCAAACGATCGAACGGGTCGTTGTGGTGGCGCGGCAACCCCCCGGCACGCTCGGCATGCGCGCCGCTGATCGGCAGCAGCTGAAACCCCAGCCGCTCGACGGTTTCGGCAATCGGCGCGGCGAACGCCAGCTTGCCGCTGGCGCGTTTGATGGCGATTTCCCAAACCGTCACCGCGCTGACGAAAATGTCGTTCTGCCGGTCTCGCAATGTCGCCAGCAGATTTGGCGTGACCGAACCCGGTTTTTGATCGCACCAGATGAAGATGTGCGTATCGATCAAAACCCTCACACAAGGTCCCCGTCGTCGCCTTCACCGTCAAAGTATTTCTGGATTTCCGGCGGCAGTGGCCCATCCCAATCCTCGGCCATATAGGTCATGCCGAGCAGGTTCTGCCCGAATGTTCGCCGTTTGGGCGGCGCTTCGTAGGGGACCAGCTTGGCCTTCGGCTTGCCGGCCTTGGCGATGATGATCTCTTCGCCCGCCGCGGCACGGTCCACCAACTTGGAGAGGTTCGTCTTCGCGTCATAAAGGTTTACGGTGTCGGTCATTGTGTGCCTCCCGGCATTTCAAGCTGCTTGGCCAGGTTGACCAACAAACAGTCACGCCGGCGCAGTTAGCGCCGCGACGATTGCGGAGACCAGGGGCTTCATGAAATAGGCGTCGCTCGGCACGATCGTGGCGGTGAGGCCGTGTCGCTTTAATTCGTCGGCGACGACCGGGCCGACCGCGGCGATCGTGGTCTGGCGCAGCCCGGCATCGAGGCTCTCCGCCCGGCCGCTCGCGTGCGCGGCTTCGAAAAGACGCCGGATCTGCGGCGCGCTGGTGAAGGCGATGGCGTCGATTTCGTCGGCCGCCATCCGGTCGATCAGCCCGGCGATCGCCGCGTCGGAGGCATTGGCGGCGTATTCGTAGGGGGTTACCGGGTCGGGCGCGGCGCCGGCCGCCCGCAGAAAATCGACCAGCCTGGTGTCGACCGCGCCCGGATAAAGCTGAACCCCGATCCGCCGGCCGGACAGATCGAGACCGGACAGCAGGGCGATGATTCCGTCGGTCGTCGGATGCTCGGCCCGCAGGCTTGGGCTGAGGCCGAGCGCGCGCAACGCCCGCGCCGGTTTTGGGCCGCGCGTTATCGTCCGGCTCCGGCCGACTCCCGTCAGAAAGGCCGGCGCTATTCCGGCACGCCGCGCCAAGTCGTGCAGGCGGGACAGCCCTTCGCCGGTCAACAGGATCAAATCGTCGACGGGCTCGGCGACAAACCGGCCGAGCCACGCCAGCACCGGGGCGGTATCAGCCGGGTCGACGATCGCGAGCATCGGGCAAGCGACCACTTCCGCGCCCTGCTCGCGCAGCATGGCGGCGAGCCGCTCGGCCTCGCGGCTCTCCAACAGGGCAATGCGGCGACCGCTCAAGGGATGCGTAGCCGCTTCGTCGTTCATCGGATGCCTCGCCCGGTTTTCAGGCGGCAGTGGTGCTTTCTATTCGATGATCGTGCAACAGCGCTCTGAGTTCCGGGATGCACGAGCCGCAATTGGTTCCGGCGCGCAGCGCGGCGCCGATCTCCGCGACGCTGGCCAGATTGCGGCTCGCGATCGTGCGGTGCAGGGTCAGGAGGCCAACCCCAAAGCAGGCACAGATCGTGCGGCCGGTATCGTTTGCCGCGTCGAGGGCGGCGGAGTGCCCGGCGAGCAGCTCGGTGCGCCTCTCGGGCTCGATCGGAACGCCCAGCAGCGCCGAGACGGCGTCGCGCGACGGCAACGAGGCGGCATCGCGGGCGAGGAACAGGCACGCATCGAGGCGGCCGCCGACCAGGCTGGCATAGCGAAAGGCGCCGCGGCCGGGATCGGCGTAAATGACCAGTTCGGGGGTCGGCGGCGCATCGAGGAGTTCGGCCACCCATTTCTCGGTGCCGCGGCCGCTCGGTAACGGAGCCCAGCCGGCGAGATCGAAGGCGTGCCCCTCGTCGAGCGGCACCCGCGCCCAATAATACGGCCCCTCCGGCAATTCTTCGGAATGCCGCAATACCAGGCCGCGCCACAGCGGCGCGATCGGGGTCACCCGCGCCGGGGTCGCCTTCAGCTCGGGCTGCCCGGAAATCGGATCGGTCGCGGCGCCAACCAGCCGATTGATCGGTCCGGCCGAGGCGAACCGGTCGGTCCAATGCATCGGGGCGAAGATTTCGCCGGGGCGCTGGGCGGCCGACAGCCTCGTTGGCAGGACCGTCTCGCCAAATCGGGTCTCGACCCGGGCGAGCCCGCCATCGACCAGGCCGAGCCGCGCGGCATCCTCCGGGTGCATGTCGAGCAGCGGCTCGCGCTGGTGCGCCATCAATCGCGGCAGCCGGCCGGTCCGCGTCATCGTGTGCCACTGATCGCGGACCCGGCCGGTGTTCAGCAGCAGCGGCCATTGTTGATCGGCCGGCTCGGCCGGCGGGCGGAAGGGCGTCGGCACGAAGCGGGCGCGACCGTCGCCGGTCGGGAATTTTTCGCCGTCGCCGAACAGCCGTTTCTCGCCCGACCACGGCCGGGCCTCGCCCGACGGGAGCGGCCAGTAAACCGGCGGCAGACGGTCGTAATCGTCGTCGCTCAGCTCGGACAGAGCGCCGATGTCGAAGATTCGGTGCGACGTTCCGCGATTCTCGAAAGCCGAGAGCGCCGCGTGCTCGCGAAAGATGTCGGCCGGGCGACGATACGGGAACGCCGCCGCCCAGCCCATGCGGCGCGCCACTTCGGTCAGCATCCACCAATCGGGCCGGGCGTCGCCGGGCGGCGCCCGAAACGCCCGCTGGCGCGAAATGCAGCGCTCCGAATTGGTGACGGTGCCGTCCTTCTCGGCCCAGCCCGCGGCCGGCAGCGTGACGTGCGCAAACCGCGTCGTGTCGGTCGGCCAGCAATCGCTGACCGCGACAAACGGGCAGGCGGCGAGCGCTTCGCGAACCCGCCCGGCACGCGGCATGCTGGCCGCCGGATTGGTGCCGAGGATCCACAGTGCCTTGACCCGGCCGTCGCGCACCGCGTCGAACAAATCGACCGCCTTGAGGCCGGGCCGGGTCGCCATGCGCGGCGCCTGCCAGAACCGCCGCACGCGATCGATATCGGATTCGTCGGCAAAGCTCATGTGCGCGGCGAGCTGGTTGGCGAGACCGCCGACCTCGCGGCCGCCCATCGCATTGGGCTGCCCGGTCAGCGACAACGGACCCATGCCGGGCCGGCCGATGCGGCCGGTCGCCAGATGGCAGTTGATGATCGCGTTGACCTTGTCGGTGCCGGCGGACGATTGGTTCACGCCCTGCGAATAGAGGGTGACGGTGCGCTCGGTCGCCGCGAACCAATTGAAGAAGGTGGCCAGGTCGCGTGGCGGAACGTCGGCGATGCGGGCGGCGTCGGCGAGCGAGGGCGCCGATGCCCGCGCCGCCTCGATCGCGGCGGCGAAGCCGCTTGTGCGCCCCCCGATCCAGTCGCGATCGCAAGCCCCGATCTGCGCCAAATGCAGCAGCAGAGCGGCAAAGACCGCGACATCGGAACCGGGGCGCACGCCGAGATGAAGATCGGCGATGTCGCAGGTCGCGGTGCGGCGCGGGTCGATCACGACGATCCTGGTCCCGCGCGCTTCTTTCGCGGCGGCGAGGCGCTGGTACAGCACCGGATGGCACCACGCCGCATTGCTGCCGACCAGCACGACGAGATCGGCTTCCTCGATGTCCTCGTAGCATCCGGGCACCACATCCTCGCCGAAGGCGCGGACCTGTCCCGCGACGGACGAGGCCATGCAGAGGCGCGAATTGGTGTCGATATTGGCGGTGCCGATGAACCCCTTCATCAGCTTGTTGGCGACGTAGTAATCCTCGGTCAGGAACTGGCCGGAGACGTAAAGCGCCACCGAATCCCGCCCGTGCTCGGCAATCGTGCGCGCGAAATTTCCGGCGATCAGGTCGAGCGCCTCGTCCCAACCGGCCGCCCGATCGCCGATTTGGGGCCGCAGCAGGCGCCCCGCCGGGCTCAGCGTATCGGCCAGCGCCGCGCCCTTCGAGCACAGCAGGCCGCGATTGGCGGGATGGTCGGGATCGCCCGCGATCGTCCCGTCCGCGGCGGCGACCAGCCCGCAGCCGACACCGCAATAGGGGCAGGTGGTGCGTGTCGCGCCGTCGAGCCTGGGAATGAATTGCCCGCGATCCACGACGCCACACTGCAAACCGGCCCGTGCGTCCTTCGAGACGGCGCTTCGCGCCTCCTCAGGATGAGGATAAGTCTCTGATGGCATTAAGAAAGAACCTCATCCTGAGGAGCCCGCGCAGCTTGCGTCTCGAAG
>CAMATN010000156.1 GCA_945861155.1 Rhizobium sp. Q54
CGTCTCGATCCCTAAAACAACACAGGAAAACACAAAAACAACCCCGATTTCCGCCGATTGATGCCGTTACCCGGCGCGTCGCGGCCAGAAATTAGGCCCGCATCGCCAAACCATCAGCCGCGCCGGCATTGCTCAGTGTTTCCCTAACGGCTGGAAGCCAGTCTGTATTGGCCAAGCATCTTCCGCACGGCGGGGACGTCGTTGAACATCAGCACGTCGATGATGGACAAGAAGGGGACGTATGGCGCCCCGAACTGCGAGTAGGGTTCCGCTTCGCACGAGAGGAGCCGCAGATCGATGCCATGATCGGCGAAGGCGCCGCTGGCATAGAGGTCCCGGCCGCCAATCGGGTTGATGTAGGTCGTCGCTCCGAGCCTCGAACATATGTCGATCACACGATTTTCGCCGCCGGTCAACGAATCGTCCTTGACCATCTCCGACGTGCGCTTGATCGGGGTTCCGATCCCGAGGCGTGCGGCTACTTTAAGCAGCAAGGTCGTATTGAAAGCGGCGACGTTCGGTCGCGGGAATGCGAGTATTTCCTCCACCAACGGCATGGTCTGCCGGAAGAACGGCGCGGCCTTGTAAGCGCCTGCAATACGTGTCGGCAACCGGGTCGCCACGCGGTCACCGAAGAGATACTCACGATCCAGGAAGGGCAATTTATGCGAGGACGCAGCGACCGGCATGGTGATCCATTGGGCGGCGCCGTTGATCAGGATGCGATTGCGGTTGGCCCATCCTCGATCGATGTATTGCGCGTCGTCGAAAACAACAAAGAGATCGCATGCCGCCATCAACTGGAAGTAGCCAATGTACGGGAAAAAATACGGTTGCATCAGTGCCACGCGCATGGCAACTCAATCCCGACGCTTGGGAGTAGGGAGGACAGATGGTGTGACCCCCGCTGTTTATCCAGCGGGTGAGCCTCACCCGATTTCTGGACCGCGCTGCTCAAGCGGACCGACGGTATGCGCCACCTAATCTTCCGGCCAGTCGGGCTACCGCCTGAAGGGTTGGAAGAAAGAGGTGAACCGTCGCACAACGGCATCCCTGTTGATTTCGATCATCTAATCACTTGACGGACGCTGCTGCCAGAGTGGTCACGACGCGTCTGATTATTTCCCCATCGAGATCCGGCGCCACTGGCAGGCCGATCAAACTGGGTGCTATATCGCCGGTCACGTTGAGAAGATCGCGCGGTAGCCTGGCGTAATAGGTCTGGTGCTGAAGGCCGCTGCCGTACCACAGGCGGGAATCAATGCCGTCTTCCCGCAAGCAGTGCTCCACCCAATTGGCCTCTGCGGCCCCGCGACACCGTAACAGCACGTAATTCGGCCCAATATCGGGCGCGACGCAAAGGCGATCAATGAGCCCTGCGTCAGTCATTTGCTGTTGATACAGAGCCGCGACGCGAAGCCATGCGGTCAGCTTTTCGGACCAGCCATCGAGCTCGGCAAGACCAACCGCGGCGTGATACTCGCTCATCTTGCCGTTCGTGCTTGCCATCTGGCAGTCGCGCATGCCGCTGATGCCGAAATTGAGCGCCTGGGCGCAGCGCTGCGCCAGGAAGACGTCGTTCGTCGCCACGGCACCGCCTTCCCCGGTCGCGAAGGCCTTGGTGGCGTGGAAGCTGATCGCCACCGGAATCGCACCGAGAAATTTCGCGGGCCGCTCGGCAAGGCCAACGAAGCTCGCCGCGCCGTCGATCACCACTGGTATTCCGGTGGCAGCGCGAAAGCGCCTCCATGGGTCCTGCGGCACCGGTCGGCCAAACGGCGCTACCGGCACAGCGACGCCGATCCGATTGCATTCGGGGTGACTTAGCAGGGGCTCCGGATCAAGCATCCAGCTCTCGGCGTCGACATCGGCGAGGTAAGGGCGATAACCGCATTGCTCGACTGCGGCGGCGGTAGCCGAAAAAGTGAACGCCGGGACGATTGCCAGTGGCCGCTCCGGGGTGGCACGGCCCGCCGCTGCCAGGATCGCGCCTACAAGAGCAGCGGTTCCCGAACTGGCGGAAACAAGTCCGCCCCCCGGCAATTGGAGTTTATCGGCTAACCGCCGTTCGAACTCGATCGACAGCGGGCCGTGGTTGGAATAGAGGCGCGTCTCGTCGATACGCCGGAGGTACGGCAGAACGCGGTCCGCACACGGTAACAGCGCGCGCAGAACCGGGATCTGCTCCCTCTGGGCCTCGACGCGGGGCATCCGCAGCATGGCTGCCTGTCCGAAGTCGTTCATCAGCGGCACATCACAGCAATGAGTTAGAATACGATGGTATTCCTACCACGGCATGGTCAGCCACGCCACCGCTGTCCGCGTGCTCGCCGGCGCCGGGGCAAAGCGCCAACCCAAGGAATTCATTGCGGACGGCGAGCGGGAGTGGCCGGGATGTTTTGATCCCCTGCCCGAGCCACCGCAGAGCCTAATGCAGGCCCATGATTTTGCTCGCGAACAGGCCAACCTGTTCTTCCAGGTCGTCGCCTATCGCATTCTCGACACCCGCGCCTTGGCCGAGCGCGAGTTCGGGGTCACGTACGGCCATGCCGGTATGCATCGGCCGTTGCATGCGCGCCGATCGCCGGTGCTGAGATTGCTTCGCTTCGCCCGCAATGACGATTAAGTTTGGGGCGCGGGGTGCCCAAACTTAGGGCACTGGTTTAACGGGAGAGTTGCTGATGTTGCAGATGGCCGGCCGCATGGAGGTGCTCGGCACCGAGACCGCCTTCGAGGTGCTGGCGCGAGCCAACGCGCTGGCGGCGCAGGGCCGCTCGATCATCAATCTGGGGATCGGCCAGCCCGATTTCCCGACCCCCGACCATATCGTCGAGGCCGGCCGCAAGGCGCTTGCCGACGGGCATCACGGCTATACCCCGGCCAACGGCATCCCGGCGTTGCGCGCGGCGGTCGCGGCCGACCTCTACCGGCGCCACAAGGTCGAGGTGTCGCCCGACCAGGTGCTGGTCGTGCCGGGCGGCAAGGTCACGATGTTCTTCGCGATCATGATGTTCGGCGAGGCCGGCGCCGAGATCCTCTATCCGAACCCCGGCTTCCCGATCTACGAGAGCGTCATCAGGTTTTCCGGCGCGACGCCGGTGCCGGTGCCGCTGTACGAGAGCGCCGGGTTCTCGTTCAACGCCGAGGAGGTGCTGGCCAAGATCACGCCGCGCACCCGCCTGCTGATCATCAACAGCCCGGCCAATCCCACGGGCGGCGTCGTGCCGCGCGCTGAGCTCGACCGGCTCGTCGCCGGGCTCGAAAATCACCCGCAGGTCGCGGTGATGAGCGACGAGATCTATGGCGAGATCCTTTATGACGGGGCCGAGCATGTCAGCCTGTTGGGCTACCCGTCATTGCGCGACCGCCTGATCCTGCTCGACGGCTGGAGCAAGACCTACGCGATGACCGGCTGGCGCATGGGCTACGGGGTGTGGCCGAAGGCGGTGTTCGCGGCGGCCGAGCGGCTCGCGATCAACTGCCATTCCTGCGTCAACGCGTCGGCGCAATACGCCGGCATCGCCGCCCTCGAAGGGCCGCGCGAGCCGGTCCTGCGCATGGTCAAGGCATTCGCCGAGCGCCGCGAATTCATTGTCGCGGCGCTCAACGGCTTGCCGGGGGTCCGCTGCGCGACGCCGGGCGGCGCCTTTTATACCTTCCCCAGCATTGCCGGGACCGGCTACAACGCGCGCCGCTTCCAGAGCGAGCTGCTCGACCAGGCCGGGGTCGCGACGATCGCCGGCACCAGCTTTGGCGCGTTCGGCGAGGATTATGTCCGCTTCTCCTATGCCAACAGCCTCGAGGCGATCACCGAGGCGATCGAGCGCATTCGCGGCTTTCTCGGCAATTTGCCGCGCGGCGATGCCGCCAAGGGCTGAAATTCAAGGGCTGAAATTTAGGCATTTACGCCGCAATTTGCCTAATATATAGGCATATTGCGCGGCGAGGGCCTTTCGCATCGCTGAGCGGCCCTGGCATGGGTTATGCTCTGCCTCGCGTATAAAGCGCTGCCGCCCGCGGGAGATCGTATTGCGATGAAAAAGGTCGAGGCCATCATTAAGCCGTTCAAGCTCGACGAGGTGAAGGAGGCGCTTCACGAGGTCGGGATCAAGGGCATCACCGTGACCGAGGCCAAGGGCTTCGGCCGGCAGAAGGGCCATACCGAGCTCTATCGCGGGGCGGAATACGTCGTCGATTTCCTGCCCAAGGTCAAAATCGAGGTCGTGATGGAAGATTCGATGGTCGAGCGCGCCGTCGAGGCAATCATGCAGGCCGCCCACACCGGGCGGATCGGCGACGGCAAGATATTCGTGTCGACGATCGACGAAGCGATCCGCATCCGCACCGGCGAGCGCGGGGCAGATGCGATCTGACGGCACGCTTTGAGGGCGAATTGCGGGGTCTGCGTGCGCGTTTGGGCGCCCTTGACAGGTCTGGGGCCTTCGCTTTTTGTGTGAATGACAACGGGGCGGTGCCGCGCCCGGTCCGCCGGCTTTGCTAGCGAGTTGGCCTTGCCGGCGATCGCGCCCGTAGCGAGCAACCCCCCACAGCGTTTCAACCAGCGAACGGAATGGTGCGATGGCCGATACTCAGAACGTCCTCGATATGATCGAAGAGCACGACGTCAAGTACGTCGACTTCCGATTCACCGACCCGCGCGGCAAATGGCAGCATCTGGCTCATCATGTCCGCACAATCACCGACGAGTTCCTCAATGAGGGCGTGCCGTTCGACGGCTCTTCGATCGCCGGGTGGAAGGCGATCAACGAATCCGACATGCTGCTGGTGCCGGATTGCTCGACCGCGGTCCTGGACCCGTTCGCGGCGCAGACCCAGCTCATCGTGTTTTGCGATGTGCACGAGCCGCTGACCGGTCAGCCTTACGGCCGCGACCCGCGCTCGATCGCCAGAAAGGCCGAGCAGCATCTGATCGCGACCGGCATCGGCGACACGGCCTATTTCGGCCCCGAGGCGGAGTTTTTCATCTTCGACGACGTGCGCTACGAAAGCACGATGAACAGCGCGATGTACAAGATCGACAGCGAGGAAGGCCCCTACGTCACCGGGAAGAAATACCCCGACGGCAATACCGGTCACCGTCCCCCGATCAAGGGCGGCTATTTCCCGGTGCCGCCGGTCGACAGCCAGAGCGATCTGCGCGCCGAGATGCTGTCGGTCATGTTCGACATGGGGCTCGCGGTCGAAAAGCACCACCACGAGGTGGCGCCGTCGCAGGCCGAATTGGGGTTTGTCTACTCGACGATGGTCAAGACCGCCGACAGCATGCAGATCTATAAATACGTCGTGCACAATGTTGCCCACCAATACGGCAAGACGGCGACCTTCATGCCAAAGCCGATCAAGGGCGACAACGGCTCGGGCATGCATGTGCACCAGTCGCTGTGGAAGGGCGAGCGGCCGCTTTTCGCCGGGAATTTGTATGCCGATTTGTCGGAGACCGCGCTCTATTACATCGGCGGCATCATCCGCCACGCCAAGGCGATCAACGCCTTCACCAACCCGACGACAAACAGCTACAAGCGCCTCATTCCCGGCTTCGAGGCGCCGGTGCTGCTCGCCTATTCGGCGCGCAACCGGTCGGCCTCATGCCGCATCCCGATCGTCTCGAGCCCGAAAGCCAAACGGGTCGAGGTGCGCTATCCCGATCCGGCGGCCAACCCCTATCTCGCCTTTGCCGCGATGATGCTGGCCGGGCTCGACGGCATCCAGAACCGCATCCATCCCGGCGATGCGATGGACAAGAACCTCTATGACCTGCCGCCGGAGGAGCTGAAGGACATCCCGACCGTCTGCGGCTCGCTGCGCGAGGCATTGGGCGAACTGCAGAACGACCACGCCTTCCTGCTGAAGGGCGATGTGTTCGGGCGCGACTTCATCGAATCCTACATCGAGCTGAAATGGGAGGAGGTGTATAATTTCGAGCACACGCCCCACCCGGTCGAATTCCAGATGTACTATTCCGTCTAAGTTCCCCAACTTGGGCCGCGCCCGTCTGCGGGCGCGCGCCGCCTGACGCAAGCATGGCCGGCCTTTGCGCCGGCCATGTTTTTTGCGTCACGGTTTTTGCAATGCCTAAAAATTCGGCATTTTCTCTGCCGATTTGTTGGGCGGCCAGTGCGGACGCGTGTCCCCCGTGGAATTTCCGTGGCCGGGCCTGTCCCGGCCATCCACGTCTTGCCGGCCCCGGTGGAGGTGGGCTTAATTCACCTCCCAAGATTTTGTGCCAACTCGGGCACGAAACTGCTGGTTTCGCCTCGCCCGGACGTAACGCCGCACCCGGCTGCGAGCCCGATCCCCTCACTTGGCGTGATTCTTGGTTCTTCGGCGATATGTCCGCCCGACGCCGTCGTCGCCGGCGGGGTCGCAACGGCAGGGTCATTGGAGGGCTACGACAATGAGATCGGTATTTCGCCATGGGCAGCTTGGGCTGCTCGCTGCCTTACTGCTGTCCGGGGGGACAGCCGCCGGGTTCGCGCAGACCGCGGCTCCGGTCGCCCCCGTTGTCGCGGCGCCGGCGGTAGTGGTCGCCAGCGCGATCAACAGCGGGGATACAGCGTGGATGCTGACCGCGACCGCACTCGTGCTGATGATGACGATCCCCGGGCTGGCGCTGTTCTATGGCGGCATGGTGCGCAAGATGAACGTGCTCGCCACGATCATGCAGAGCTTCGCGGTGACGTGCCTCGTGACGGTGCTGTGGATGATCATCGGTTACAGCCTCGCCTTCACGTCGGGCGGGCCGTTCGTCGGCGGGTTCAGCCGAATTCTGCTGAATGGGATGAGCGTCGAATCGATCAACGATTTGGCCAAGACCATCCCCGAATCGGTCTACATGTGCTTTCAGATGACCTTTGCGATCATCACCCCGGCGCTGATCTGCGGCGCCTTCGCCGATCGGATGAAATTCTCGGCGATGCTGTGGTTCATCGGGTTGTGGTCGGTGCTGGTCTACGCCCCGGTCGCGCATTGGGTATGGGCCGGCGACGGGTTTCTCTCGAGCGCCGGGATCCTCGATTACGCCGGCGGCACGGTTGTCCATATCAATGCCGGCGTCGCCGGGCTGATGGCGGCGCTGGTGCTGGGCAAGCGGCGCGGTTACGGCCATGAGCCGATGGCGCCGCACAACCTCGTGCTGAGCCTCGTCGGCGCCTCGCTGCTGTGGGTCGGCTGGTTCGGCTTCAATGCCGGGTCCGCGGTCGCCGCCAACGGCAATGCCGGCATGGCGATGGCCGTAACCCAGATCGCCGCCGCGACGGCCGCGTTGACCTGGATGTTTGTCGAGTGGGCGCTGAAGGGGAAGCCGAGCGTCCTCGGCATCATCTCGGGCGCGGTCGCCGGGCTGGTCGCGATCACCCCGGCCTCGGGGTTTGTCGACCCGCGCGGCGCGCTGATCATCGGCATCGTCGCAGGAGTGGCGTGCTATTGGGGCGCGACGAGCCTCAAGAACGCGCTCGGCTATGACGACAGCCTCGACGCTTTCGGGGTTCACGGGGTGGGCGGCGCGGTCGGCGCGATCCTGACCGGAATCCTGGCGGTCGCCGCGATCGGTGGCGAGGGCAAGAGCGGCCTGATCGACGGCAATGCCTACCAGGTCGTGATCCAGCTCTACGGGGTCGCGGTGGTCGCGATCTACGGTGCGATCGCCAGCCTGATCATCCTCAAAATCATCGATCTCGCGATCGGGCTGCGGGTCGACGCCGACACCGAGCGCGAGGGGCTGGATCTCGCGGTCCACGGCGAGGTCATCCAGTAGGGGGCGGGGTGTCGGCCGCCGCGCGTCACGGGCCCGATCGCCCAAACGCGGCGGCCGATTGTTGAAAACCACGCAAAATGCCGGTTTTTTGGGCCGTCTGTGGCGATTTTGCCGAGTCGGCCTGCCGAATAAGACGCCGCGCCGGCTGACGCTTCTCTTTTCTGCCCTAAGTATAATAAAGGGTAAACCGATGACGCATGACGCGAATGGCGCTGGCCGCCGGGCGACGCGAACGACCAAAACTGGCAAGGGGACAAAGCCGATGACGCGAAGCCTGTCGATCGGGCTCGGATTGGGCGCCGCCTGTGTAATCGCGGCGGCATGGCAGGTCGCGGATCTTCCCGCGGCCTGGGCTCAGCAGCCAGCCCCACCGCCGCCAATGGCGCCTGGGCCGCCCGAGCCCGCGGCCTCGACCGCGATGACGACGCCGGCTTTGACCGGACCATTGGTCGCCAACCCCAATCCGATCACCTTCGACACCGGGGTTTTCGGCAAAATGTATTTCACCGGCGCGATCACCGGCATGGGCCTGTTCCAGAGCGACCCCGTGCCTGGCAACAGCCATACCCATTTCGATCTGACCAACGGCCACTTCATGCTGCAGAAAACCGAGGGGATGGTCCAGTTTTTCACGCAAGGTGGGGTCTATTCCTTCCCCGCCCTCGGCGCGCCCTATTTTCATGTCGCCAAAACGACCGGAAATACATTCGGGGCGTTCCCGGTAGCCTACGGCAAGCTGGCCCCGACCGACGAATTTTCAGTGCTGGTGGGCAAGCTGCCGACCCTGATCGGCGCCGAATACGCCTTCACCTACCAGAACATGAATATCGAGCGCGGCTTGTTGTGGAACCAGGAGCCGATCATCAGCCGCGGCATTCAAGCCAATTACGCCACCGGCCCGCTGACTCTGTCGCTATCGCTTAATGATGGATTCTATTCCAATAATTACAATTGGATAACGGGTTTGGCCAGCTACGCGATGAACAAGGAAAACACGGTCGCCGTGGCCGCCGGAGGTAATTTCGGGCGATCCGCGAAAAACAACTTCGTGACGTTTCTCAATCAAAACAACAGCACGATCGTGAACCTGATCTATACCTACAATGCCGCGCCGTGGACGATCACCCCCTACTTCCAGTACACCAACGTGCCGGCCAATCCGGCAATCGGCATCGCCAGCCAGGGGTCGACCTATGGCGGCGCGATTCTCGCG
The DNA here is from genome assembly GCA_945861155.1 of Rhizobium sp. Q54. GTDB lineage: Bacteria > Pseudomonadota > Alphaproteobacteria > ATCC43930 > CGMCC-115725 > DATARH01. The sequence goes on from CAMATN010000156.1 coordinate 8,988, forward strand.
AATTACAATATCAACGATAATGTCAATCTTGCCGCGCGTGCCGAATACATCGGGTCCTCTGGAAGCAACAATCTGCTTTACGGGCCAGGCAGCTCGGCGGCGTCGTTGACGCTGACCCCGACCTGGCAGAACGGCGTTTACTTTCTGCGGGGCGAAGCCTCGGTCGTCCAGGCGTTCGACACGCCGGGAGCGTTCGGCCGGGCCGGGACCGCCAGGACCCAGGCGCGCTGGGTGCTGGAAACCGGCATAATGTTCTAGGATAGAGGCAGGCCGCGGGTCCCTGGCACGCTTTGTGCTTGGTATCCGGCGGCGACCAGAAACTCCATCAAGGGCATTTGCGGCCCGGTTGGCGAGGTGAGGCGATGAAGAAAATGGCTCTATTAGCAAAACGTAATGATCTGGCGTAGAATGGCCGAAACGCTGGAGGATTGAGGGTATGGAGCGGCGTGCATTTCAGGCATGGCTGTGTGGGGTCGACACGCTGACGGAAGCGCAGAAGGCGCAGGCTGGGGAGGTTC
>CAMATN010000157.1 GCA_945861155.1 Rhizobium sp. Q54
GCCTGATCCGGCCAATCGTTTCCACCGTTACCATCCCCGGCCACGCTCCCCGCTACAACCAGAGGGAGCATTCGACGATTCCCGGGGTGGGTCCCTATTCGGCGCTGTTCACCCCAATAGCCGGGTCACTCTTCCACGCTGTTTTCCAGCCTGAGCAACAACGCCGCCGAGCGAGCCCTGCGCGGGATTGCGACGGATGAGTCATTATGCACCCCCTCTTCAAGTATCTGGGAACATTGGGATTTGATTTACTGCATCGAGGCGACACGGGCGACCTTTACGCCCCATCGATTGCACGACGCGCTCGCTTTGGAGGTCGGCGGCACGGATCTGGTAGGGCGCGCCTCGAACGACCTGCTCGGCGGAAAGCACACCAGCCTGGATCAGCCTTCGAATACGATGGCTTGTAACCCCACAGTGCTGGGCGGCTTCTCGCATTGTCAGCCATACGCCGTCCTTCTCAGCGGAGCGGTAGGCGTGGATGCCGCGAACTCGCCGGATCGAGCTGACCCGATGAGCCGTCCAGGTCTTGCCCTGACCGGTCGGCAATCTCATGCGGTTCAGCGTGGCGGCGATACCCTCGTCCGACCAGCGGGTCGCCATGCTGCGGATGACGGCCAAAGCGTCGTCCGGAGTGCTGCAGTCATGCTCGCCAGACCGAGGCTTGCGGAGCCGCAGCTGCGAGTGCTGCCCGCCCTTCCAATGGATGGTGAGAACGATCTCGCGGGCCTCCTCGTCAAGATCAGCGGTGATCTCGTTGACCAGCGTTCGCAACAGCTGCTGACGCGTGCGCATCGTCACGCTGGGGGTCTTCCATGCCGCCTCGAGATCTGCCGCGATCGCCGCGAAATCGGGCGTGGGCGCCGCGGCGTGGGAAGCCATCGCCGCATCCAGCCTCAACTCGCAATCTTGAACGCGGCGTAAGGCGGCTTCCCAGCTCTTCTCCAGCGTCGCGGCAATCAAGCGATTATCCGGATCGCAAGCGGCATAGCGCCGTTCGGCAAGCGATGCCTCGTAGCGGGCCTGTTGGAGCTCCAGCTCGATAATGCGTCGCTGTTCGGCCTGGCGTTCCATCTGCCTCCGTTCCGCCAACACCGCCGCCTCGATCGCCATCGGCTCAACCGCACCGATGAGTTCGCGCACGACCGCCGCGTCGATGCGTAGGCCGCCGAACATCATACAACGCCGCTGTCCGAGCATCACGCTCGCCCGGTCGCATCGATAGACGGGTTGGCTAATCCCCCCGGTAGAGCGCGACGTGTAGTTCACCGTCAGACGGCGTCCACAACGACCGCAGACCAGGATCCCCACGAGAAGAGCGCGGCCGCCGCGGCCGGACTTGGCGCCATCGCAGCGACGGTAGGCGTTGGCGGATAGCTGCTTCTGGTTGCGCTCGAACTCCGCCCAATCGATGTACCCCTCGTGATGGCCCTTCAAGAGGATCTCGCACTCCTCGAGGGGGCGGTGATGGCCGTAGGTCTTGCGGGCGCGGCCATCGACAATCGCGGTGCGGTTCTCGCTCTTACCGTAGGCGTAGGCGCCGGCATAGAAAGGATTCTTGAGCACAGATGACGTTGCGATAGCGGATCGGCGCCCACTCGAACGATGCCATCCTCTTGCCGTCCGAGGGGCGGGGAAAGTGAATGCCCTCGGACCTGAGCGACAGATGGGCCTGCCGAGCGCTGCCAAGCTGCCGGAAGCGGCTGAAGATCAGTCTGGTCGCTTCCTGAACCCTCACGTCGGGATCGAAGCCCAATCCGACCTCACGATGCCACATATAGCCTATGGGGACGGAAATCCTCAGTTCTCCCCGCCGCGCCTTCGAACGGGCGGCGTCCAGCATCCTCGCGCGCAGGATGCCCAGCTCGAACTCGCTGATGCTGCCCTTCATCCCGAGCAGCAGGCGATCGTTGGGGCGACACGGGTTGTAGACACCATCGAGATCGATGACGCGCGCCTCGACAAGCCCACAGAGCTCGAGAAGGTGATGCCAATCGCGGCCGTTCCTCGCGAGTCGCGAGGCGTCGAAGCACAGAACGGCACCGACCTCGCCGGCGCACAGCCAAGCGACGAGCTTCTCAAACCCGGGCCTGGCGATGGCGCCGCTTGCCGAGCGACCGAGGTCGTCATCGATGACCTCGACGTCGCGAAATCCGCGTCGGCGAGCCTCATCAACAAGCTCATACTGACGCCTCTGGCTCTCGAGGTGGATATGCACCTGGGCCTGCGTCGATTGGCGAACGTAGACGACGGCCTTCCTCTTGAGGACCGCGGGAGGCAGGAGTTCACCGTCCATCGTCACGGCCCTCCTCGATCGCGATGCCGGCGGCCTCCATCAGCATCAGCGCCAGACGCGATATCACCGCGTTCCGCTCGGCCATGCTGATCCCGTTCATTGGCGGAGAATCCAGCGTCATGGCGAGCTGGCGCGGTAACCTGAACTCCAGGATCGGCAGTAACGCGTTCCTCATTGCTTGCCCCCTCCACGACGCGATCGTCGTCTGGGAAGCTTCGCCTGAGTCCGCGTTCCAAGAGGAGCTGGTGGAGTTCCGACAGGGCGGGCAAGGAGACTTGAGGAGCGCCGATCGTCATCGATGCGCACACCGACGCGTCAAGCATCCACGCCGCCACGACAATTGCCGCACCCGGCTCGCCCTCAACCAGGACGACATCGATCCCGGTCCGCTTCTCCGAGTAGAATCGTCGAACTATACGGCCGTAGAGAGCGTGCCAGCGGTAGTGGATCGTCACTTCCTGCCCGACACGGGTAGAATAAACCCGCGATTGCCCTCGGGCGCCGCGCATGGTTATTCGCCGGCTCCGATCGCGGCGGCGAGCGGGCGGCGTTCATGTACAGCCTGATCGTCACCGCCAAGATGAACGACATCGATCCGCAGGCTTGGCTGGCTGACGTGCTCCGCCGGATCGCCGATCATCCGGCCTCCCGTCTCGCCGATCTCTTGCCCTGGCATTGGAAAAAGCCCGCCGATCAAGCCGTCGCCGCCTAATCCTTTAACCCGCCGCGGTGCTCGGCAGATGCTTACGACTTGCTCCGCCTTGGGTCGAATTGAGCCGCTCCCGCTGACGTGGTTTTCGGCGCAACTCTGCCGGTTCCGTGCGCCTTAGGGAGGGGCGGCCCGGTACCGCTGCTGCGGCTGAAGACCAAGAAGGCCAAAGGGTCGGGTGTCAGCGCAAAACCAGCCGTTGGGTGCAACGCCGAGCGCGCCATACTCGCAGCCAAGCGCTCCCGCGCCATGTGCATGGCGGGGCGCGCCCGCCCGCCGACATTACACTACACTACACTGCTACCGGAGTCGGCGCCGGGAGCTTATACAACTGCCGCACGTTCTCTCGGAGCAGCCGTGACCGCGTCTCCTCCGACAGGTGCCCCAGGTCCCGTGTGATGACGTCCCAAGACTTGGGCCACGTCGAATTCGGATGGGGATAGTCGTTGGACCACATCAGATTGTTGCTGCCCCAGGCGTCGAAGATCCAGCGGGCCGGTGGATCGTTGAAGAAAGTAGCATAGAACTGGCGGACGAAGTACTCACTGGGAAACATGGTGAGCGGTGAGTCCAGATTTCCCCGACCCCAGTACTTATCGTACTGCGTGAGGTAAAAGGGAATCCAGCTCACTTCGTTCTCCACAAGAACAAATTTGAGCCGGGGATAGCGTTCGAGGACGCCCGTCATAATCAGGTCGGACATGGCGTTGGAGGCGTAGAGTAGTTTGTCGTTCACGGCACTGCGCATGGTCTCGAAGGCCTGGCGTCGGCCGCCTGGGCCCATCGGGCGCGGCCAAGGGAAGGGTTGGCCTGTGAGAATGTGGAGGCTGATGGGTACCTCCAGATCCTGGGCCGCTGCCCACAGGCGCTCATAGTGGTCGGTGGCGAAGGAAAGCTCCGGCGGCGGTGCCTGCCACACCAGTGCCCCGGGCAGCCCGGCCTTCCGGCAGCGCTCCAGCTCCGCCACCCCATGGTCGATGTCGTACGTGGGGATGCAGGACACACCGAAGAGGCGGTCGGGAGCAACAGAGCAATACTCCAGGATCCAGTCGTTGTAGGCGCGGAAGCAGGCCTCCTGCAGGGCCGCGTCCTGGAGCCCGAACAGGTTCATGGCGAAGCTCGGGTAGAGCACCTCGCCGCTCACCCCATCGACCGCCATCTCCTTCACCCGCTCGTGGGGGTCCCACCCACCCGGGTGGGCCTGAAAAAGCCCGCCCACCTCCCGCTCGGGAAACACCGGCGCCTGGTCCCTGAAGGCTGCTGGCAGCCGGTCCTCCCAGAAGTGCGGGTCCTCGACGATGTGCGAGTATGCCGAGATCAGCAGCTCTCCACCAGGCGATGCCATCGTTTCACCTCCTTAGTTTCCTGTGCATGTCATGACGGAAAGCCGCGGCATGCGACCCCCGCTGAATCATCGGGGCGCTAAAGCGCCTTGGCTTCACAGCTGGTTCGTGGCGTCGCCTGCGCGAGATCTCGCGGAGCATGATCGGTGCTGCGCCTGCGCGCATAAAGCAAAAAGAATACCTCGTGCCTCGCGAGCACCAAAATAGCGGATCGCCTCAAACGGGAGCTTCGGTTGGCGTTGGTCGATGAATCGGGAGGAAACGGGGCCGACGGCAATTATCGGCCCTTCTCGCTCATTTCCGTGCGTCTTGGCGGAGGTCGCCTGACTAGCAGACAACGGTTACTGAGCATCTCAAGCTGGAACCGGTTGCCCAGGGCGTTCGCGGGCCGCCGGGGGGGCAGTTCCCGTGGCGGATTTTACCGTGACGCACGTCAGGGCGACTGTGGCGAGGTTGAACGGGAGTGGTTTCGGGCTTACAGATTTGGGAAACAGCGGAGGCCCAGGACAATGACGGCAACCCTTGAGGCGCGCGCAGCGCAAGACAGCGACACGCCGGCGACGCCGGTCTTTGCCGCGCCGATCCGACATCCGAGCGCCTGGACGGTCGCCGATTTCCGCTCGCCGGCGGATTACTCGGTCGCCCTCGATGCGGCGCAGCTGCGCGATATCGTTGCTGCCGTGCGGCGCATCAAAGCGGCTGGGATCGGCCTCGACGGATTGCAGCGCGAGCATTTCGAGGTGCCGTCGCTGCGCCCAGTCGTCAAGGAAATCCGCCGTCAGGTCGAGGACGGGCGCGGCTTCGTGCTGCTGCGCCGGCTGCCCGTCGAGGATTACTCGAAAGACGATCTTGGCTTGATTTTCTGGGGCATCGGCACGCATCTCGGACGCGGCCTGTCGCAGAGCGTCATGGGCGACCGGCTCGGACACGTCAAGGATTTCAGCCGAGAGGACCCGGGGGCGCGCGCCTACCGCAACAAGCAGGAATTGTCGCCGCACACGGATTCGTGCGATCTGGTTGGTCTCTTGTGCCTGCGCAACGCGCAAGCGGGCGGCGGCGTATCCCGGCTGACCAGCGCCATTTCGGTGCACAATGCGCTGCTGGCGGAGCACCCCGACGTGCTCGCGGCGCTCTACCGCGGCTATGTCCGCCACCGGCGCGGCGAGGAGCAGCCGGGCGAACTGCCGTACACGCCCTATCGCATCCCGGTGTATTCGAATGTCGAAGGCAAGGTATCGGCGCGCTATGTGCGCTCCTACATCGAGGCAGGTGAAGCAGCGGCCGGGCGGCCGCTGGGCCCGGCGGAACGCGCCATCATTGACACGTTCGAGGCGGTGACGAAGCGGCCGGAACTGATGCTCGAATTTACGCTGCAGCCGGGCGAAGCGTATTTCATCAACAACTACACGATCCTGCATGCGCGCACGGCTTTCGACGACGGCGACGCGCCGGAGGACGCGCGTCGTCACTTGTTGCGGCTGTGGCTCGACGCGCCTATCCGGCCCGTGCATCCCTACATCCGTAGCCGCGGCATCCTGCCGGCAGCAGGTCGCACGCCATCTTTCGACTGGAGCAGCAGCATCACTGCCGTTCGTCACTGAGCCAGCAATTGGCCCACTCTCCGACGCCCGCACCGGCAAAAGCACCGCGCCATCGCTGAATTCATGGTCGCCGAGCAAGGCCGGTCTATCTATCCTGCCGCGTAGCGGGCGCCGAACGCGGCTCCCGGCGGCGCGAAAGCATCGACTTCCGCCAGATGGTCCGCCCGTCACGCGGCTGATCATGCAGTTGTCCGAAAGGAGAGATAATGAAGGTTCGATTTGGGGTGTCGGTGATAAGCGGGACGGCGTTTCCCCACCGGCGGGACCTCGACAAATTTGCCGAGCTGGTCCGGGTCATTGATGGATCCGGGGTCGAACTGATCGGCACCAACGACACCAGCTTTATCGGCGGCGACGCCTATGTCCGCGCGACGCTCATTGCGCAGACCGCGACAAACGCCCAGGTCGGCATCCATCCGACCAATCCGCTGACCCGCGAGCCGCAGATCATGGCGGCTTTCCTTGCCTCGATCGACGCCCTGACCGAAGGCCGAGCCTTCCTCGATATCGGCAGCGGAGACAGCGCGGTCTACAACATTGGCCTCGCGCCGGCGAGCCGCGCCCGGATGGCGGACTACATCACCTGCGTGCGGGATTTGATCGCGACCGGCGAGGGCACGTATGACGGTCGGCCACAGCGTGTCCGCTGGCATGGCGAGGCGGTGCGCAAGCGGATCCCGATCACGCTCTGTGCCGAAGGGCCCAAGACGTTGCATCTCGGTGGACAGATCTGCGATGGCGTGATTGCCGGTACCGGCCTGCTGCCCGAGGTGATCTCAGGCACCATCGAGCGGGTCGCGGCGGGTGCCACGGCCGCGGGTCGCGATCCGTCCGAGGTCGAGGTCTGGTTCACGACCCGCTCGTCGCTCGACGCCGACCGCGATAAGGCGATTGAACGCATCCACGCATCCGTGTCCTCGATCCTCAACCATTCGATGCGGTTCGGTCTCGACGGCAAGAATGTGCCGAGCCAGTTCAAGGCCAAGATCGCCGAGTACGTCGAGGGCTACGAGCTTTACGACCACGTGCTCCAGGCCGGGCGCAACCCGAAGCGAATGGCCGAGCTTGGGCTGACCGAATACGGGCTCGAGCGGTTCGCCCTCGCCGGCAACGTCAATGACTGGATCGAGCGTATTGGCGACCTCGCAGAATTGGGAGCCTCACGGCTCTGGCTCAGCACGGAAGCCGGCGACCTCGAACGCCAGCTCCACTACATGAAAGTGTTCACCGAACAGATCATGCCGCATTTTCGATAGCTCGCTGCGACCATTATTATCCCGTGGTTTTGGAAGTGATCTACCTACAATGACCGGGTTCCCCAACGCCGCCGCCTGGCGAGACGCGTGTGCCGCGGATGCGGTCCTGGGTACATGGGCGGGGCCATGGGGCGCTTGTTTCGCGGTCACGTCGGGAAACAACACGACGATTTTCAATTTCGTCGAAGGACGGGTCGCCGCCGATCCAGGCATTCCCGCGTTCATCCTGGCGGCGCCCGAGCTGACATGGGCTCGGTTTCTCGAACCCGTTCCGCCGCGTCACCATCACGGCATCTTCGCAATGATGTACCGGTTGCCGGAATTTTCCATTCGAGGCGACGAACTCGCCTTCATGCAGCACGCCCATATCGCGCGGCGGGTGCTCGATGTCGGGAAGTGGCTGGCATTGGGCCGGGCGCTTCCGGTGCCGGTGTCGCTGCATCCTCGAGAAGGCGCCCGGGCGGTGCCCGCAGTCACCGGCCGCTATGTGCCAGTTACCGTCAGCGGCGTAACCTATCAGATCTATAGCGAATCGGCGGGATCCGGGCAGGACGTGTTATGCATGCACACCGCCGGCGCGGATGGTCGGCAATTCCATGGCTTGATGGCCGATCCGCGCATCGTCGGAGATCACCGGCTGGTATCGTTCGACCTGCCCTGGCACGGCAAATCGCCGCCGCCGGAGGGCGCGATCCAGGGCTCCTGGCGGCTTAATACCGAACTGTATGTTGCACTTATTATGGGCTTCATCGCCGCCGCGGGACTGGACAAACCGGTGGCCTTGGGGGCGTCGATGTCGGGGGAGATCTGTCTGGAATTGGCCTACCGGCACCCCGAGGCCTTCGCCGGCATCATCGCCTGCGAAGCCTGCGACAAGATCAACCAGCGCCAGACCGTCTGGGCGGCGCACCCGCACGTCAACCAGGCGCAGTTCGTACCGGAGTGGATACGCGCCCTCAGCGCCCCGCAAAGCCCCGCTGAATACGTGGAACAGATTGCGTGGCACTATGGCCAGGGTGGCCCGCAGGTCTTCTTCGGCGACATTGCCTTCTATTCCGGCGAGTGGGACGCCCGCGAACGCGTCGGGCGCATCGATACCAACAGGTGCCGGCTGTTTATGCTGACCGGTGAATACGACTACTCCTGCACGGTGGAATTGTCCGAGGCGACGGCGGCCAAGATCCCCGGCGTCCGGTTCCAGGCGATGCAAGGCATCGGGCACTTCCCGTTCGCGGAGAACCCTAGACGCTTCGCCGAGTACTTGCTGCCGATTCTGGCCGAGCTAAAAGGCTGGCGCAGCAACTGCGCTTTCACCCTGAGTGCGGACCCAACCTAAAGGAAGAGAGACCTGCGATGCCAACCGATCCCTTTGTCGATGTCGGCGGCCTGCCCTCACTCGGCCCGCTGCGCTATCTGGATGTGCGCGATCAGGCGGCCTTTGACGCGGGTCATGTCCCGGGCGCGGTGCGTGTGCCGCTCGACGAATGGGATGCTGCCGCCAAGGCCGCCGACACCGGCTTTGCCCAGACTGCCTACTGGGACAATGCGCTGGGCGCGCTCGGATTGGACCCGATGGTGACCGCCGTTACCTATGACGGCGGCGGCATGACCAACGCCGCGCGGGTCTGGTTCATCCTGCAGTATTACGGGCTGAAGGCGGTCATCCTGAACGGCGGCTGGCCTGTCCTCGCATCGGCGACCGAACTGCCTCCGTCAGCCGCAGCTTCTTCGGGCGGCTTCCGGGCGGTGCCGGGGTCAGGGCCGGTCGGGCTGGTCGACCGGGAGACTTTGCGGGATCAGCTCGACGGTCGCGCGCATGTGTTCGATACGCGGACGCGCCCGGAGTTCACCGGCGAGGACGCACGCAATCGCGCCCGCAGCGGCCATCTGCCAGGGGCGCGGCACCTGTCGCACGTGGACCTGATCGAGAATGGCGTGGTTCGGCCGGCCCCAGCTCTGCGCGCGATGCTGGAGCGGGTCGGGTTTGGCCCGGGCGACCATATGTGACCCATTGCGAAGGCGGCGGAAGGGCCGCATTAGGTGCCGCGGCGGCGGTGCGCGCCGGATTTGACGACGTGCGGGTCTACTATCTGAGCTTCGGAGATTGGGTCCGTGACGAGAGCTGCCCGGTCGTCCGCGATTGACTGGCGGGATTGGAAGCCGCAAGACCGCGAGCGCCGCGACAGTCTGGCCCATCTGATGGCAA
>CAMATN010000158.1 GCA_945861155.1 Rhizobium sp. Q54
TCGTTGCCGACGGCCACGCGGATTGCGTCGCGTTGGCGCGCGCGTTTCTCGATGATCCACGCTGGGCTTGGCATGCCGCCGCCGCGCTCGGCGCCGATGCCGTCTACCCGCCACAGTACCTGCGCGCCCGCCCGGAACATTGGCCGGGCGCAGTGCTGACTCCACATCGCCCGGCGAGGGAATCCAGCTAAGCCATGAACCCACGAGGTTTGACGACGGTCCGCAGCCAGTTGCCGATCTCGGTCGTCCGGCGAATGGGGTCCATAATCTCGCTCGCGACCCCATACCGCCAAATCAGATCGCGGCGGGTAGGCTCTTTCGCCAAGGCGCGATAGTCGGCCGCGATCGCGGCGATCTCGGCCGGCTCGGTGCCAAAGCCCTCTTCGACAAGCTCGGCGGCTCTGATCTCAATGAGGGCGGCCGAGATCGCAAGAGTGTGCTCCGGGTGATACTGCGTGCCGTGGAAACTGCCCCGCCACGGGGTTTGTACCTCTATCGCCTGAATAGAGGAGAGCTCGTTCGCCGCCAGGACCTGCGAGCTTGGCGGCAACGTTTCGATCTCGTCGAGGTGCGAGCACAGCGCGTCGAAAACGGCGGCACGGGACGCGAGAAGCGGGTGGCCTCGGCCGGCTTCCGTCACGGTAATCGCCCGAGCGATCGGCAGCTCGCGTCCCCGCGGGTTGCGCCGAACTGATCCCCCAAGCGCCACCGTTGCAAGTTGCAAGCCCCAGCAGCTGCCCCAGACAGGCACGCCGGCGACGAAGGCGGCACAAGCAAAATCGATCTGCCGCGAGACGCAGGGTGTCGGGTCATAGATATGGAGCGGCGACCCGGGACCATCACGCCATCGAAGTCCGAAAGCGTGGTGCCAAACGGCAAGGCCTCGCCATCGGCGATGTTGAGCAGCGTACAGCGGATGCCCGGGTGGTGCAGCTGAACAGCCGCGGCGAACAGCGAAAAGTTGGAAGGGAGGCCAAAACCCGCCCGCTCGGCCTGCCAGACGGACGGCGTTCCCTCTGCGATCAAGATGTTCGGCATCAAGGCCCCCATTGATTTCCGATTAGTATATTTCGAGGGGGTTCGGCTCAACGGTCGCTTACCGCGCCGGGTCCCCAGCGACTGCGCGGTCCCCGTTGGGCGGGAATGACCGGAAGCGGCCGATTGTACGGTTTCATATCGTAGGGCGCTGATTACTCCGGATACCGGGGCGGGGCGTCGTCGACGATATACCGAGCGCTCGTGGTTAAGGAGGTAAATCCGCTTGGAAAACCTGAAGGGAAGTACGGTGCTTGTCACCGGATCGACCGATGGCGTCGGTCGTCTCGTTGCTCGTCACCTTGGCAATGCCGGGGCGCGGGTCGTGGTGCATGGCCGCGACGCGGACAGAGGTGCCCAAGTCGTTGCCGATATCGAAAGAGCGGGTGGTGGAGCGACCTTCCTTAGAGCCGACCTGGCCAGCTTGGCCGAGGTGCGCGATCTCGCCGCCGCAGTACAGCACGCGACCGACCGGCTCGATATTCTGATCAACAACGCCGGTATCGGTACTGCTGGCGGCGTTCGTCAAGAAAGCGCCGACGGCTTCGAGCTGCGTTTCGCTGTGAATTACCTGGCCGGCTTCCTGCTGACGTCGTTGCTTCTGCCGCTGCTGCGAGCCGCCAAACCGGCACGTATCGTCAACGTTTCGTCGGCCGGCCAAGAGGCAATCGATTTCACTGACGTGATGCTGACGCGCGGCTACTACGGAGCGCGCGCCTACTGCCAGAGCAAACTTGCGCAGGTGATGTTCACGTTCGATTTGGCGACGAAGCTCGCCGGCACCGGTATTACCGCGACCTGCTTGCATCCGGCGACCTACATGGACACCACGATGGTGCGCCGTGCCGGCGTCACGCCCGTCAGCACCGTGGAACAGGGCGCCGAGGCGATCCTCAACCTCGCCATGTCGCCGGCCCTCGAAGGGCGAAGCGGGCTATACTTTAACGGGTTGCGGGAGGCTCGCGCGCACTCTCAGGCCTATGATGCAGAAGCGCGTCACCGGCTGTGGGCACTCAGCCTCGAGCTGACCGGCCTCGCAAGGGCGGTTTCGACTGCCTGATCGTCAGCCGCCAGTGCGACAGCTTGCCGGCCGCGGTCCATCACGAATCCTCGGCGATCATCGCGGCGGCCTTCTCACCGATCATGATTGTTGGTGCACGCATTCAGCGCCGCCGGCATGATCGAGGCATCGGCAACCCGCAGCCCCCGGATGCCGTTGACGCGCAGCCGCGGATCGACGATTGCGGTCGGATCGCCGCCCATGCGGCATGTCCCGCTCGGATGGAAGAAGGTCGCGGCGCGGGCGCGAATGTCTTCCTCGATCGACGCCTGGTCATTGTCGATTGCACCGGGAGTGAGTTCTGCTTCGATCAGATCGCGAACGGCCGGGCCACGCAGCATGTCGCGCATGCGGCGCACCGAGCGCGCAAGCGCCCGCAGGTCCTCAGGCTCGGAGAAATACTCCGGGAAGATCCGGGGATGCGCCGTCGGATCGGCGCTGCGCAGCAGGATATGACCGCGGCTGAGCGGACGCCCCGAGCCCACCATCACCGTGAAGCCGTGGCGCTCGGGGAAGAGATCGGCAAGCCGAAACCCCACCCCGCTGCGGCTGACCAGTGCCGGAATCATCACGACGATCGTGTCGGAGACCGCAAGCGCGGGATCGCTGCGCATGTAGCCGCCAGTCGCGACATAGCTCTCGCCCAGGGAGCCGCCGCCGGTCAGCGCATAGCGCAGCCCGATCCCGATCGCCGCCCGCGGGTTCAGGTATTTGTAGGCGGTGACCGGCTGCGAACAGGCATAACGCAGCGCGTAGGATGGATGGTTCTGCAGATTGCGGCCGACCTCAGGCGCGTCGACCGCGACCGGAATACCGAGGCTGGAGAGATGATCGGCCGGCCCGATGCCGGCCAGCATCAAGAGCTGTGGCGAGTTGACGGTGCCGCCGCACAGGATGACCTCGCGCTCGGCCCATACGGTTTCGCGCACGCCTCGCCGGAGGATCTCGACCCCGCGCGCCTGCCCGTTTTCGATGACGATCCGTGCCGCGATCGACTCCGACAGCAGTTCGAGATTGCCGCGCCGCCTCGCCGGCTGCACGTAAGCCAGCGCGGTGCTGGCACGGCGGCCGTTGGCGATGTTGGTGTCGATCCGGCCAAAGCCCTCGGCCACATCGGCGTTCAGGTCGTCGACCACGTCGAACCCGGCCTCGCCGGCGGCGGCGAGGAACGCGTCGCAGATCGGCAGGTCGAGCCGCGACGGCTTTACCGTTATCGGCCCCCCGTCGCCATGCCACTCGCTGGCGCCGCGGGTGTTGGTCTCGGCTTTCTTGAAGTACGGCAGCACTTGCTCGAACGACCACCCATGACAGCCACGCTGCGCCCATTGGTCGTATTCGAGCGAGTGGCCGCGCAGGTACAGCATGCCGTTGATGCTGCTCGAGCCGCCGAGGATGCGCCCCTGAAACCACCGCAGCCTGCGCCCGTTCAGCGCTGGTACCGGCTCGGTTTCGAAATTCCAGTTGCGCCGGGCGAAGCTGCTGGCGATGAACGCGGTGCCGGGGACCTTTGTCGTGATCCCCAGCCTTTCGCCGCCGGCCTCGATCAGCGCAATGCGAGCATCCGGCATCGTCTGCGACAGCCGACCGGCAACGACGCAGCCGGCCGCGCCCGCGCCGATCACGACATAATCCCAACGCCGTGCCGCCGCCGATCGTGTTCGGGATCGCAAATCTCGGGCTCCTTGCGCCGGCCTCCGGCGAAATTACCAGATCGCGCCTCCAGGGCACCTCGTCTATTCTTCAAGATGGAGGTTGCCGGCCCGCTCGGCGGCAGATCGCCGGCTCGACGGTTTCGACCGATGCGGAGATGAATGATGGAAGAGCGCCGGATCGTTGCGGGTGATGGGGATTTTTGGACGCGCGCTCGGCGGCACCTGCTCAAATACGGCGGTGAGTTCGTCGACTTCGTGCCGGTCCGGGCCGAGGGGGCGTTTCTCTACGATGCCGGTGGCCGGCGCGTGCTGGACTTCACCTCGGGCCAGATGAGCGCGGTGCTCGGGCATTCTCACCCCGAGATCGTGGCGACCGTACGGGATGGCATCGGGCGGCTCGATCATCTGTTCTCCTCGATGCTCAGCCGGCCTGTCGTCGATCTCGCGGAGGCTCTGGCCGGGCTGGTGCCGCAACTGCCGAAGGTCATGTTGTTGTCCACCGGCGGCGAGGCCAACGAGGCGGCCATCAAGATCGCGAAACTCGTCACCGGCGGATGGGAGGTGGTCGCCTTCGCGCAGTCGTGGCACGGCATGACCGGAGCGGCCTCGTCGGTCACCTACAAGGCAGGGCGTCGCGGCTACGGCCCGATGGCGGCCGGTTGCTTCGCCATTCCCGCTCCGAACGCCTATCGCCCGCGCTTTCCCGGTGTTGATTGGCAAATGGAGCTCGACGATGCCTTCGATTTGGTGGATCGGCAAAGCACCGGCAACCTCGCCGCCTTTATCGCCGAGCCCATTCTGAGCAGCGGCGGCATCATCGAGTTGCCGGAGGGATACCTAGCCGCCCTCAAGCAGAAATGCGTTGAACGCGGGATGCTGCTGATCCTCGACGAGGCGCAAACCGGCATGGGACGCACCGGCACGATGTTCGCGTTCGAGCGGGACGGGGTGATGCCGGATATCCTGGTGCTCTCGAAGACGCTCGGCGCGGGGTTGCCGTTGGCCGCGGTCATGACGACCGACGAGATTTCGCGGAAATGCGACGAGCGCGGCTTCCTTTTCTACACCACGCACGTCAACGACCCGCTGCCGGCAGCGGTGGGACTGAAGGTCATCGAGGTGGTGCAGCGCGACGGGTTGGCGGGACGCGCGGCCGAGTTGGGCGAGCGCCTCAAACGGGGTCTGCGCTCACTGCAGCAACGATATGACTGTATTGGCGACGTACGCGGGCGGGGTCTGCTCCTCGGGATGGAATTCAAAGCGCCTGGCCGGGGCCAAAAGCACTCCGCGCGCGCGCTTTCGGATGCGGTCACCGACAACGCGCTGAAGCTCGGGCTGAGTGCCAACATTGTGCGCGCCGGTGCCTCCGAAGGGGTGATGCGGATTGCCCCGCCGCTGACGGCCACCGAGGCCGAAAATCGATCTCGGACTCGAACTCCTGGGTGCCGCGCTCGAACAGACTCTCGGTGCCGCAGCTCATTGCGCGACCGCGAGATCGAGCACCGGCGCCACGGAAGCGGCGACGGTCAGCAGGTGACGATCGCTGTAGCGCGGGCCGGTAAGGGTCAGACCGACCGGCAGGCGGTTCGGGCCCAGCCCGGCGGGGATGTTGATGCAGGGCACGTGAAGCAAGGTCAAATCGCGATTGAGGGCGTTGTCGCCCTGGGTGCGCCCCGGCGGCGCTTCCCCCGGCGCGCTCAGCGTCAATACCGCGTCGACTTCACCGGCGATCCGGTCGAACCGCACCCGGCATTGCGCGGCGGTGTCATAGGCGTGCAGCAGCTCGGCTCGGGAAAACCCGCCGATATTGTTCGCCCGGCGCATGAATTCCTCGTGCAGCAGATGCGGGTAGAGCCGCGCCAGATCGAGGAAGGCGGTGCGACCCTCCGAGCGCGATACGACCTCCCACAACCCCGCCATCGGCGTGAAGATCTCGGCCAGGTCGCGCCGCACGGCGACGGCTCCGGCTGCCTCCAGGCGCTGTGTCGCCTGCGCGAGCGCATCGCGGCTGGCCGGCTCCACCTGGTAGGGTGTGGCATCGATCAGGATGCGGGCACCGGCGAGGGTCGTAAAACCGCCGGGCGCAGCGTCCTCCAGCTCAAACGCGTCGGCGACCAGCGCCAGATCGGCAACCGAGCGGCCATACCAGCCCGCTGTGTCGAGCGTCGTGGAGATCAGCTTGATCCCCTCCGCGCTGACCGCGTTCCAGGTCGGCTTCATGGCATAGACGCCGCAATACGAGGCGGGACGGATGAGCGAACCGCCGGTCTGCGTGCCGAGTGCGAGGGGAACGTGAAAATCCGCAACGGAAGCCGCCGACCCGCTGGACGATCCGCCCGGCGTGCGTTCGAGATTGTGCGGGTTGCGGGTTGCGGCAAGCCGACCGGTACTGGCGAATTCCATGGTGTCGGTCTTGCCGAGGATCAGCGCACCGGCGGCGCGCAGCGTGCCGACGGTCGCAGCGTCGACGTTCGGCCGGTGACCGGTATAGATCGGCGAGTTGTGCTGGGTCGGCATGTCGGCGGTGTTGTAGATGTCCTTGATGCCGAACGGGATGCCGTGCAGCGGGCCGCGCGACGGCAGCTTGTCCAGTTCGCGGGCCTGGCGGATGACCGCATCCGGATCGACATAGGACCAGGCTCGCACCTCCGCATCGCGCGCGGCGATGCGCTCCAGGCAGGCTCGCGCGATCTCTTCCACGGTGATCTGCCCGCTGCGAAGCCCGCCGCTGAGCTCCGCGGCGGTTAGTCGATTGACCTCGTCAGTCATTCCAGCGCTCGCCTCTTTCAACGGCGGACACTCTCGCGTCCAGGATTTCACGGCAGCGAGGGCCGTTTTTCGCCCGACACCACCGATCGGCAAGCTGCGTGCTCATCAGTCGCGATTTTGCCATAGCGGTGAGGATGAATCGCTTGTGTCGGGTCGGTCAACACGGGCGGCCTGCGGGTGGTGTTTCAGGCGACATTACCGTCCTGTGCGTCCTTCCGGCCGGGCTCCAAGTAATGGGGGCATTCCGTCCGACGCCCGCCTACCGCCGAATTTCCACCTCCATCGGGACGCTAACCGCGCGCAGCTCGACGGTGACAAGCTTTCCCGTCGGACCTGCACCTCATCGCAGGCGACATCATCCGCGGATACTTCTCAGGCTATCTCGGTAACACGCTTGCCGCACTTCGCACCGCCTGCTTGACCAGTGCAGAGCGAATAATAGGCCTCCTCGTCGAATTGCCGGCGATTTCGGGCGTTTTGCAAACGGTACCTTCGAAATCAGCTACTATGGTTGCGGGCGATGCGGCGTCGTTCCGCGTGTCCAGCTCGATACATCGAGCCGAACTTGCCGGCCCCGATCAGCCCGACCCGCACCGGCTGACCGGCGACGGCGCGTTGCTGCAAAAGACGATGGAGGATCATCATTCCTGGCCTCGCCACTCGGACTCGCTATTCGGGCGCCACGCCGTGCGGTTGCTCAAAGGCGTCGCGCAGCCAGTCGCAGGACTCGTTCATCGCCTTGCCGGCCTTGTCGACAACGCCGACCCAGAACATGAACCCGTGGTTGACGCCGTCATAGCGCGACAGTGCAGCGGGGACCCCGGCGTCACGCAGCTTTTCTGCAAAGAGTTCGCCCTCGTCGCGCAACGGGTCGTATTCGGCCGTGATGACCAGCGCCGGCGGCAAATCGGACAGCACCGGAGCGCGGAGCGGTGCCGCATGCGGATGCCTGCCTTCGGACGGGTCAGTCAAATAGTGGTCCCAGAACCATTTCATGGTCTCGCGGGTCAGGCCGTATCCCTCGGCGTTCTCGCGATAGGACGGGGTCCCGGGTGTGTAATAGTCGGTCACCGGGTATAGCAGCAACTGGCCGCACAGCACCGGACCGCCTTCATCGCGCAATCGCAGCGCCGTGACGGCCGCCATGGTGGCGCCGGCGCTGTCACCCGCGATCGCGATGCGCGCGAGATCGGCGCCGAGTTCGGCGGCGTGCGCCGCTGCCCAGCGCGTCGCATGCAGGCAGTCATCGGGCCCGGCGGGGAATTTGTGCTCAGGCGCCAGCCGGTAATCGACCGATGCGACGACGCATCCCGCGCCGGCGCAGAGGTTGCGGCACATGCCGTCATGCGTGTCGAGGCTGCACAGCACGAAGCCGCTGCCATGACAAAACACCAGCAGCGGGAAGGGACCTGTGCCGAGCGGCGTATAGATGCGGATACGCAACGGCCTGCCCGGGCCGTCCGGCCCGACGATCGTCTGCTCGCGCACCGCGGCGATTTTGGCCGGAGGCGCCATTAGCGCAATGCGCGCCTCGTATTGCGCCCGTGCCACGGGGACCGGCAAGGTATGCGTGGCGGGCACGCCGGTGCCCTTGTCCAGCAGGGCCTGGATCTGCGGATCGACGGGCATCGCTCCTCCTGCGGGGCAGTTTCCGGGGCAGCTCCTGGCGGAGCGGAGTTTCGCCGAGTATGCCGGTCACCCGATTGCGGCGCGAGCCTCCATCTCGACCCGCATCGGCTCGCCGGACGCGAATCCTCACCGCGTCTTTGGTAACTCGAAGCCGGCGTCGCGTTCCACGTATTTCACGATCGCCGTCAGATCTTCCTTCGCTGCGCCCTTGTGCATCGCGTGCTTGAACACGAGCCGCGCCGCCTCACAGACCCACATCGGCACGCCGAGTTCCTCGCCCTGCGCGATGGCCAGGTCGATATCCTTCATCAGGATATGCATCTCGGCACCGTAATCGAAGCTGCGGGTCAAGACGGCGGCGGGGAATTTTGCTTCGGTCGCGCTGTTGCGCCCGCTGCCGGCGTTGATCGCGGCCAGCATCACTTCGGGGTCGAGCCCGCCCTTGGCCCCCATCACGAACGCCTCCGTCGTCGCCGCCAGAGCAACCGCGGACAGAATGTTGTTGGTCAGCTTGAGCACCTGTGCGGCGCCCGGCTTGTCACCGGCCACGTTCAGGGTGCGACCCCACAGCGAGATCATCGGCCGGATGCGCTCGACCGCGGCCGGATCGCCCGAGACCATGACGGACAGCGTACCGGCCCGCGCGCCCGGCGGCCCGCCGGAGATCGGGCAATCGACCACCGTCACGCCCTGGGCCGCCATCGCCTGTTCGATCTCCTTCACGAACGGCACGCCGACTGTGCAGGTGTTCACCAGCAGTTTCATGGTTTTGCCGTTGGCCAGGCCCTCCGGCCCGAACGCCACGGTGCGGAACGCGGCGAGCGTCGGCAGCGAAACGAACACGATCTCGCAGCGATCCGCGAGGTCCTTTGGCGACGCGGCGCGCTTCGCCTGGCGCAGCAGCAGGGGTTCCATCGCGGCCTCGCTGATGTCGAACACCGTCAGGCCGTGCCCGCCATCCAATAGCTTCTGCGCCATGGGTTGCCCCATGTTGCCGACGCCCAGATACCCCGCTTCCATCGTCGCTCTCCCGCCCGATAAGTCCGACGGTCCGAAGCTGCCACAGAGTGCGGTCGGTTGCACGGCGGGCGCTTTGCCGGCGGGATGATCGGCGTTCTACACTGCGATCCGTCGAAACGGCCCACGCGCGGCCGACACGGGAGGAAGTATCCGATGGGACCGAAATTGGTCGACTACCTGC
>CAMATN010000159.1 GCA_945861155.1 Rhizobium sp. Q54
GCCCGGCAACGTGCGCGAGCTGGAGAACACCATCCACCGCGCGGTGCTGCTCTCGACCGGCGTCGAGATCGGCGTCGACGGTATCCTGACGCCCGACGGCGCCCGCCTCGATCAGGCGCGCGGCTCGAGTGCCGTGGCACACGCCGCGATGGCGGCCGAACAGGTCACGCGCGCTCTCGTCGGCCGCACCGTCGCGGACGTCGAGCGCGACCTGATCCTGGAAACGCTCAAACATTGCCTCGGCAACCGCACGCACGCGGCCAACATCCTTGGCATCTCGATTCGCACGTTGCGAAACAAGCTCAATGAATACACCGCCGATGGCGTGCCGGTGCCGCCGCCGGGTGGCGGCGAGATACGCGGCGCCGCCTAGCGCCGCGCCATCCGAAACGCCCGTCGAGCGGCTGCAACTGCGCAAGCGCGCTCGCTCGCGCTGAGATCGCCGAGGGCGCGGCAAGCCGATATCGCGCTTGACGGGGCCAATTGTGCGGCTGCTGATAGGCCGATGACCACGATCTATAAAATCTGCACCGCGGCGGAATGGCACGACGCCGAACACGCCGGCGCCTATCGGGGCTCGGCGGTCGATCGGAGCGATGGCTTCATTCACTTCTCGACCGCCGCGCAGGCGGCCGACACGGCCGCAAAATGGTTTGCCGGGCAGCGCGATCTGGTCCTGGTCAGTGTCGATACCGATGTGTTGGGCGATCGCGTGAAATGGGAGCCGTCGCGCGGCGGCGCGCTGTTTCCCCATCTCTACGGCGAATTGCCGCTCGCGGCCGTGCTGCGGGTCGATCCGCTACAACTCGACACCACCGGGCGGCACGTCTTCCCGTCGCAGCCGTTCTGATTTCGTCAACCGCGGACATAGCGCGCAAAGAACTGCAGCGCCTGACTGACCGAATCGTCGGTCGCGGTTGCGTTGGCGTCGACACGCTGGCGGCTGCGGGCTGGCGAGTCGAAGCTGTGCGTCGCGCCCGGATAGACCTTGATCTCGATGTCGCCACCGGCCGCGCGGCTGCGCTCGACGAAATTGACGCAACGCCGGTAGGACACCTCCTCGTCGGCGGTGCCGTGGAATACCCGGATCGGCGCATAGGGGTGTAGCGGCTCGGCTTCGAACTGACCCTTCAGACCGCAAGCCGGATAGAATACCACCGCGGCGCGGAAGCCGGTCTGTGGCGTCGGCTGCCCGATGCCTGGAGCGGTGCGCGACATGGTGGCAAGCGCCGCGCTGCCGCCGTTCGACCAGCCCTGCAGGCCGATGCGGTCCGACGCCACGTCGGCGCGCGTCCGCAGGTAGGCCAATGCACCATAAGCGTCCAGCGGGCGGACCGTGACCTCGTTCAGTGACTCAGGCCGGCTGTCGTAGCTGCCGCGCGGAAAACCCGTCGGATAGCCGCGCGGGCCAAAGCCATCGACCAGGATCGCGATGTAGCCGGCCTCGGTCCATTCGCGCGCCCAGGCCTTGTGCCGCTGCGACAGCGTGGATGCGTCATAGACACCGTTGGCGCGGCTCGAATAGGGACCGGCGCGGCCATGCATCATCACCACGGCTGGCACACGCGTTCCGGGCGCAATGGCGGGTTTGAAGACGTAGCCGACCAGGGTGGTGGTGCGGTCCGCGCTCAGAAACGTGACGCGTTCAGGCGTAGCGGCGTTGGTCTGCGCCATTGCCGCAATCGAGATTGGCAGGGCTAACGCCAAGGCAGCGACCGCCGCGCATAACGCGGCGCCGGCCAGAAATGCGCGAACTGGTGCGTTGGATCGATCAAACCAAGCCATCTCCAATGGTCGTGTCTCCCAGGGTTTGGGTTCAAACGTGGTACCGCCGCGCCACACACTCGGACTATGAGTACCCATCAGCCCACCATTATTAACCACCCGGTAACCATGCACCGGGCAAAATCTGCCTACGGGGGAGTTTTCCTACAGTTCTTGAGTCGCTCGCCTGCCCGGGCCCAGCCACCCGTTCGGTGACTGGATACGGGTGTGACGTTCGCATTGCGTTGCATCGGTTTTCAGTTCGACAGGGACGCGACGCTTCGCAATGACAGACGTAACCGCCGCCGGCCCTCAGCCAGGCGGCTTCAATCTGGCAACCTTCGGCGGCGACCTCGGCGCGCTCCTCAAGCGTGGCGACATCGCGCTTGCGGTCGGCGTGTTGACCATCTTGGTCGTGCTGATCTTGCCGCTGCCGCCATTGCTGCTCGATATGTCGCTGGCGATCTCGATCATCCTCTCCGTGCTGATCCTGATGACAGCGCTGTTCATTCACACGCCGCTCGAGTTTTCCGCCTTCCCGACCGTGCTGCTGATCGCGACCATGCTACGGCTCGCGCTCAACGTCGCATCGACCCGCCTCATTCTGGCGCACGGCCACGAGGGAACCGGCGCCGCCGGCCACGTCATCGAGGCGTTCGGCAACTTCGTCATGGGCGGCAATTTCGTCATCGGCATCATCGTGTTCGCGATCCTGGTGATCGTGAACTTCGTGGTGATCACCAAGGGCTCGGGCCGCATTGCGGAAGTCGCGGCGCGCTTCCACTTGGACGCCATGCCCGGCAAGCAGATGGCGATCGACGCCGATCTTTCGGCCGGGCTGATCGACGAGCACGAGGCGCGCAAGCGCCGCAAGACGCTGGAAGACGAAAGCGGCTTCTTCGGCGCCATGGACGGCGCCTCGAAGTTCGTGCGCGGCGACGCCATCGCGGGCCTCTTGGTGGTGTTCATCAACATCATCGGCGGCATGATCATCGGCATCGTGCAGCAGGGCCTGCCGTTTGCCGAGGCCGTGCGCACCTACACGCTGCTGACCGTCGGCGATGGTCTTGTCACGCAGGTGCCGGCGCTGATCGTTTCCACCGCGGCGGGCCTGCTCGTCTCCAAGGCCGGCGTCACGGGCGCCGCCGACAAGGCGATGATGGCGCAGCTCTCCGGTTATCCCAAGGCGCTCGGCATGTCGGGCGTCGTGATGATCGCGATGGCGATGCTGCCTGGCATCCCGATGCTGCCGTTCCTGTTGCTCGGCGGCGGCGCGACCGCGCTCGCCTATATCACCGATCGGCGGCAGAAGGCCGTCGTCGCAGACGCCGCCACGGCCGCCGCGGCCGACAAGGCCCTGCCCGCCGACGAGCCGATCGGGTCGGCGCTCAAGATCGACGATCTCAAGATTGAGCTGGGCTATGCGCTGTTGCCGCTGGTCAACGCCAAGGATGGCTCCGACCGTCTGACCGAGCAAATCAAGGCGCTGCGCCGATCGCTCGCAATCGAGATGGGCTTTGTGATGCCCGCCGTGCGCATTCTCGACAACGTCCAGCTCGACGCCAACACCTACATCATCAAGGTGAAAGAGGTCGGCGCCGGCACCGGCCGCATCTGGCCGGGCCAATTCATGGTCATGGACCCGGCCGGCGCGCAGGTGAATCTGCCAGGCAATCACACCACAGAGCCGACGTTCGGTCTGCCCGCAACCTGGGTCGATGTGGCGCAGAAGGAAGAAGCTTCGCTCAAGAACTACACGGTGGTGGACGCCGCCACCGTGCTGTCGACGCACCTGACCGAGTTGCTCAAGGCCAACATGTCGGAGCTCCTGTCCTATGGCGAGGTGCAGAAGCTGATGAAGGAATTGCCCAAGGAGCAGTCCGATCTGGTGAAGGACATCGTGCCGGGCCTGATCACCGTGTCGGGCATCCAGCGCGTGCTGCAAATCCTGTTGGGCGAGCGGGTGTCGGTCCGCGACCTCTCGACCATCCTCGAAGGCGTTGCCGACGCGCTGTCCTTTACCCGCAATCCGATCATGATCGCCGAGCATGTCCGGGTGCGGCTCGCCCGCCAGATCTGCGCGCAGCACTCCAACCCTGCGGGCTATGTCCCGCTGATCGCGCTGTCGGCCAAGTGGGAGCAGAACTTCGCCGAGTCGATTGTCGGCACCGGCGACGACCGCAGCCTGGCGATGCAGCCGTCGCGGCTGTCGGAGTTCATCACGCTGGTGCGCGAGCGGTTCGAGGACGCCGCCCGCCAGGGCGAAGCCCCGGTTCTGGTCACTTCACCCGGCATCCGGCCGTTCGTGCGCGGCATCGTGGAGCGCTTCCGGGCGCAGACCAGCGTGCTGTCGCAGTCCGAAATCCATCCGCGGGTGCGGCTCAAGACGGTTGGAAGCATCTAGCCGCCCCTTTGCCGGGTGCGGCCGCAGCCACAGTCAAACAACATCACGTCTTTTCAAGCGATCGTGATCGCGGCTTGGAACCCAAGCGCATCTTCCTACGTTCTATCCACGTAATCGGTACGGGAAGGGACGGACGGCCATGCCCCCAGGTCGGGGCGGGGATTTCCGCAAAAGCTAAAATTCTAACGATTACAGTAAGTTGAAAGAAATCGCCGACGCCTATGAACCTTTTGCCGGCTTGTGCCGACTAATGCTCAAGAACCGGGGAGTCCGTCATGAATAACTATTCGATGCGCACCGCCGACCGCCTGACCCACCTGAAGATCGTGGTGGTCTCGCTGATCGCTGGCATCGCCGTGGTTGGCGTCGGCATCGCTGCCCGCCCGACCGCACCCGACATGAGCGCTCAGCTCGAAGCCCGCGCGCCGGTCCTTAAAACTGGTGCCCCGGTTATCTGGTCGGCGAGCGAGACCAGCGCGATCCGCTGAATTTCCGAGAGTTTCACCATCGACTTCGCGCGCCCAAGTGGCGCGCGATTTTTTTGTGCCCTTGTCTAAAACGCAGCGGCCCCACCAAACCGGTGAGGCCGCTGAATAGGGTAATGTCGTAGGCCGATCAGGCCGGCATATTGCGCGGGCGCATCAACCCGATCGCGTCGAGTTCGGACTGCTCCTGTGCCGCATCGGTTTCGCGCTCGCGGGCCTGATCGCGCTCGTCGAGTAGCTCGACCTTCTTGAGCTCGTCGAAGGCGTCAGCGAGCGCGTCCTTGGCGTCGTTGAGCTGCCCCTTCAGCTCGTCGGCCGATCGCTTGAGGTTCTCGCGCCGTTGGATCGCAGCCTTGGCGTAGGTCGGATAGGCGAAATGCGCGGGATCGTGGATGCCGGCGCGCTCCTGCTCGGTCTTGATCTCGCGCTCGAGATCGCCAGCAATTCGTTCGAATTCCGCGATCATGCCTTCGATCTGCACCACTTTGCGGCGCTTCTCGTCAACCTGAAACTTCTTAAGGCGAATGAGCGGTTCGCGTGACTTCATCGACTCGTACTCCCCGAAGCCGCGAGGCGGCGAACGGCCAACCGGCACGCCCGCAAAAACAGCGGCAACAGGCGGGATTGTGGCGCGATAACGTTAGTTTTCTGTTGCCGCCGCGGGATCTGCCAGAATTTGCGCAAGTCGTTGATATCCCTCAGCCAGACTGGTTGATTCTTCCTTACCTTGCCGCAGGAAGGCCTCCAGCGGGGTATGCAGGCGGATCGCCTCATCGACTTCGGGGCTGGAGCCCGGCCGATAGGCGCCGAGCCGGATCAGTTCCTCCATATCGGCGTAGGTCGCCATCACCTTACGGGTCTGGGTCAGCACGCCCAGATAGGCCGGATCGGCGGCCCGCGGCATGCTGCGAGAGACCGAACGGAGCACATTGATCGCCGGATAGCGGCCGCGCTCGGCGATTGCCCGCTCCATGACGATATGGCCGTCGAGGATGGCGCGCACCGCGTCGGCGATCGGCTCGTTGTGGTCGTCGCCCTCCACCAGCACGGTAAAAATGCCGGTGATGGCGCCCTCGCCGGTACCGGGGCCGGCGCGCTCGAGCAAGCGCGGCAACTCGGAGAACACGGTCGGGGTATAGCCCTTGGCGGTCGGCGGCTCGCCAGCCGACAGGCCGATCTCGCGCTGAGCGGCCGCAAAGCGGGTCACCGAGTCCATCAGCAGCAGAACCTGCTGGCCCTGGTCGCGGAAATATTCAGCCGCGGCGAGCGCCAGATAGGCGGCCTGGCGGCGCATCAGTGCGGGCTCGTCGGAGGTCGCCACCACGACGACCGAGCGGGCCAGACCCGCCTCGCCGAGATCGTCCTGGATGAATTCCTGCACCTCGCGGCCGCGCTCGCCGATCAGCCCGATCACCGCCACATCGGCCTTCACGTTGCGTGCCAGCATAGAGAGCAGCACCGACTTGCCGACGCCGGAGCCCGAGAAGATGCCCATGCGCTGGCCGCGGCAGCAGGTCAGAAAGGTGTTCAGCGCCCGCACGCCGAGATCGAGCGGCGCGCCGACACGCTTCCTCGTATGCGCAGGCGGCGGTGCGTTGCGGAATGGATAAGGCTCGGCCCCGACCGGCAGCGGGCCCTTGCCGTCGAGCGGCTCGCCCATGGCGTTAACGACGCGGCCGAGCCAACCCGGTGACGGGCGCACCGCGCCGGGCGTGGCATAGACCACAGCACGGCAACCGCGCCGTACGCCTTCGAGCGGCGCAAACGGCATCAGCAGTGCGTTGTCGCCGGCAAAGCCCACGACCTCGCAAGCAATCGGCTTGGTCTGGCCCTGACTTTGCGTCTCGATGACGACGCGCGCGCCGACCGACATCACATGAATGGGGCCCGCGACCTCAACCATCAGGCCGCGCACGCCGATCACCCGGCCGTAAATTTCTGCGCCGTCCAGTTCGTTGATCTGTTCGGCCAGCGCCTTCATGGCTGCTGCATTTCCCGTCGATTCGGCTGCCGCTTCTTAACGGGTTGTTTACCCGCGTCATTAATCATTGCGTCACCGCTGTTGGGATTAAGGCAATGCTCACCCAACCCCATGGGAGGGTGAGTCGTGCGAGTCACTTACAATCGACTCCTAAAGTGGAACATGAACGGTCACGTGTCCAAAACATCGCTCTGGAGCAAGATTTTACGTCGATTCGGCCTTATTGGGCCAGTGGATGCTTGCCACCAGGAATCATGTTTTGTTAACCATGCCTCGTTAACGTTCCGAATCGGTTTGTCCCAAAGCGTTTTCGATGGGCCGCCCAGCGGCGTGCCGCGATTGAGCCCATAGCGGCGAGGAAGGGGACTGGCATGCGCGTCTTGCTGATCGAGGACGATAGCGCCACCGCGCAGTCGATCGAGTTGATGCTCAAATCTGAGAGCTTCAACGTGTACACGACCGACCTCGGTGAAGAGGGCGTCGATCTTGGAAAGCTCTACGACTACGACATCATCCTGCTGGACTTGAACCTGCCGGACATGTCCGGTTTCGAGGTTCTCCGCAGTCTGCGCGTCTCAAAGGTCAAGACGCCGATCCTGATCCTTTCCGGCCTCGCCGGCACCGAGGACAAGGTCAAAGGTCTCGGCTTCGGCGCCGACGACTACATGACGAAGCCCTTCCACAAGGACGAGCTGGTGGCGCGTATCCACGCCATCGTGCGCCGCTCCAAGGGCCATGCGCAGTCGGTCATCAACACCGGCGATCTCACGGTCAATCTCGACCAGAAGACCGTCGAGGTGGCGGGCGCCCGCGTGCATCTGACCGGCAAAGAATATCAAATGCTGGAGCTGCTCTCGCTCCGCAAAGGCACCACGCTCACCAAGGAGATGTTCCTCAATCATCTCTACGGTGGCATGGACGAGCCGGAGCTGAAGATCATCGACGTGTTCATCTGCAAGCTGCGCAAGAAGCTTGCGAACGCCTCGAGCGGCAAGAATTACATCGAGACGGTCTGGGGCCGCGGCTATGTGCTGCGCGAGCCGGGCGAGGAAGAAAACCGCATTCCGGCCTAGGCCGAAACGGCGGAAGCACCTACAAACCCCGCCGAAAGGCGGGGTTGCTTATTTTGCGGCCCACGGTCTGGCCAAAATTGTGTCCAATTTTGCAACCATCAGCTTGGCCGGGGCTTGAGGACGCATGGCTTCCTACCAATTGAGCCGCCGGACGTTTCTGGCGACCGCCGCGGTCGGCGGTGGGGTGGCGCTCGCCTTCCACTGGCCGTTCGGTGAGAAGGACGCGCGCGCCAACAAGGACGCACCTGAGCTCAACGCTCCTGAGATCAATGCTTGGGTGGTGATCCGCCCCGACGACACGGTGGTCATCCGAGTGGCGCACTCGGAGATGGGCCAGGGCGTTTTCACATCGCTGCCGATGCTGGTCGCCGAAGAGCTCGAATGCGACTGGACGAAGGTCGTGGCGGAATATGCCTCGCCGACGGAGAACTTCCGGCGCAATCGCGTCTGGGGCGACATGTCCACCAACGCCAGCCGATCGGTCACCGCCTCGCGGCAGGTGTTGCTGCACGCCGGCGCCGCGGCACGCGAGATGCTGATTGCCGCGGCAGCCTCGCGCTGGAATGTGCCGCCATCTGAATGCAAGGCGGCACACGGCGTCATCACGCATCTGCCAAGCGGGCGCACCACAACCTTTGGCTCGGTCGCCGATGCGGCGGCGCATTTCGAACCACCCGAGAAGGTCGCCCTCAAGGATCCGAAAGACTGGAAGCTCATCGGCACGCCGCAGCGGCGTCTCGATGTGCGCGCCAAGGTGGAGGGCAAACCGATCTACGGCATCGACGTGCGGGTGCCCGGAATGTTGTACGCCGCGATCGTCCATTGCCCGGTGGTCAGGGGCACGCTTCGCGCGGTCGATAGCACCAAGGCGCTGCGCATGAAGGGCGTGCGGCATGTCGTGAGCCTGCCCGACGCGGTCGCCGTTGTGGCGGACGGCTGGTGGCAGGCCAGCCAAGCCTGCGAGGCGTTAGAGGTGGCGTGGGACGAAGGCGATAACGGACGCCTCTCCACGGCCGACATCACCGAGCGCCTGCGCGACGGCTTAACGGCCAAAGACACCACCGTGGCCCTCAGCAACGGCAATGTCGCGGCAGGCTTGCAAAACGCCACCACCCGCGTCGAGGCGGACTATTTCGTGCCGATGGTCGCGCACGCCACCATGGAGCCGCAGAATTGCACGGCGCATGTCGCCAATGGCCGCGTTGAGGTCTGGGCGCCGACGCAGGACGGCGAAGCCGCACTCACGGTTGCGGCCGACGCCGCCGGCGTGCCGCGCGGTCAGGTCATCGTCCACCTGACCATGCTGGGCGGCGGTTTCGGACGGCGCGGACCGATGCAGGATTTCATCCGCGAGGCCGTGCTGATCGCAAAGGAGGTCGGCCGGCCGGTGCAATTGCTGTGGTCGCGCGAAGAAGACATCCGCCACGATTTCTACCGCCCGCCCGCCATGGCGCGCATGACGGCCGGCCTCGATGCGGCGGGCATGCCGATCGCATGGAACGTCCGCATCTCCGGTCAATCGATCATGATGTCGTTGTCACCCGAGCTCGAAGGCACGGGTGTGGAGCCATTCTTCCTCGATGGCTTCACCGAAACGATGCCCTACCGCGTTCCGAATTATTCGGTCGAATACGCGGTG
>CAMATN010000160.1 GCA_945861155.1 Rhizobium sp. Q54
GGAGTGCCATTCCTCGCCGGCGACGTGCTTCGAGTTCTCGTCGGCGCGGATCGTCAGGATCTCGGGGTGGCCGTCGGGCGAGCGGGTCGAGGCCGGGTGGATCGCCAGTTCGCCAAACAGCCGGCCAAATGATTTGTGCTCATCGTGGGTCAAGTTCTGGTCGCGGAAGAAGACGACCAAATTCTCCATCAGCGCGTCGTGCACTTCCTGGAATTGCTGGTTGCCGAGCGGGCGCGACAAATCGACCCCGGCGATTTCGGCGCCGATATGCGGCGTCAGCTTGCTGACCTCGATCGTCTGGTACGGCATCGGTCCCTCCCGCGGGCTTGAACCGCCGGACAATAGCATGATGGTTGCCTCGGTCCATCGGCTGGACAAATCGTGGAAGCCGGATTATGTTACATGTAACGCTTAAGGGTTCGTGTCCGATGCCGCGCTCGACCACACCACATTCCTCGCGCGCTCGCGTCAGCGCCTATCGACAGCAGCTGCGGGGGCAAGGCTTGCGGCCGATCCAGTTTTGGGTCCCGGATACTCGCTCCGCAAGTTTTGCCGCCGAAGCGCATCGCCAATCGCTCGCCATTGCGGGCAGCGCCCAGGAAACCGAGGATCAGGCCTTTATCGACGCGATCTCGGACGATGCCGAGGCATGAAGCGGGGCGAGATTTGGACGGTGTCGGGCGGCAGTGCCTATACCGGGAAACCAAGGCCGGCGGTTATTCTTCAGGACGACCGCTTCGACGCGACCCGATCGGTAACGGTTTGTTCCTTTACGACAAACCCGACCGAGGCGCCTTTGTTTAGAATTCCAGTGGCTCCAAGTGACGCAAACGGCCTCCGTGAGCCCTGTCGCCTGATGGTCGACAAGATCACCACCGTGCCGCGACATCGGATCGGGTCGCGCATCGGGCGGCTCGACGACGAGAACATCGTTCAGCTGAACCGGGCGATCCTTGTTTTCCTTGGGCTCGCTGGAACGACCGGGCGGCGCAGGAATGTCAGGAGGAGCTGAGATGGCGCGCAAGGAGTTGAAGGTCGACAGCGTCGCGGAGGCGTACCTGGCGCTGCTCGCCGATCGCGGCATCGAATATCTGTTCGCCAATGCCGGGACCGATTTCGCGCCGATCGTCGAGGCCTACGCCAAGGCGGCGCACACAGGGCTGCCCGCGCCGAAGCCATTGCTCGCGACGCATGAGAATTTGGCGATGTCGATGGCGCATGGCTATGCCGCCGCGTCGGGGCGGGTCCCGGCGGTCATGGTGCATGTCAGCGTCGGCACCGCCAACGCGCTGTGCGGCGTGATGAACGCGGCGCGGGCGAACGTCCCGATACTTTTCACGGCTGGCCGTTCGCCGTTGACCGAGGAGGGGCTCGCCGGGGCGCGCGACACCTACATCCACTGGGCGCAGGAGATGTTCGACCAGGCCGGCATGCTGCGCGAGATCGTCAAATGGGAATACGAGCTGCGTAACGGTGTCCAACTCGAAACCGTCCTCGACCGCGCCCTGACGATCGCGACCAGCCCGCCCGAGGGTCCGGTCTATCTGTCATTGCCGCGCGAGGTGCTGGCCGCGCCGTTGCCCGGGTTTGCCTACGATGCGCCGTCGCGCCGGGTGGCCGCATCGCCGCCGGCGCCCGACGAGGCGGCGCTCGGGGCGGCGGCGCGGCTGATTGCGGCGGCGGAGCATCCGCTGATCGTCACGTCAGATGCCGGTCGCGACCTCGCGGCGGTGCCGGCACTCGCCGAATTCGCCGAGCGCTTCGCGATTCCCGTCGTCGAGCACCGCCACCGCCACCTGTCGTTGCCGGCCGACCATCCCTGCCATCTCGGCTACAACCCCGGGGCGCTGATCGAGGGGGCCGACGCGATCCTCGTCATCGATTGCGACGTGCCATGGATCCCGAGCCGCCAGGCGCCGTCGCCCGATTGCAAGATCATCCATATCGGGGTCGACCCGCTGTTCAGCCGCTATCCGATCCGCGGCTTCGCGTGCGATGTCGCGATCACCGGCGCGACCCGGCTGGTGTTGCCGCGTCTCGGCGCGGCGCTGAAGCCGCTCGCTGATGAACGAGTGATCGCGGCGCGGCGGCAGCGTTTGGCCGAGCGCCGCGCGGCCATGCGGGCCGGCTGGTGCAAGCTGCGCGACGAGGCGAGGGACATGCGGCCGATCAGCCCGGTATGGGTCAGC
This sequence comes from Rhizobium sp. Q54, assembly GCA_945861155.1. Lineage (GTDB taxonomy): Bacteria > Pseudomonadota > Alphaproteobacteria > ATCC43930 > CGMCC-115725 > DATARH01. The sequence continues at coordinate 2,190 of CAMATN010000160.1, forward strand.
GCCTGTCTCGCCGAGGCGCGCGATCCGGATTCGGCCATCGTCAACGAATACACGATGCTGCCCGAGCATTGCCCCTCGATCCGGCCGGGGAGCTTTTTCGGATCGAGCCCGGCGGCGGGGCTGGGCTGGGGCGCCGGAGCGGCGCTCGGGGTCAAGCTCGCCCAGCCCGAGCGGCAGGTCATCGCGGTGCTCGGCGACGGGTCATATCTGTTCGCCAACCCGGTCGCGGTGCACCACGCGTCGACATTGCACCGGCTGCCGGTGCTGTTCGTCGTCGTCAACAACGCGATGTGGGGCGCGGTGCGCCGCGCGACCTTGGGCATGTACCCGCAGGGTGAAGCCGCGCGCAGCAATCGCCCGCCCTTCATCGACCTCGACGAATTGCCCGCCTTCGAGCAGGTCTGCGCTGCCTCGGGCGGCTATGGCGAGCGGGTCGAGGACCCGGCTGAATTGCCGGCCGCCTTGGCGCGCGCGCTGCACGCCGTCACCGTCGAGAAGCGCCAGGCGCTGCTCAATGTGATCTGCCAGGGCGGCGGCGGCGGGTGAGGAGAGCGAGGGCCGCGCTAGGGACCATGCGCCGGAACCGGTGGCGCTGCCGCGCGGGCTGGGACCGACGCGCCGCCGCCGTAAATGTCCTGCGCGAGCACGTCGCGGACGGTGTCGAGATCGAGCCGATGGGCGGCGATCAGATCGGCCGCGTCGGCGATGATCGTGTCGATGTCGCCCAATAGACTGAGCCGCTTGTAAAGGTCGGGGATCTGGATGCCCATCGCCTCGCCGATCAGCTCCATAAAGTTCAAGAGCTCGAACGACACCTCGGGCTGAAACTTGACGAGTTCGCGGTGACAGCCGTGAAAGATCGACGCGAAGGTCGTAACCCCGGCCGCGGCGGCGGCGCGGAACTCGCGCTCGCGCAATTCGGCCTTGAACTTGGGCAGCACCGAGAGATGGCTTGCCTGGGTGCTGACGACCGGCACGTCGAGCTCGACGACTTCCAGTCCGGGAATCGCGCCGAGCACCTTCTTGACCGCCGCCATGATGCCGGGGAGAGCCGAGCGCTCCTGCAGCGCGACGCGCTTCGGAACGGCATGGACGAATAACGGCCGCAGATCGTCAAGCCGCTCGGCGAAGAACTCGGCGATCGGGTTGAGGTCGAACGGCATCGACCCGAACGAATCCTGGTAGGCCGGCAGCGCCACCTCGCCGATCTGAATCTGGCAGCTCGGACACCACGAGATGACCCGCGATGCGCCGGGGCGGGCGAGGCGTTCGATCGTGTTGTAGGCGACGCGGCCCGCGGTCTTGGCGTCGCCCTGTTTGAACTGCTGGATGCCGCAACAGGTCGAGGTGCCGCCCATGACCTCGTAGGAGATTCCGAGCGCGTCCAATACTTCAAGGACAAGCAGCGCGATGTGCGGTGTCTTGATGACGTTGCAGCCGGTATAAAAAACGATGTCGGGGGTTTCCTCGTATTCGTCGGCGGCGCGCAGCGGCGGGTTGAGCCGCGCCAAGATTTCGGGTGAGAGCTGCAGGCGCGAGATGACCCGCGTGCCGCGCCCCATCGTGTTGAAATATTGGTGAGCCGCGCGCCGCACGACGGCATCGCCCTGCTTGGCCTTAGCCGCGACCCGCGCCATGTTGACCATGAAGCGTGGGTTAACCCCATAATCGCAGGCCGGAATGCACTTGCCGCTATTGGTGCAGACTTGCGCCCAGCGCTCGGCCTCCGGGGTGCCCTCGCCGCCCGCGAGCAGGTCGAGGATGCCGCCGACGATGGCCGGCGCGTTGGCCGCCTCTTCACCCAGATCGATCCCCGCCGGCTCGACCATCGGGCAGGCCGCCACGCACTTGCCGCATCGCGTGCAGGATTGGAGGATGTCGTCGACGCGCCCGCGCAACGCATCGAGGAACAACGACCCGTTGGAATTCGCCGTCGCCTCGGGCATCGCTTGGGCACTCCTGTAAATACGCGCGGGTCGCATCGGCCGCCCGCCGGGCAGCCTAAGCCCGGCGGCCGGATGTGGCAACTTGCACCGGCGAGCCACAGTATACGCCTCGAATTGCGCTCAAATTTCGTTGCGGCGCGGCCGACTGGGATCGACGATGCCCGATGGACCCGAACCGTGCGGATGCCGGCTGTGAAATGACGACACGGGATGCCGCGATCGTAATCGGCCCGTGGCTCGACGATCTGGTTCGACGACACCGGGATCGTCGTCCGCAACGCTTCAAACCCCTGGGCAGGATACCAGCCCTTGCCGCCGCAGCTCTTGGCTTGTTATGGGCCGGCGAGGCCGTCGCGCACATAAAATGGTTCGCGCCATACGATCTGGATAAGCCCCCTACGCCCATAGCGGAGGTAATTAGCAGGGATTTTATCTACCTGTTTCTATTGTCCACAATGTGCGTTTATGCATTTTTTTGGATAGACCGGCTTGTCTATCGCCAGAAATTTTTTGCCGAGCGGCTTGGGAGGCTGACGATCTCGCAAGACATGGCCTTTTTGGTGATGAGGGTTGCAACATCAATACTTTTTTCTGCCTTGTTTATCTATGACCTGACCGATCGCTCCTTCTACCTAACTCCTGAGTTGCTTACTCACGACCCGGCCATCAAATGGATACATTTGTTGATAGCGATATCCGTGTGGTATCGTCCTACAGCCATTCTTGCCGGAATCGGAATATTGATACTTTATGTCCTGGCAGTTCGCGCACATGGTATGTATCATTTGCTGGATTATCCGATATTCGTCGGCATAGGCGTATATTTCGCTCTGGCCAATTTCGGCAAAAGCCTCTGGGTGACGCTACGCTATGTCACCTTGTACGCAACAACCGGCATCACGATACTTTGGGGATCGTTTGAAAAATGGGGCTATCCGAACTGGACCTACCCATTATTGGAAAAGACCGAATGGCTGCTTATGGGCATGTCCCCGCAATTTTACATGATTTTGGCCGGATTTGTGGAGTTCAACATTGGTTTCATCCTGCTCAGTAGCGCATCGATTTTTTCGCGCCTGATCGCTTTTGGGCTTGCCGCACTGTTCTTTTTGGCAGTCTTCGAGTTCGGCATCATCGACGCGATCGGCCATCTGATGATTATGACGGTGCTGGGGTTATTGACCGTTCGCGGCCCCACCGATGCCCGCTATTTTCTCGTTCTGTCCGACAAAAGCCTTTGGACAGAGGCGTATTTCATGACCGGACTCTACATGCTCGCGCTCAACATCATGTTCCTGGCGTATTACGGGCTTTATTATCTGCTCCAGCATCCGGCCGGCTGATGCTATCATTTACCGCCGGATTGGGTCCGAATGGTTTATATCTGGATTGACGACGTTCGGCCCCACGCTGCGCGCATTGAGACCGCCATTCGATAGGGTGTCTCGCCATGCTCTCCGAATCTCGCTCGCCCCGCCTCGCCGTGCTGATCGACGCGGACAATGCTTCCGCCAAGATCGCCGACGGCCTGTTCGAGGAGATCGCCAAGATCGGCGAGGCCAGCGTCAGGCGCATCTACGGGGACTTTTCAGGCACGCGATCCAAGGGGTGGGCCGATGTGCTGGCGAAACACGCCATCATCCCGCAGCAGCAGTTTGCCTATACCGTCGGCAAGAATGCGTCGGACATCACGTTGGTGATCGACGCGATGGACCTGCTGCATAGTGGCCGGTTTGACGGGTTTTGCCTGGTCTCGTCCGACAGCGATTTCACGCGACTGGCCGCGCGCATCCGGGAACAAGGTGTCGATGTCTTCGGTTTTGGGGAACAGAAGACGCCGGAGAGCTTTCGGCAGGCCTGCCGCCGCTTTGTATACACGGAGAATCTGCTTATTGCTTCAACCGTCACAGTTCAGGATGCGGCCCCGACCCCCAAGCCGCTCCGGCCTCTTTCCGCCGCGACGGCGATCCTCAAGAAAGTAATAGGGCAGATAGAAAGCGAGGATGGCTGGGTACCTCTCGGTAGAGTAGGAAACCAACTTGCCAACATAGCCTCCGACTTCGATCCCCGAACATTTGGATCTAGTAAACTAAGCGATCTCGTACGAAAGACGAATTCGTTCGATATGGACCGTCCGGAGGGAGGGACCTTGCGCATTCGTATAAAGTCTCGCGCCCCAGGCGCGCAATCACCTAAAGCAAACAATGCAGAGGTCATCTATGATTATTGACTTATCTACCCCAATGACCGAAGGCTATCCGTAAGTAAGTGGTGTGCGTCAGACGCTTGCCAGCTCCTGTCGTCCTGGCGAAGGCCGGGACCCATTTCGGCCGTGGATGCCGGCCTTCGCCGGCATGACAAAATGTTGGAAGTGATTCGCTAGAATCTCAAATGGGAAAATAATGGATTACATAAAGCTCGGCCGCACCGGCCTCGACGTGTCGCGGATCTGCCTCGGCTGCATGAGTTATGGCGCTCCGGGTCGGGGCAACCATGCCTGGAGCCTGGGCGAGGAGGAGAGCCGCCCGTTCATCAAGCGCGCGCTGGAAGGCGGCATCAATTTCTTCGACACCGCGAACCGCTATTCGGCCGGCAGCAGCGAAGAAATTCTCGGCCGCGCACTGAAGGATTTCGCCCGCCGCGACGAAATCGTGATCGCGACCAAGGTCTTTGGCCGGGTGCGCCCGGGGCCGAACGGCGCCGGCCTGTCGCGCAAGGCGATCTTCAGCGAGATCGACGCCAGCCTGCGCCGTCTCGGCACCGACTACGTCGATCTCTACCAGATCCATCGCTATGACCACGACACCCCGATCGAGGAGACGCTCGAAGCGCTGCACGATGTCGTCAAGGCCGGGAAGGCGCGGTACATCGGCGCGTCCTCGATGCATGCTTGGCAGTTCGCGCGGGCGCTTGCCGTCTCCGAACGGCACGGCTGGACCCGCTTTGTCAGCATGCAGAACCTCGTCAACCTGCTCTACCGCGAGGAAGAGCGCGAGATGCTGCCGCTGTGCGCGGCGGAGGGGATCGGCGTTATTCCGTGGAGCCCGCAGGCCCGCGGGCGCCTGACGCGGGACTGGGACCACACCAGCACCCGGTCCGAGACCGACGAATCGGTGACCCGGCTGTTCGAGAAATCGGTCGACGCGGACAAACGGGTCGTCGATCGCGTGGCGCGGGTTGCGGCGGGGCGCGGCATTGCCCGCGCGCAGATCGCTCTCGCCTGGCTCTTGGCCAAGCCGGTCATCACCGCTCCGATCGTCGGCGCCACCAGGCTGCACCATCTCGACGACGCATTGGCCGCGATTGCCGTCAAGCTGTCGGCCGACGAGATTGCCTCTCTCGAGGAGCCGTACGTGCCGCACGAAGTCGTCGGCTTCGAGTAGGCGCTCATCGTCAGCAAGCGCCTTGCCTGACGCGCCAACCCGCGCCTAGTTTTGCTTAGGCCGAGGCGCCGCGCGGCTGGCGGACGGTCACAGAACCCAGGGATGGACGGCATGAAGCGGCAGTTGCACCTGAACCTGTTCATTCACAGCCGCGGCCACCATGAGGCGTCGTGGCGCAACCCGGCTTCCTCGCCGCTGGCGCTGACCGACATCCGCTATTACCAGGATCTCGCGCAACGGGCCGAGGCCGCGCTGTTCGATTCGATCTTCCTGGCGGACCAGCTCGCGCTCGGCGAAGACGTGGCGCAGGCGGCGCGCACCTGGCTCGAACCGATCACGGTCCTCGCGGCGCTGGCGGTTTCGACCAGCCGGATCGGGCTGATCGCCACGGCGTCGAGCACCTATACGGAGCCGTTCAACCTGGCGCGCCAGTTCGCCTCGCTCGACCACATCAGCAACGGGCGGGTCGCCTGGAACATCGTCACCTCATGGCTGGCGAATTCGGCCCGCAATTTCGGCGGGGCGGGGCAGGTCAGCCACGCCGACCGCTATGCTCGGGGCGAAGAGTTCATGACGGTGGTCAAGGCGCTGTGGGACAGCTGGGCCGAGGATGCGGTCGTCGACGACCGGTCCGGCGGCCGTTATGCCCGGGCGGACCGCATTCGGCCGATCAATCACCACGGCGACAATTATCAGGTGGCCGGGCCCCTCAACATGCCGCGCTGCCCGCAGGGGCGGCCGGTGTTGGTTCAGGCGGGGTCGTCCGAAACCGGCCGCCGCTTCGCCGCGCGCCATGCCGACGCGGTGTTCACAGCCCAGATGGAAAAGGCGACGGCGCAGGAATTCTATACCGATCTGAAGGCGCTGGTGACGGCCGACGGCCGCGCGCCCGACGCGGTGCTGATCCTCCCCGGCCTCAGCCCGATGATCGGCTCGACCGAGGCCGAGGCGCATCGCCTGGCGCGCGAGGCGAACGAATTGTCCGACCCCGAGGTCGGGCGCCGGCGGTTGTCCAACCGGTTCGGCGGACATGATTTCTCGCATTTGCCGCTTGACCGGCCGCTGGCGGCTGAGGACTTCCCCGATCCCGGCTCGGTCGAGGCGGCGCGCAGCCGGACCGAAGTCATCGTGAGCCTGGTGCGCCGCGAAAAGCTGACGCTGCGCCAGTTGCTCGGCTACCTGGCCGGCGCCCGCGGCCATTTCGTCACCGCCGGTACGCCGGAGCAGATCGCCGATTTGATCGAGGACTGGTTCAATGACGGCGCGGCGGACGGCTTCAACCTGATGCCGCCGCTGTTGCCGGCGATGCTTGACGTGTTCAGTACCGAGGTGATCCCGCTGTTGCAGCGGCGCGGACTGTTCCGCACCGCCTATGCCGGCGAGACGCTGCGCGAGCATTACGGGCTGGCCTGGCCGAAGAGCGCTTTCGCGGAGGAACCGGCCGGGACGATCCGCTCCAGCCCGGAACGCAGGCTGGAAAAGCAAGCGCCTTAGCTAACCCTCGAAATTCGCGCGGGCGGGCGGCCAGGAACTTGGGTCGCGGTC
>CAMATN010000161.1 GCA_945861155.1 Rhizobium sp. Q54
TTGCGAAAACTATGCAATCCCAAATGATGTTCCCGGACAGACTCTGAGGGAAAGATAATCTACCAAAAGTTGCAGAATTTAGACGCATCTTGGACGCTTGATCATGACCCTTGCGAGCATCTGACCCCGGGCGGCTTGACGGCCGCTTCGGGCGCGCAGCTCGCAAGGGGAATGATGCGATGCAATCCGTTGTAAACAAAGACAATCCGATAAATGAATGCCGCGAGCTGCTTCTCGGAACCTGGCTAGCCATTGCAATTCTGGCCGATGCTCTGATCGATAACGGCACGATCAAGCGCGACGCACTGATGGACGAGCTCACGGCCGTTCGCGATCTGTGCCGCAAAATCGACGGTCGAGATGTGGCTCTGGCCGGGGTCCTGTCGTTTCTCGAACGGCTCGATGGTCTCCGCGCGAGCCGCCCAGCGAAGCACGGGACGCCCAGGCCTCGGGCGGCGAACGGATAGCAAGTTGCCAGGTGTGCGCACATGCCCCTGGACGGCAGCGCCTCCGGGCAGCTTCCAGCGCGGGAACCGGAAGCGGCGTACGTCCTGCGTTTGCGGGAACGGATCGCATACTTCGACCGGGGTCATCCATTCCTGCTGTTCAATGCAGCAGCTTTACCCGGGCTCAACGAGCGCGCCACCGCAAGCCTCGCGTTGCGACGCCGAGTACGCCGATGCCTCGATGCGTCGTTCTCCACCGCTTCCGAGAGCGATCCTCGCGAGCACGCAAAGCGGCGCAGCCGTCAGCTGATCGTGCTCACATTCACAGCCGCTTGTCGGGGGCCGTTCTGGGAAGAGGCGCACACGGCGGCGCGCGCGCTGTTTCGTGAGCTTTGCGCCGCCCCGACCTGGAAGCCACGGCCCCAGAGCCCGACGTTTCTCGATCGCGCGGAGATCGCGATTGCCGCCGCCCTTGGCTATGACTGGCTGCATAGCTCTTTACCGACGGACGAGCGGGACGCCCTCGCCGACGCGCTGAGGCGGCATATTCTCGAGCCGGGGCTCGAAGCGTACTCCGATCCAAGCGTCCTCTGGCCGCAGCGGTGGGACAACTGCACGATCGTATCGAACGCCGGGATCATGATCGCGGCTTTGGCGACCCTCGATCGATATCCCGATCTCTGTTTAGCGGTGGTTTCCGAGGCGTGGGCCTCGATGTGGCGTGCTTTCGGCGGTTTCGCGCCGGACGGCGCCTGGCCGGAGGGACCGAGCTACTGGTCGCTTGCGGCGCGGTTCTCCTGCCTGACCGTCGCGGCGCTTGAAGCTAGCCTTGGCGACAGTTTCGGCTTGGCGCATCGGCCAGGGTTCTCCCGCACTGGAGATTTCGCGCTTCATGTGACGGGTAACTCTGGTGATGCTTTTGATTTCGCCGATTCTCAACGCCGGTTTGACCTGATTCCCGCGGCCTTCCTGGCGCACCGCTGCGGCCGGGCTACCGATGGCTGGCTGGTCAGAGATTATGATGGCTGGCACCTTCCGTTTGGGCTCATTTGGTCGGATCGACCGGCCGAGCCCCCGGAGAACGTAGGCGAACCAGCGGGCAGGATCTTCCGCGGCACCGAGCTGGCTTGCTTTCGCAACACCTGGTCGCCGTCAGCAAAGTCCAAGCCCGTGTTTTTTGCGATTAAGGGCGGGCACGCGGTGCGCTCCGAAGAGGTGGACGGCGTCGTCTTTCGCCACGGGCAAGCCGACGCCGGGTCTTTCATTCTCGACGGAGCCCATGCTCGGTGGGTTACCGATCTCGGATCTGATGAATACGATTTGCCGGGGTATTTTGACCACGGCACCGCGGAGCGGCAGGGTCAACGCTGGCGGTATTATCGGACGAGCACAGTGGGCCATAACACGCTGGTAGTCGACGGCCAAAACCAGCAACCGAACGTAGCGACGCCGATCCTCGCCAGTGAAATCGGTGCTGATTGCAAATGGGTGATCCTGGACCTCTCGGCGGCCTATGGCAGACCTGCCGGTACGATAAGGCGCGGCGCGGCGCTGTTCGGAAGGCATGTCGTCATCCGGGACGAGATCGCGAAGGACATCGGCGCCGAAATCGTATGGAACATGCACACCAGCGCCGAACTGGTGGGCTGGTCATCGAACAGCATCCACTTTCGCCGGAATGACGACCAGTTTGCGGTGAGCGTAATCGAGCCGGCCGACGCCGATATCGGCGTTTCAGTCCCGCCACCGCCCAGCATATTTTCCATCGGCGGCACCCAATACTTGCACGGGCATTCCCGGAAGCCCGGCGAGACCGTCGCCGAGCTGGAACGGCGCGAGCACCTTCCTGGCCTGCCCGCTGGCGGCAACCCGCTCCAGCGGGTGCAGATCCGGTGGCCGTCGGGGAGCCGCTGCCTGACGGTGGTGCTGTCACCGGATTTCGCGGGTGAGTTGCCGAACCTACGGATGTGGCCGCTCGAAGACTGGCCGACCCGGGGTCTGATGCGCCCGGATGCCGGCGCTCAACTGGCCGAGACAGCGCACCGACCAAACAGGCAGATCCAATGGAGATGAGCGTGTATCGGCCCAAGCTACTCGCCGCATCAATCGTGCTTGTCTTAGCCCTGGGCATGCTCGCCTCGACGATTTACGTGGCCTCTGTGCCGGAAATTGCCGAACGGCTTGCTACATCGGTCGGGGTCGTCCAGCTGACGTTCGTGGGTTACCTGCTTGCCCTCGCGATCGGGGGGCTGTTGATGGGGCCGTTGTGCGACCGGTATGGCCGCAAGACGGTGCTTGTTCCGGGCCTGCTGCTTTTCGTCTTTGGCAGCCTCGCCTGCGCGGTCAGTCCGACGATTGAGTTTCTGATCATGGCGCGGGTGCTTCAAGGCATCGGGGCTGCGGCCGGGTCGGTGGTCGGCCGGGCCGTGATCTGTGACGCCTACGGGGACGGAGCCGCGGCGCGGGTTTTGGCGAGCGCAGGCTTCGCGATCACTCTCGTCCAGGGACTGGCTCCAGCGCTGGGAGGACAATTCCAATTTTGGTTCGGCTGGCGCGCCAATTTTCTTGCGACTACCGTCTTGGGTCTACTCGCAGTCGCGCTCATCGCGCGGATACTTCCAAGGGACCGAGAACGACCGCTACGGCCAAAAAGCCGCTATGGCGGGTTCTCGCAGCTGCTGAGCACACGGCAGTTCCTGGGATATGCGACATTGGCGACCGGCACCCGCGCCAGTTTTCACATATTCGCGGCGGGCGCGCCGGCGGTCTTGATCGCCGCTCTCGGTGTCGCTCCGGAGATCTACGGCCTGTATGTCTTGCTGCCGCCTGGCGGCTTTCTCGTTGGAAGCTTTCTGTGCGCGACCTGGCGCGTGGGTGGCGAACGCCTGATCATCATCGGCGGCGTGTTGCTGATTGTCGCCGGCGTCGCGATGGTGGTGCTTGCGTCGGTATGGCCAAGTCCTCTTGCCATTGTCATTCCGATGATCCTGGTCTGTTGCGCCAGCGGCCTTGTCACCCCATGCGCAACCGCCGCTAGCCTGCGCGCGGACCCGGCTCTTGTCGGTGCCGCATCGGCATTGGTGAGCTTTCTGCAGCTCGCCGGCGCCGCGCTCGGCACCGCAGTGCTGTCCGCCTTCGCCACGGGGCCTATTGGGCTTGCGATCGTCATTGCGTGTAGCGGTGCCTTCGGTGTGACCGCTTTCCTCGCCCTTACCGCGCGTTCCGCAGTGCTGCCTCTTATTGAAGCATCGCGCGCACGATGATTATCACCGATCTCTCAATCGCGTCGTGTACGCACGGTTTCACCACGTCTGCGAATATCGAGTGGGAGGCCAGCGAATTCCCGAAACAACGGTTATTTTTTGAGGTCCGCAATTCGGCCATTCCGATCATCGCGCCGTCCGCGGATGCCTTCCTCCTGGCCTGCTACCCGCTGGCGGCGCTTCATGGCGAGCCGCGGGTGCAGATACACGGCAATCCGTGCCCAATGCTGGTAGAGGGCCTTCTAACCGCGCATGCCTGGTGGGCGGCCTGGGGCGGCATTGGGAGCGAAGCGCCGGTTATCGAAACCGCGCCGGCGGGACCCCGCCCGGTCCCGTGGCTGTGCTCGGCGGCCGTGTTCGTGTCCGGCGGCGTCGACGGCTTTCACACCGTCATGGGCAACCGATCGCTGTTCTCGCGTGAGGATCCGGCCTCCATACGGCAGGCGCTCTTTATCGAAGGATATGATATCAGTACCCGATCGTGGCGCCCGGAGCCCGAACGGTATCGGCAGGCGCTGGCCCTCCTCGAACCCGTGATGGCTGAGGCCGATGTTCGCGTGCTGCCGTGCCGCACCAATTTGCGGGATTTACCATCGCGCCGCGGCTTTTGGACGTACCGCCACAATGGCGCGGCACTCGTGGCCGCAGGCCACGTCGCGGTCCCTTCGCGAGGCTTCCTGTTTATCGGCAGCGGTTACCACCTGAAGCACCGCGTGGCGATGGGGTCATGCCCCGAACTCGATCCGCTGTACTCGAGCCAGCGGTTGTCCGTCCAGCATTTCGGCGCCCGCCTGACCCGGGTGCAAAAGCTTCGTGAACTGGCGTCGTGGCCAAGGGCCATAGCGGCGCTGCGGGTATGCCCGGGAGGCGCAGCCGACGGGCCGAATTGCGGCGTTTGCGAGAAGTGCCTTCGCACCCGTCTGGAGTTATTGGTGGCCGGAATCGAGGAGACGCCGACCCTGGGACCCAGCTTGACCCCTGTTGAACAATGGGAAGCGCTTCCGCCCACGGTGGGCCACCGGACGTTCATGTATGACGAGTTGATCTCGGAGCTTCAGTCGCTCGGGCATGACGCGCTCTGCCGGGTACTGCTGCACCGAACCGCTACGTACGACGCATGGACTCGGGCAGAGGAGCCGTGGCCCGCGCTGTAGGGAATCGGCCGGCAGCCCGCGGCGGTAACCTTTGTCGATGTTGCCGCCCTTCGGGTGCACGGGCATCATTGCGCGCGTGGTTCCATCGGAGTGGCCGTGTCAGGCATCCTGGCGATCGATGTTTTGGGCACCGTTATTGTGCGTGACGGTGATCGTGAGCTCCTCGGATTGCCGCGCAAAACGCGCGCGCTGCTCGGGTATCTTGCCGTCTATCGAGGTGACCCGATCCCCCGGGATAGCTTGGCCGAACTCCTGTGGCCCGACCGGCCGACCGATTTGGCGCGTCAGGGCGTTCGCAACGCCCTGATGAGCCTACGGAAAGCGCTCGGGCAGCGCTGGTCAGAGCATTTCGCCACCACGGGCGAATTCATCCAGCTCAACGGAGCCTACGTTGATCTCGGCGAGTTCGAACAACTCGCCCGCTCGTGCGAGCGTGACGATCTGCGGCAGGCCATTGACCTGTATCGCGGGGAATTTTTCCTCGACCTCAGCACGATCCGGTCCGAACCGCTGACGAACTGGCTCACGGTCGAGCGCGAACGTATCGGCGCGGTGATCTGCAACGTCCTACGCCAGTTAACGGCTGCGCACGATCGCGCCGGCGCGTACGAGGAGGCGGTCGTAAGCGCGCGCAAGCTGGTCGCTCTTGAACCGCTCTCGGAGCCCGACCATCGCGTGTTGATGCTCGCACTCGCGCACGCCGGCCGCCGTCCCGAAGCCTTGCACCATTACGACGAGCTGGCGGAGCGCCTGAGCCGAGAACTCGGGACCGGGCCGGATAGCGAGACAAACGCGCTTGCCCTGGCGATCGAGCGATCGTCGGTTTCCGCGCTGATGGTGGATGAAAGCGCCGGCCACTCCGGGTCATCGCAACGCCCGCGTGTTTCTCCTGCGGCCAAATCCACCCGGCCCCACTGGCCCTACCTCATGCCAAAGCTGACGCTCGGCTTGCTGCCGCTTCAGAGCCTGGGCGGCCAACCCAAGAACGGGGACCTCGCCGAACGCGTTTGTGATGACCTGATTACCGATTTGATCGAGCACTCACACGGGGTCAGCATCGCAAGCATCGCCGATCGACGGCTCATGACGTCGTTGGTTCCGGTCGCCCGGCCCGACGTCGATTACGTGCTCAGCGCTGCAATCCACTTTCGCCAGACCAGAACGGTACGTTTGAATGTCCGGGTGCTCGACACTGAGACCGGCCTCTACCGATGGGGACGCCGCTACGACGGCGACATCACGTCCGATCACCTTTGGCTGACCGAGAAGATTGCCCGTGATGTTCACTTCCTGATGGTGCGCGAGGCCAGCCGACGCGCCATCATGTCGCCCCTTGAGGGTATTGGTCCCGAACATTTTCTCTCGCGGGCGACCGCCGCCTTCGGGAGGAGGTCGACAGCGTCGGCAACATCGGAAGCCCAAAAATGGCTGCTCGCGGCCGTGGCTGCCGATCCCGCGAATACATCGGCGCTGACCGGGCTTGCCCGGACGTGCCAACATATCGTCAGCCAAGCCGGGTGGGCCGACCTGACGGTCTCCAAGGCGGCATACGATCTCGGGCTTGCGGCGGCCGGCGCAGCGGTGGACCTGGTCCCGGAGGATGACGAGGCTAACTGCTTCCTCGGCATGCTCCATTCGGCATCCGGGGATATCGATGCTGCGCAGGAGGCATTCGATCGCGCTCTCGCCGGAAATCCACGCTTTGCCCCCGCCCATGCGTTCAGGGGCTACAATGCGGCGTTTCGCGGCGAAGCCCACAGTACCCTTCAAAGTATCGAGACCGCATTGCGGATGGGCGGCGGCGAACGGCGCCAGGCCATCTGGTGGTTTTTCGCCGGTTTTGCCCAACTGTTGCTTGGAAACGGCAGCAACGCGCTCTCGCTCTTCCGAAAATCACTGGAATGCAATCCTGAATACGGTAGCGCTCAACTGTTCCTCACTGTCGCGTTGCGGCAGACCGGGAACTCCCGAGACTCACTTCGGGCGTTTACCGAATTCAGGACTCGTTTTCCGCAGTATGAGGTCGCGGCCTTTCGGCAGCAGTGGGTCGCCCGCTCGCAGTCGCAGGTTTACCGATCTCAGATCGACCCGCTCTTCGGACACCTCCGGGATGTGATTGCTGCGCATTGAGGTATCTCGCGCCGCTCGTTGGCGATCATAGCCCGGCTGACCGGTTGCGCTTCCCGGCTATGCCCGGTGCAACCGAGGGATACGTACGCCTGAGCCTGTGGTCTGTTTTGCAATTCTTTGGATGGATATGCCCGCCTGTTCGCCCGAACTTACCATTGCCACCTGCAATCGGGGAGATACAACGGTCGGCGGGACAGCGCTCGCGATCATGAGACGGCAGAAGGTGAAACAGTCACTTGCGGTCGCGTTTGCCTTCGTGAGCGCACTGTGCTGCTCCCTCGCAGCGCTTGCGCAAAAGCCGGGCGGCATCCTGCGGCTCTACCATCCCGACAGCCCGGCCAACATGTCGGTCCTTGAGAGCGAGACGGTCTCGGTTATCGGCCCGATGATGGCGGTCTTCAACAACTTGCTCGTCTATGACCAGCACGTCCCGCAAAACAGCTTCGATACGCTCCGGCCGGATCTTGCGGAAAGCTGGTCATGGAGGGACGACGGCAAGGAACTTACTTTCAAATTGCGCCAGGGCATCAGCTGGCATGACGGTAGGCCGTTCACCGCCGCCGACGTTAAATGTACATGGGAACTGATACAGGAGCGGTCGAACGACCGGCTTCGCACCAACCCCCGAAAATCCTGGTACACGAACGTCGAGGACGTAGCCGTCGAAGGCCCTTACGAGGTGACTTTCAGGCTCGGTCGTCCGCAGCCAGCCCTGCTGGCGTTGCTCGCGGGCGGTCACTCCCCGATATACCCATGCCACGTAGCGGCCGCCGAGATGCGCCGGCATCCGATCGGCACGGGACCGTTCAAGTTTGTGGGGTACAAGGCGGGGGAAAGCATAAAGCTCATGCGCAACCCGAACTACTGGAAACCGGGCCGGCCATATCTCGACGGAATCGAATATACGATCGTCCCCAACCGCTCGACCGCGATCCTCGGCTTTATCGCCGGAACGTTCGACATGACCTTCCCGTATGGCGTGACGGTCCCTTTGCTCAGAGATGTGCAGGCACAGGTGCCGCATGGCACATGTCAGATCACGCCGACCAACGTTTCAACTAACCTGCTGCTCAATCAAACCAAACCTCCTTTCGACAACCTGGGCCTGCGCCGCGCCGTGGCGCTGGCCCTAGACCGTACGGCGTTCGCTCACATCCTTATGAAGGGTCAGGCGTTGATCGGCGGAGCCATGCTCCCGCCTCCCGCAGGGGTGTGGGGCCTCCGCTCCGATGCGCTCGCCACGTCGCCCGGGTATGACGGTCAGGTCGAAAGGAACCGGAGCGAAGCGCGACGAATTATGGACAGGCTCGGCTACGGGCCGGAGAAGCGCCTGGATCTGACAGTCTCCGCGCGCGACGCCCCAGCCTACCGAGACGCCTCGGTTATCCTGATTGACCAGCTCAAGCACATCTGGATCGGGGGAACTCTGCATGCAATAGAAACGGCGAACTGGTACCCTAAGCTGAGCCGGAAGGATTACACGATAGCGCTGAACCTCACCGGCAGCGCCATCGACGATCCGGACCAGCAATTCTTCGAGAACTACGCCTGCGGGACAGTCCGCAATTTTTCTGGCTACTGCAGTCCCGAGATGGAAAAGCTGTTCGTCGTACAATCTGTCGACACCGACCAAGCCAGACGCAAGGAGTTAGTTTGGCACATCGACAGTAAATTGCAGCAGGAGGTCGCCCGACCCATCATTTATCACAGCCACGCGGCAACATGCTGGCATCCGCAAGTGAAGGGGCTAACCGTGATGGTGAATAGCATATACAATGGATGGCGAATGGAAGATGTGTGGCTCGACAAATAGCCTTGCGCAAGCTTTCCGAGGGGTCAACCGCTTCCCTAGGGAAACACTGAGCAATGCCGGCGCGGCTGATGGTTTGGCGATGCGGGCCTAATTTCTGGCCGCGACGCGCCGGGTAACGGCATCAATCGGCGGAAATCGGGGTTGTTTTTGTGTTTTCCTGTGTTGTTTTAGGGATCGAGACG
>CAMATN010000162.1 GCA_945861155.1 Rhizobium sp. Q54
CGCGCCGCGTCTGCCTCTTCTTGCCGGCGTATTCCGCTTGCGAAAAGCTCCCCTGGCGCTGCATCGTCCCGCCCCTTGGTCTCCATCCCCACAGCAGATTCTACCCGATGCGAGTGGCGGAATGCGCCTTATTTCAGTGTTTCCCTAAATGCCAGGGCCAGCACGCAGAACACAAGGGGGCGGTGCGGTGTAAGTTCGATTCCCAACGCGCATTCGAACCCTCCAACGCCCGAGGTTTGCTCCAAATGACCGCTCCAAATGTCATTCGTATCGAACTTATAAATCATTGGATTCATGTAGTAATTGTGAATTCTCCGCGAATCCCTCCCTCTCCGCCAGTACCCCGAAAAAGCTAGGAACTGCGTTCTTCTCGACATTCTCGCCTGGTACTGTATCAAAAGGATGTGTCAAAAGAGATTCGGGAAATGCCGCGTCCACGGTCAGGGTCGCACATCTTCCAGCGCGGGGAGACGTGGTATTACCGCCGCATGGTCCCTGGCGAATACCGGGCCGCATGCGGTCAGGTGGTGGTCGCAAAGTCGCTGAACACGACAAGTGAGACCGAAGCCGAACGGCTCGAAAAAGAGCACGACGTGGAGTTCGAACGTCGGCTTCGGCGGGCACGGGACGCAGCCAACCCCCAGGCAGTCGGCACGGAAATCGCGGACCGCGTTCGGCTTGAGACCAACAGCCCCAATCCGTTCCGGCACGCCAGCGCAGAACTCGCCGAGAATACCGCTCTGACAGACGAGCAACGCGAGGCCGCGGAGGCGATCATTTGGGAGCGGCTTGAGCAACGCCTCACCGGAGAAAGCCAGATCAACATCCTGCTGTCGGATGTCCGCAAGCTACTGCCGTCAACCCCGCTTGATCCGGCAACCTGGACACGGTGCCGAGCGGGTATCGTGGCCGTGGTGGGTCAGCACGTCGCGACCCTGATACGCGCTCCCTCCCTTCCCGTGACCGACGGCCTCCACACCCTCGAATGGGCGTTTGACCGTTGGCTTCGGGCCGGTGGTGATGCCAGGGGTGAGGATGTGATCGCCACGACACGCCGGCATTGGGATACATTCTTCGCCGATTGCAAGTTGGTCATGCTCGCCGAAATCCGGCGGTCGCATCTACTGGCGTGGCGTGACCGTTTGATCGACGCTGGAAAGCACAAGCCGAAGTCGATCAATCAACGCATTCAGCTTGTGACAGCGGTGCTGCGGCAGGGCTGGCGTGACGCCGAAATGGCGCAGCCGGACCTGAAAGCGCTCACCGTCCCCGAGCCGGATGATTCAGGTCGGGGTGCGTGGTCGCGGGGGGACATCCTGAGAGCCCTCAATGCGCTGGAGCCGCAGTCTTGGCAGGCGTGGGTTTATCTGCTCGGCCTGACCACTGCTGCTCGCCTCGGCGAGCCAGTAGCGCGCACAGGTCATGGTGGAATGCGAAAACCGGATTCATAGAGGTACCGCCCGTAGACACGAAAAAGGAGAAACCGCACGCGATGCCGGTCATCGGATGCCTGCGTGGGCCGTTCGACGCTTACGTCGCCAAACGGAGCGAAGGGTTTCTGTTCGATGCGCCTCGCCCGAAAGACCCCAAGGTGCCGATTTCCAACGTGGCGAGTAAGGCGATGAATCGCGTCTTTAAGCGGGAGGGCATTGACCGTGTCTTCCACGAGCTGCGGGATACATGGATTGAGGAAGCCCGTCATTCGCCTGTAAAAAGAGAGATGTGGGAGATTATATCCGGCCATTCCGGTGCGACCGTTTCGGGCCGCTACGGAGGAGAAAAACCCGACGTGCTCGCCGAGCACAATGAGACGATCTGCCAGTTTTTAACGGGCGATACGGAAATTATGGCCGCGGTCCGCCGCCTGACCGCATAGCGGTATCTGATCCGCCCACCACCAGGAGTCCCTATGCGTTCGCTGAATCCTGATGGGCGGTGGAGGCATTCGACCTCGAACCCGGGGCGATCCCGCCCTGCGATTGTGAAAAGAGGAAGTGGACCATGAAAGCTGGCGTCGTTTATCCGCAGATCGAGCTTGGCGGCGATACGGGGGCGGTCAAGGCGTTCGCCCAGGCGGCGGAAGAGCTGGGTTACGACCACATCGTGATCTACGACCATGTGCTCGGTGCCGAGCATGCCGGCAGAGAGCCGAAATTGACCGGCCCGTATAAGGAAACCGATCCCTTCCACGAGCCATTGATCACTTACGCCTACCTCGCCGGCATTACCAAGAAGCTCGAACTGGTAACTGGCGTGATCATCCTGCCGCAGCGGCAGACCGCCCTGTTCGCCAAACAGGCCGCCGATGTTGATCTGTTTTCAGATGGCCGGCTTCGACTTGGCGTCGGCGTCGGCTGGAACTGGGTTGAATTCGACGGCCTCGAAATGTCCGGACATTTTCGCCGCCGCGGCAAGCGGCAGGAGAACCAGATCACCTTGATCCGCAAGCTGTGGCAAGAGCCGGTGGTCACATACGAGGACTCCGACCACCGTATTGACCGAGCCGGGATATTGCCGCGACCGAAGCGGCAAATTCCGATCTGGCTTGGCGGGTCGAGTGAGGCCGCATATGACCGAGCAGCAAGGATCGCGGACGGATTTCTGTTCGGAGGCCGAATGCAAACCCAGGCTGTCCAGATCAAGGCGAAGATCGAAGCCAAACTGACCGCGCTCGGGCGCGACCACAACCAATTCGGCTTCGAGTCGATCCAGCAATACAGTCGCGGCGATAACCAATGGCCCGGCGACATTGCGGCGTGGCGCGAAGCCGGGGGTAGCCATATCTCCGTCGTGACCATGGGCGCGAACCTCACCACGGTGGACAGCCACATCGACGCGATCAAGCGCTGGCGTGAGGTCTACAATTCGGTCGGTTAGAACTCTGTGCCCGCCGAAGAATGAAATGTGGACTGCGAGGATGCCCTCCTGGCGGGGCTGCCGCCGAAGCAACCGGGGTTCAAAGCCGCGCGAAATGGCGACGAATCAACGCAGTTTTGGCAAACTGCCCCCCGCGCACTGCTGACGATTGCTTGATGCCCTACGTCGATACCGGCCGGATCAGCTTGTTTTTCGAGGACGCCGGTAATGGCGGCGTCCCGGTTCTGTTGCTGCACGAGTTGGGCGGCTGCAGCGAGAGCTGGCGGGCGGTAACGCCGGGTTTGGCCAGTGACCGCCGGGTGATTGCCGTTGATTGTCGGTGCGCCGGCCGGTCGGAGAAACCAGTCGGCTCCTTCGAGCTGACCGATATCGCCGACGACATCGAGGCGCTCTTGCAGGCGCTGGACATCGCCGATCCCGTGGACGTGATCGGCGCGGCGCTGGGATCGCTCGTCGGCGCACTCTTGGCCATCCGCCACCCTGCTCGGCTGCGCCGGCTGATGATGTGCGCCGTTGCCCCGGACATGGCAGGGCCGACGCGTGCATATGTGGCCGAGCGCGCCGAGAAGGTGCGGGTCGTCGGCATGCGCGGTGTCGCGGACGCAAGCCTGGCGAACTCGTTTCCGGCCAGCCATCCGGAGCAGCGGGCCGCATACCAAGCGATCTATCTCGGCAATGACCCGGCAGCCTACGCCGAGTTGTCACTGGCGCTCGCACGCCTGGAGATGACGGCGGACGATTGGGGAGCGATCCGCGTGCCGGTGCTGGTCACGTCCGGGGCGCACGATTTCTTGTGGCCGCCCGAGATTGGTCGGCAGGTCGCCGATCTAATCCCCGGTGCCAAGCTCATGACGATGGAAGATGCCGGGCATTTCCCTCATTTGCAGGCACCCGAGACCCTGATCGGCTTGGCCCGGGGCTTTCTGGGGGAGTAAGCCGCCTCAGCGCGTCTTTGGCATCTCGAAGTCGGCGTCGCGCTCGATGTATTTGACGATGGCGGTCAGGTCCTCCCTTGCCGCGCCCTTTTGCATCGCGTGCTTGAACACGAGGCGCGCCGCCTCACACACCCACATCGGTACGCCGAGTTCCTCGCCCTGCGCGATCGCCAGGTCGATATCCTTCATGATGATGTGCATCTCAGCGCCGTAATCGAAGCTGCGTGTCAAGACGGCGGCCGGGAATTTGCCATCGACGGCGCTGTTGCGACCGCTGCCGGCGCTGATCGCCTGAACCATGATTTCCGGGTCAAGCCCGCCTTTGGCACCCATGACAAACGCCTCGGCCGTCGCCGCCAGCGCGACCGCCGACAGGATGTTGTTGGTCAGCTTCAGCACCTGCGCCGCGCCCGGCTTGTCGCCGGCGATGTTCAGCGTCTTGCCCCACAGCGAGATCATCGGCCGGACCCGCTCCACCGCCGCCGGGTCGCCGGAGATCATGACCGACAACGTGCCGGCGCGAGCGCCCGGCGGTCCACCAGAGATCGGGCAATCCACCACCGTAACGCCGCGTTGAGCCATTGCCTGCTCGATCTCGCGAACGAACGGCACGCCGACCGTGCAGGTGTTGACCAGCAGCTTCATCGCCTTGCCGTGGATAAGGCCGTCCGCGCCAAATGCAACCTCGCGAAACGCGGCGAGCGTCGGCAACGACACGAACACAATCTCGCAGCGGTCTGCTAGATCGCGGGGCGAGACGCCACGGCGGCCTGGCGTTCGAGCAGCGGCTGCATCGCCGCCTCATTGATGTCGTAGATCGTCAGGCCGTGGCCTGCGTCGAGCAGCTTGTGCGCCATCGGCTGGCCCATAGCGCCGACGCCGAGATATCCGGCTTCCATGCTTGATTGTCTCCGAGGCGACGGTGGTGATCTTTCGGCACGAAGGTTACGACCAGGCGGGAACAGGAGAACACCAATCCGCGCGGACTTGTCGCTCAAGGCGATACCGCCCTATCGTTTTGCCTGGCCACAAACGGACGCGGCTGCCATCCATGAGCACAATCGAACTTGTCGATCCCGAATTGCGCGCCGCGCTCGCGGAGCCGCTGCCGCCGCTGACCGCCGAAACCTTGAGGCAGCGCCGCGCCAAGGCGCTGGAGCTGGCAGCCGCCGTTCCGAAACCGCACCTGCCCGATATCGCCACCGACGAGATTCAGGTCGAGAGTGCGTTTGGTGCAAAGCCGATCAGAGTTCTGACGTATCGCCCGGTCACCTCCGACGCCCCACTGCCCGCCATCGTGCACATCCACGGTGGGGGATTCGTCATGGGCGCGCCGGAAATGAAGGATGTGGAAAATAGGCTATTCGCGTCAGAGCTGAGATGCGCGATCTATTCCGTGGATCATCGCCTCGCCCCGGAATCACCGCACCCGGCCCCAGTCGAGGACATCTACTCAGTGTTCGTTTGGCCGCACGCGAATGCAGGCCAGCTCGGGCTTGATCCTGCCCGCATCGGTATCAAGGGCGAAAGTGGCGGCGGCTGCCGCACTGTACGCGCGCGACCGGCGGGGACGTCGCTGCATCAGATATTCGGGTCGCCCGATGACATGAAGTTTCAATCTTCCATGACGCTCTTTGCTTCGGCGGTAGGTGATCCGGCGAGCGCGTACTACAAGGCGCTCGATAAGTGGTGCAACGGCACTCTCGACCCACGGACATTAAAGCTGCTCGAATGACGCCAGATAATCGCCGCATGGAACGTGGTTGCCGAGTTGTTGCGCATCAGGAGCGGTCAAGTCGATGCTGCCGAACAAGCCGCGTCGCGTAGCTCGGGTGAAACACCGCCGTGTCCACAACGGCATCTTTTGGTGTTGCGGTCCGGCGCGCCTTGGCCGAACCTGCCCGACACGTCGGTGCCTGCATCATTCGGAACAGACAATCAATGGGCCGGTCACGAGGCGGGGTAACGAGCAAGATTAACTCCGAGTGTTGCGGTGCGAGCCGGCTCGTGACAGGCTGAGGCCAACCCACCTAGCGAGCCTAACATCGGAGGAGCCTGATCATGCCGCTCGATGTCGCCGTAGCCCCGAAAACCCTCACCTCGACGCTCCATTACCTGAAACGCGGCGCCGAAAAGCCGGCGTATTATCGCATCGAACCGCCGCCTGGCGTGCCGCGCTCGAATGGCATCAACGATCCGCAGGAGGTAACGATCGAGGACGCGCGCGGCCGTGAATCCGAGTTTACGCTCGACCGCAACGGCTTCGCCCTCGTCAAGGCGCCCACCGCGGTCGCCGACTTCTATTCGCCCGACGAGATCAAGCGGGTTTACTACCCGGAAGTCGAGCGCCTGGTGCGCGATACGCTGGGCGCCAGCCGCGTCTTCGTGTTCGACCACAATGTGCGAAACGCGACGCGGCCGGGCATGCCCGTGCCCTCGCGTCAGGTGCACAACGACCACACGGTGAACTCGGCGCCCCGCCGGGTGCGCGACCATCTCGGCGACGAGGCCGAGGAGTTGCTGAAGCACCGCTTCGGCATCGTCAATGTGTGGCGTCCGGTGCGTGGGCCGGTGCTGGATTCGCCGCTCGCGCTCTGCGACGCGCGAAGCTTCACCGATGAAGACCTAATCGCCAGCGATCTCGTCTACGCCCATGTCCGCGGCGAGACCTCGAGGGTTGCCTATAACCCGGCGCACCGCTGGTACTATTTCTCGGAGATGCAGACCGACGAGGTCCTGTTCATCCGGGTCCACGACAGTGCCAATGACGGTCGGGCGCGCCTGTCGTTCCATACCTCTTTCGAGAACCCGCTGACGCCCAGCGCGCCGCCGCGGGAAAGCATTGAGGTGCGCACGCTGGTGTTCTTCCCGCCGGCTCGCTGACAACCTCTCTTAACCGGCGCCCTTGCCCCGATTCAGTGTGGGGAAAGGGCGCCTTCGCGTGCTAAGCGCGGCAGGTCAACTTGTCGAGCTTGCCGAAAGCCGGCCGCCTTGTACAGGCGAAGGCGGCAGCACTGCCCGCGCTGGGAAAGCCAGCGCTCACCTCCGACAATGGGTCGAAGCTGCAGGTGCAAAGTCGGTGGGTGCGACCGCTGATGATCCGTCCGATCTCGAGTGTTCGAGCCCACGCAAGTAAGTCGGGGAGAAAAACATGAGAGTGCTCCTGACAGGAGGGTCGGGGGATCTTGGACAGACCCTTGTGCCTATGTTTGTCAGAAAAGGCCATACGCCTGTGATTCTGGATATTCGCGCTCCATATGACTCAAGATATGGGGTGTACATCCAAGGATCGATTCTGGATCGGGAAAAATTAAAGGAATCATTTTCTGGCTGCGATTGCATTGTGCACATAGCGGCCTGGCACGGCATCCACGAAGTTCGTGGCGAGAAAGATTCCTATGATTTTTTTGACCTGAATGTGCGCGGAACCTTCGAGGTTTTCGAGATGGCCGCTTCGCTCGGTATCAACAAAATCGTTTTCATTTCCACGACCAGTATTGGCAGGCCTGATACACTATATGGGCGCAGCAAGATTTTGGCAGAATGCACCGCGGAGGATTATAGAAAATACAAAAATATGAACGTTATTACACTTCGCCCACGAGCATTTATTCCATTTTGGAACCGCGGCGTATACGCCAACTATAGTGATTGGGCGCGATGGTTTTGGAAAGGAGCGGTGCATATCGATGATGTTGCTTCAGCGGTCGTCTTGAGCGTGGATCTGATATCCCGGCAGCATCTCGGACGGCAGATCATACTTACGCTTGATGGTGCATACGAATACACAGATGACGATTTAGCGCATTGGGATACCGATGGGCCTGGCTCTACATTTAAGAAATACTATTCAAAGTATTACGATCTGACGCTGTCTTATGGACTCGACCCGGGCTTAAAACCAACCAAGCTGGACATTTCGGAAACAGTTCGTTGGTTGGGCTACAAGCCGTCATATAGTCTGGCGACCTTGTTATCCGACCTGGCGGCCTACGGCGATAGCGGGCCACCGCAATTCACCTTGACTACCAGTGGCCCCTTCGGGTCCTCGGGCGCCGCATCCGGTCAGAGCCGGTAGCGGAACGCGACGTCGAGCGGCACGGCATGAACATCGCGCCTATCGGTGTCGAGGTTGTCGAGGTGACGAACGAACATTCGTGATGGACGAAGTGCGGTCGGCATGCCGGGTCGCGACGGCAGCTTGAAGGAGCCGATCGCGCGGCATCGCGGGTGCATTGGGTCCGGCCGGAGATGGTCGTGTCAGCTTCGTCGAATGGACGCCAAGCGCTACTGGAACGCGGTCGCCGATCGGGCGTCGAAATTCTACGATCTCCCGCCGCCGCCATCTCCGGAGCGTCACCACGTCTATCGAGAGCAAGGTCAGCGCGGGCAAAAACAGGATCGGGCATGTGGGCGGGATGAGGCTGCGACGCAGCAGCGCCATGCCGAGGGCAAGGCAAACCGCCCGCCGCTTCGGTACGTAAACGGCGGACGAGGACCGCCCTAAATAGGGCGGTCCTCCTCAGTTCAGAGGTCAGGCAGCCGGCCGAGCAACCTCGACCAGTTTGTTGCCATCCGGATCGCGGAGGTATGCGAGGTATGCGCCATTCGCACGCACGCCAGGCGGGTCCTCGATTGAGGTGCCGCCATTTGCGACACCGGCTTTGTGCCATGCCTCGGCCTGCGCCGCGTCTTTCATCTGAAAGCCGATCGTGCCGCCGTTGGCATTGGTCGCGGCGCTGCCGTCGATGGGCTTCGTCACCATGAAACGGCCGCCATTGTGCGAATAAGCGAGGCGGCCCCGGGCGTCTTCCGTGGCCGGCTGGGCGCCCATCGCGGTGAACAGCGCGTCGTAGAACTTCTTCGACCGGGCGGTATCGTTACTCCCGATCATGATATGGCTGAACATTCCGTTTTTTCCTCCTCAGAGCCCGTACCGTGTACGGGATGGGACAGTATGCCGCGACTCGGTCCATAAGGAAAAAAATCTCCCGACCTTTGCTACTGGCAGAGGGTGACCCCACTGCCGCTGATCATTTTGGTCGACCGTGGCGACGGCC
>CAMATN010000163.1 GCA_945861155.1 Rhizobium sp. Q54
GCCGCGGAGCGCTACACCATCGCGCCGGGTTGATCATGATCACCGGATCGGGTGATCACGTTCGACCGGAATCCGTGATCACGTTGCACCGGATTGAGTGATCATCTTCCACCGGAATCCGTGATCACGTTCGACCGGAACACGCACCCCGCGGATGTGGGGGAAACGGCGGCAAAATCGGTGGTCATGCTGGAATGTCAATGAAGCCCCGCCGGTGCGGCCCCTATTCCGCGAGTTCGGCTGATCGCCTGTGTACATTTGCTTGCCCCGGTGGGCAAACAGGCACCTCCCGCGCTGCGCTCCGTCGGACTCGTGGCGGTCACTCCGCTCCGCGCGGGTCCCTCCTGTTCGCTACCGGGACAAGCCTGAACCAACGCCGGTCAGGGGTCTCGATTGGATGCGAAAAGGGGGTCGCAGTTGAAAGCGATTTGACACCCGCGCTGTTACGCGTCACGGGAAACACCTGATCAAGAAAACTATGCACCGCATTGCGTAGGGCGATCGCGTCGGTTCGGCTATCTGGTGCGATGAGCTGGAGATGGATTAGCTGGTCGATTTCTGCTTCCCGCAATTCAATTATGACGGTTCGCAGTTGGTTCCGACGTCGGAGTCGATAGCGGGCCATGCGCCTGGAACCCGGCGAGCGCGCAGCATCCAGGGTCAAAGGATCGCTCATCCCGAACCCTGTGTGAACTTCGAGATGCGCTCGGGCGAGATAGTTGTCGGAGGGGATGGCACCGGCGGCATCCCGGTCATCGCGCCAGCTCCCATGCTAGGACTCGGCCGAGCTCGGTTTGCTGACGTCGCCACGTCTGCCGCGCCCCGGTGGGCATCTCGATCGTAGCGGTATTCTCGCTCAGCGCGATCAGCTTGTTGCCAGAAAGCAACCATAGCAACCCAGCCTGATCGATGCGGGCAAACGGCCGGTCGCAGTCGCAGCCGAAAAGGTCGAGCGCCCCCCAGCCAAGCGCCGCGGCGACCGCACAGAGGGGGCTTTCGATGAACAAGCCTGCGTCATCGACGAACCGCTGCCAGCGTCGCGGCGGCACGTCACCAGGAGGCCGATCGGGATCGAGCCGGGCGAAGCCCTCGGCCCAGGCGCGCGGGATGCGGCCGTTCGCGGCGCGCTCGGCCTCGGCCTCGCCCCATGCGGCGGGAGCGGCTGGCACCAGCAGATTTTCAATTTCGCCGTCCACCCCACCTAAAGCACCTAATCCACCTAAAGTTCTCGCCTGAGCCGGCTCGATCGGGTCAACTTTAGGTGCTTTAGCCGGTTTAGGTGGGGTGGGGGCGCGAACCTCGCTTTGCAGAGTGTCGCTGAACTTGCGATAGGCGATCACGATCAAGGCTCCCGCACGATGATGCGCCACGCATCGCGCCGGCGCTGTCCGGCGACCACCGCGCCCTGCGGTATGCGATCGAGCCAGCCATGATCCTCGAGAATGCCGACGAGCTTTGTGGCTGTCGCTTTGTCGCCGATCGCGCTGAGGCTGCGCTGATATATGTCGGGCAGCGAGATCGCCGGCTCGGTCCATTGGTAGTGCAGCCAATCGAGCAGCTTTTGCGCAAGCCGCAGGTCCGCGCTGATCCGGCTTGCGCCGAACAACCGCAGCGCCTCGGCCGCATAATGCTCGGCCAAAGCGATGCCCGCCCGTATCTCGTCGGCACCGATCGCGGTGGCGTTGATGTCGCGCACCAGCGTCAGCACCGCCCCCAGGCGGGCGGCGTGCTCGGGCAGCTTGTTGGCGAGCCCTTTCACCGTCTCTAGCCCGCCGTTTGGCGCAATCGCCGTCTCAACATGATCGGCGAAGGCGATCCACAGTTGACGAGCTTCCGGCGCCAGCGGCAGAGGGCGAGGGACAAGCTCGTTCACCTTGCCCGGCGCCAACGGAAGCGGCGTTTCGAGAATGTCAAGCAGGCGCGCGCCGTACCGTTTCAGGTCGCGGTCGGTTTCCGGCTGCTCCTCATGCCACAGGCGCGTTCCTGCGGCACCGTCCGGCGCCGTGACCAGCAGCCGCGACAAGAGTCCTTGATCGGCAAGGAGGCGGTCGCGAAACAGGATATCGGCGACGGCGGGCTGCGCCATCAGATGCGCAGCCAAGCGCCGGCCGGGGAGGATGCTCGCGCCGTCGCCGCTGCGCACCCGGCGGATGGGGTCCCCATCCCAGGCCGAGGCTAACCCCGCCGCCGTTTTCAGCTTGTTGTCGTCGCTCATGCCGTGGCCGCCGATAAACTGGCCACCCTCGGCGGCGAAAATCCCAAGGCTCGGCTGCCCGTAGGCGTAGAGCTTGCACAATCCTTCGAACGTCGGCTCGGGACAGGTCAGCAACGGCATCAACGGCGGCTTTGGCGCCGGCCCGAGCGCATCGAGCGCGCCCTTGATTGCCGCGCGGTCGCCTTTACCACGCCTGACCGCAGCTTCGCGGGCCTTGTCCCACGCCAGCTTGTCGTTTTCGTAATCGGGCAGGTCGCCGTCATAGGTTGCGCGCAGCGCCGCCTCGTGCCTGCGGATCGGCCAGGTCGCTTCGGTGTCGCATGCACTCTTGCGCTCGCCGGTGGCGGCGACCGTGACGAAGTAGCCGGATACCGGCCTTGCCTGCCCCGCGCCGATCGGTAGCACGACATCGGCATGCCCCTGCACGGCGAGGGTCGCAGCGCCGAGCACGGATTGCCCGCAGATCGCAAGCGGCGCCTGCACGCGGTCGTGGATCGCGTGCGCCGCGGTGCCGAGCATGTCGCCGAGCGCATCGACCGGGAAAGGATCGGCCGGCAGCAGCTCGCGCATTAACGGCCGTGGCGGCTCGGGCTTGATGTCCTCGGCCACGTTTACGATCCGCCGCACCTCGGCGCTGCCATCAGGCGGCGACATCGCGCACCTCCTCGATGCGGGCATGACCGCGGCCGAGCAGCACGTCATTAAAATCGGTGTCGGGCTCCGGTGGCATCGCGAGCCTTACCTCCCGACCCTCGGCGAGCCAGCGCTGCGCCGCGGTCCGTGCCGCCCGCTCGCCGGCACCGTTCGCGTCGTGGTCAACCAAGATTAAGACCTTGTGGACGATCGGCGGCAGCATCAGCACCCTCAGCCCTGAGGTGCTGAGCGCCGCCCAGCCGGGCATGGTCGTTGCCGTCATCACGGCCATAACCGTCTCAACGCCCTCGCCAATGACGAGCCATTCATCGGATCGGATCGGACCTAATCGAACAGCGCCACCCGCGGCAAGGCCGAGCATTGCCCGATCCCGGCGCCGCCAAATCCCCTTGTCGTCCCGGATAAGCCAGGTTCGGCTTAACCCGATTAACGTGCCGTTGACGTCGTCGATGCGCGCCAGCATTGCCGGCCCAAACATGCCGTCCGGCCGCCGCAGCGCCGGCGCCCAACGCAGCGAAGCTGGCGGATCCATCGTTATGCCGCGGCCGAGCAGATAGGCTTTCGCTGGAGTCCCGCGGGCGTCCCGTGCGGCATCCCAGATCCGCCGCACCAGATCGATCCGGCGGGCGGTCTCGTCGCGAGCATCGGTGCGCAGCGGGATCGGTGCCGGCCGATGATCTATCGCTCCGGGGAGCATCCCGCGGCGGCGCAACTCGTCGAGGAGGTCGGCGCGCGAGCACCCAGCGTGGCAGACCGCGATCAGCCCGCGCTCGCCGTCACGCAGCGCCAGGGTCGCACCGCGGCTGGCGTGCACCGGGCATCGCGCCCGGCACCAGCCGCCGGAGCCGCGGAAGCCGCCCAGCGCCGCGGCTATCTCGGACGCGGTCAAGGCTGCGGCTCCGGCTCGCTCGTGCTGCGGCGGCTCGGCAGCGCGTTGAGATAGACGGTTACGTCCGACTGGCGATAACGGACAAGCCGCCCTAGGCGGATGAACGGGATGCCGTTTCCGCCGACACGATCCTTTTGCAGCGTGCTTCGGGCGCGGCCGGTGATTCGTTCAACATCGTGATCACTGAGTAACGGGTCGAGCATGCGATACCTCTTGGTGATGCGCCGCAGTCGCGCGCTGCAAGAGATAGCTCGACGCAAAGGCCCGAAAAACTGACCGAAATGGCCCCGAAAATGACCCGAAACTATAATTTTGGGGCTTGCCGCTCCGCTGATAGCCGATCTGCCGCCCATTCCCGGTATTTGGATCGGATGTTGTTCTCGATCGTCTTCCGTTTAACGGGCTGTGCCGTCGAATAGTTTTTGCAGAACCATTTTTCTAACTCTTCCGCTTCCTTCCGCAGCGACGGCTTACATTCGTTCGCGACCTGCCGTCGGTCGAACTCGATCCGGATCAGGTAGATTCCCTTGGACGGTCGGCCGGGCGCACCGGTCCGCATGAAGGGGTTAGCTTGCGGGGTGAGCTTGGCGGCACTTCCCTCATGCGGCGGCCACAGCTTCATCGCCTGGTCGGCAGAAAACAGCGGGTCCGGCCACGCCGGCGGGGTGCTAGTCGCCGGGACCGAACCGGCCAGGTACTCAGAAAGCTCTCGGGGCAACGGCAGCGGGTTATACTCGCTGTCTATCGGAATCGCGATGTCACGCCCGTAGAAGGAATAGAACCGGAGCCCCGTCCATTGTACCGGGCCAATCTGCACGACACCGGCCGATCCGTTCGGCCTAGCCCAGCTATCGAGTTCACCCCGGCGTAAGGCACTGTAGATCTTTTTCTCAGCAGGGATGATTTCGTCCTCCGATTTGACGACGACCCTGGTTAGTTTCTCCTCTTCTGGAAGCGACTCGTCGATCGAGTATGCTCGGGCCACATCATCCCAGCTTTTCGGTTGGACTCGCGTGACGCGATTGCCCTCGACCAGCACCATCCCGTAATCGTCCGCCATCCCGAGCACTGATGCTATGTCGCGGGTCAATACCCAACGGAGCAGCATGCCGGCGCTCCAATGCTCCTGATCAGGCACGATTCCGCACTCTCGTAGGCGCCCGCAGAGGGTGACGGGGAAGCGCGGTGCGGTATCCGCGCTCGTTGGCCGGCCGGCCTATCCCCGCCGAGGGCGCTCGATTACCCTGCCTGTAGGGTTGGGATCGCGTCGATTTTGGCGGCCTTCTCCCGGCGCAGCCGCTCAAGATCGTGACGGGTTTGCAAGGTAAGCCACAGTTCCGGGCCGTTGCCGCAGAGCTTCCCGAGCCGCAGCGCCATTTCCGGGGTCACGGATGCGCGCTCGGCCAGGACCGCATGAAGTGCCTGCCGCGTTACTCCCAAGAGTTGGGCGATCTCAGCGCGCGACCGCCCGAGCGCGGGGAGGATCTCTTCGCGCAACAGCTCGCCCGGATGCATCGCGGGCAGGCCGGTTGCGATCCTCGGTTCGGTGGTCAATGGTAATCCTCCAAATCGACAGCGACAGCATCGGCGCCATCCCAAACGAAGGTGATCCGCCAATTCCCCGTTACCCGGATGGTCCAGCGCGCTTCGCCTTGCAGGTGCCAGTAGAAGCCCGGCAGGTTGACTTGCTCGGGCCGGGAAGCGGCGTCGAGCGCGCGCAGCATGCGGCCCCACCCTCGCGACGTTCGGCACGCTCGGGTCGTCGGCTTCGAAATACCGCTTGAGCGCCCGGTTGCGGAAACTGCGTATCACCAGCGGCAAATTGATGCGACAACCGGCAAACGTCAAGTGCCGCTTTACATGCGGCTACGCGTCGGAGCGCAGCGGCAACACTATAGCGCCGCCCTTCCCGGCATCGCCCGATCCGCTGGCCATCGCCGCGGCGATCTTGCCAGCGACAGCGGCGGCGGCGGCCTTCACTGGGTCGCTCGCAAGGTGTGCGTAGCGCGCGGTGGTAGCGGGCTGACTATGGCCAAGTATCTTGCCGATGATCGGCAAGCCCATCCCGCTCGACGCCGCGACGCTGGCGAACGCGTGCCGCAGATCATGCAGCCGCACGTCATTAAGCCCGGCCGCCTTGCGGATCGCCCGCCACGGCTTTTCGAGATTGACGAGCGCGGCACCGAGCTTCGCCCCGACGATAACATGCGGATTGCCGTCGAGCCGCGGGAGGTCGGCGAGAACCGCGAGTGCCGGCGGCGGCAGATGCAGGGTTTTCGCCCCCGTCTTGCTGTCCGGCAGACGCGCCTCGCCGCGCTCAAAGTCGACCCATTCCCACTTTAAACCGAGCACCTCGCCGAGCCGCGCGCCGGTGAGCACCAACAGCTTGACCGCGGCGACCGCATATGGTGATCCGTCATAGGCCGCAAGGGCGTCGCCGAGCCGTGCCAGCTCGGCCGGCGCCAGCATGCGCTCCCGCTTGCGCTCGCTGAATTTCTCGATGTGTCGGCACGGGTTCGACCCGTCCGGCCGCAGTCCCCACCGCTCCCCGAGATTGAACATTTTTGAGAGCACGGCGAGGAGCCGGTTAGCCTGATACGGGGTCTCGCGCAGGCCATGGTGCAGTTTGGCGATATCCTGGCGGGTCACGTCCATGACCTTGCGCCCGCTCAGCGCCGGCAGGATCATTCGGTCGAGCAGCCGGCGGTATTCGAGAGCGGTCGAGGCCTTACGCTTTGCCTCGGCATGCTCGGCCAGGAACCGCGCGGCGAGATCGGCGATCGTCGGCGCTTCCTTGCGGGCGATCTTGTCGGCGGCCGGGTCGGCGCCGCCCTCGACCATTCCGAGCAGCCGCTTGGCTTCGGCGCGCGCCGTCTCTGCCGTCCACGGTGAGCCATGCCGCCCGATGGTCAGTTTGCGCAGCGCTGCGGCGCGCCCGACGTCGCCACGATAATGCAGGATGTAGCTCTTCGAGCCGCCCCGCTGGACGCGGCACCCGAAGCCCTTAACCTCGGTATCCCACAAAACCGTTTCCGTGCCGCCCGCCAGAGCCAGCGCATCGACCGACCGCTTCGTGATCTTGCCGCGCATCGCCCCGTTGCCCCACCCGGTGACACCTAGCGCCCTAGGTATCCCCTAGGTATCATCTGGAAGCAAGCTGAAAGCATCTTGCGGCAACGAACGGAAACAGAACAGGCCTGGTTTACCTCACTCTCGGCGACACCCGGAAACTGCCTGCAAACAAGGACCTAAAACTCTTAATCAGCGGGTCGCAGGTTCGAGTCCTGCTGCGCCCACCAAATAACTGAATGAAAACAATGAAATATGAAGAAGGCCCGGAGCGATTGCCGGGCCTTTCCCTTTTTGTGTCCGCATTATGTCCGCAAAAGGCATAGGCTCGCCCCAACGACCAATCGCGCGAGGCGGGCAATGGCGGAACAGCTTCGACCCCTGACCCGGCGTGAGCGCGAGATCGTCGGCCGCCACGCGCTGACGCACGGCGCGGTCGCCGGCTTCGTCGCGCCGATCGCCGATGCGGACGGCGGAGTCGCGCACCCGCTGGTCAAGCTGCACGCCCTCGCCCGAATGGAGAAAGCCGGCACGATCACCGCGGGCCAGCGCGACGCCGGCGAGTACTTCCACCGGCTATTCCAGCGCGCCGCGCTCGACGGGCTCCGCGCTGCCGACATGAGCCGGGTTGCGATCAGCGGCGGCTCCGGCGATCACGTCGTGCCGAGCAACGAACACTGCCGGCGCCGGGTTGCCGAGCTGGTCGACGCGCTGGGCGGGCACGGCAGCATCGTAGCGTCATGCGCCTGGCACGTCGTCGGGCTGGAATGGTCGACGCGACGATGGGCCGCCGGCCGGGTCCGGTATGATGCAGCGGGCGGCATCCTGATCGCCGCGCTGTCGATCATCGAGGCGCATTTTGCGGGTAGGCGGCCTGGCGCGCCGCGGCGGGCGGCGTAGCGGCTGCTATCGCCCCTTACCGCAGCGCTCCACTGACGACAAAATCCCCGTCGCGCCCATCGCAGGCCGAGCAGCGCAGCCGGCTCGCCCAATCGATCACGGTCACCGCCTCGCGGGGGCGCGCGACCTGTAGGCGATGTCCGGTGCGCTGGCGCGGGGCACGTCCTTCACCACACGATCAGCCGCACCTTGGCCGCGAGCGCCTGGGCGAGCGTCATCGACGGTGGAACGACGGATCAACGGTATCGTTCGTCGGAACGTTCGTTCCTCGATGAATCGGCCAATGCCCGGACGGCGGATACTCTTGATAGAAGACGATGTTGGCGTCCGAGATCTGCTCGTACACGTATTGCGGGAAGGCGGTTACGACGTAGAGGTTGCCGGCACAGCAGCTGCGGCACGCGAAAGGCTGGCGTCCTCTCGCTATGCCCTTGTGATCGCTGATTGGTGGTTGCCTGACGGTGACGGGGTCTCGTTGGCAAACGAGGCTGCGGACCTTGGGGCGAAGTCATTCGTGCTCAGCGGGTATTCTATAACCCTCACCGGCCCCTCCGAAAGTCGCCACGAGCTGCTGAAGAAACCCATCTCGCCCGCCGCGCTACTTGAAGCCGTTCAACGCCGACTTGGCGTTCCTACGGAGTAGTGGCAAGGCGGTCTGCTTCGCCTGCGCCGGATAATGCCCCTGACCGACGACGACGAGCTCGATCCACCGGCCACCTCGATCCGAGCCCCTGTCTCCGATATCACCGCCGGGCGAGCCGAGCATGGCGTTGGCGAAGAAGCGGCGGCGGAGCTCCCCTCGGCTCCCCCTCTCCGCCGAATATGCCGCCGCTTTAATGAAAAGCTCATCGGCTGCGCAGAATAGACGATAAATTAACGACGGAATCACGCTCGACAGACGCCCTGCGACATACGCTGCCTTCGTGGTTGCAAAGAGGCAATCGGGCGGAGGACAGTTAATGACGGACGATAATTCCTTAGTGTCTGTCCGCAAACATCTTGATTCGTAGGAATCATTTATGATTCAAGGGAGGCGGCTTGGTTTGGGGGAGGCCGCTGATGTGGACGCAGGAGAACCGGGGGCGCTATGACCGGAGCAAATTGCGCTATCCGAGCGATCTGAC
>CAMATN010000164.1 GCA_945861155.1 Rhizobium sp. Q54
GCGCCGCGGAGCGCTACACCATCGCGCCGGGTTGATCATGATCACCGGATCGGGTGATCACGTTCGACCGGAATCCGTGATCACGTTGCACCGGATTGAGTGATCATCTTCCACCGGAATCCGTGATCACGTTCGACCGGAACACGCAGGCTATGACGCTGCGCGCACAATCGACCTCGCCACCGTGGCGATCGATGGCCTCGCGGCCTTTGAGCCGCTGTTGTCGCGGCTGTTGCGGCGGCCCGACTGCGCGGTGGTGCGCGGTGCCATCGCCGACCCTACGCGCAAGCACGGCGTCCGCCGGCTTCTACATCCGGACCCCGACACTGGCGACATGGCGACCCTGCGCGACGTGCCGCGGCAATGGTTGGCGCTCGACATCGATGGGCTGCTGCGACCGGATGGCGTCGATCCCGCCAACCTTCTGGCCTGTGCGAGGGTCGCCGTCGCCGAACTGCCGGCTGCGTTCCACGGCGCGCGCTGCGTCGTGCAGGCGACCGCATCGCACGGATTCGCGCCCGGTGTCCGTCTGCGACTGTGGTACTGGCTTTCGCGACCGACGAGCGGCGCCGAGCTGCGGCTCTGGCTGCGGGCCGTGCCGGTCGATCATTCGGTGTTTGGCGCGGCACAGCCGATCTATACGGCAGCGCCGATATTCGTCGATGGCGCCCGCGATCCGCTGCCCGAGCGCATCGCCATGGTGCCGGACACGCTCGAGGCCGTCACAGTGCCGCCGCTATCTGCCCTGATGCCGTCGCGCAAACCGGCGGCGGGAGTAATCCGCGAGACCACGAGAACCGGGCGATACGGATTCGCGGCGCTCGTTTCGGCGACGGCGCGGGTGGCCCGTGCCACCGATGGCACAAGGCACGCCACGCTGCTGGCGGAGGCGCGGGGGCTGGGGCGGCTGGTCGAAACCGGAGCGCTGACCCCGCGTGACGTGACAGTGGCGCTCTCTGGCGCGGCGGGAATGGCTGGGCTCGACGATCGCGAGGCCGCTGCCGTCATCGGCTGGGCGCTTGTCCACCCGGCGGGGTTGCGGGCATGACGAGTGATCGCAGCGCCGAAGATGCGCTGGAGATCGCCCGGCTCGCGACGCTGCCGCCGCTCGAATATGAACGCGAGCGCGAGGCTGCCGCCGAGCGGATGGGGTGCCGCGTATCCATCCTCGATCGCCTGGTTGCCGCAGCGCGCGCCGCCGATGCGGCTCCAGGCCAGGGACGGGCGCTCGATCTTCGGGAGCCCGACCCTTGGCCTTCCCCGGTGGATGGTGCCGTGCTGCTCGAAGGCATCGCGGCTGAGATACGGCGCTACGTGGTATTCGGGGCGGCTGCAGCCGATGCCGTTGCGCTGTGGGTTGTAGCTGTTCACGCTTTCGATCGGTTTTTCATCTTCCCGCGGCTGTTCGTGACAGCGCCGGAGAAGGGATGCGGAAAAACAACGCTGCTGGACGCTGTATCGCGGCTCGTGCCGCGACCGCTCCCCGCAGATAATATCACGGCCGCCGCGCTGTTCCGCACGATCGAGGCGGCGCGTCCAACGCTTCTGCTCGATGAAGCCGACACTTACGCCCGTGATAACGAAGAACTGCGTGGGGTGATCGACTCCGGCCATCGGCATGACGGCGGCGTAATCAGAACCGTTGGTGACACCTACGAACCGCGGCGTTTTTCGACATTCGCGCCCATGGCACTCGCAGCAATCGGTCATCTTCCCGGCACGATCGAGGACCGCAGCATCAGGATACCAATGCAGCGCCGCCGCCCGGACGAGCATGTAATTGCGCTCCGGCTTGACCGCACGGGCATGCTCGATGAATTGGCACGCCAGGCGGCGCGTTTGGCCATTGATCATGCCGACGCGCTGAGCGTCGCCGATCCCGTGATGCCCGACGGCGTTTACAACCGGATGGCCGATAACTGGCGCCCGCTGCTCGCGGTCGCGGATCTCGCCGGCGGGCAATGGCCTGTTCGCGCTCGTAAATCTGCCGTCGGCCTATTGGGTGACGGTGAAGACGCCGCGTCGGCGAAGGTACTGCTGCTCGGCGATCTGCGGGAGCTGTTCCGCGGGGAGCCCAGCGGCGTGCTGTTCACGCGGGAAATCCTGAACGCTCTCCACAAGGACGAAACCAAACCATGGCCGGAATGGAGGCACGGCAAGCCGATCACCGATCGCCAGCTAGCCGCTCTGCTGAAAGAGCACCAGATCAAGCCGAAGACCGTCCGGCGCGCCGACGTGACGGAGAAAGGTTACAGGCCGGAGTGGTTCGAGGACGTTTTCGCAAGATACCTTCCGCCGCCATCCGTCACAGCGTCACAAACGAGCGATTCCGCGGGTTTCGACCCCTTTCGATCCGTCACACCGGAAACCGATTTAACGCCTAATGTGACGGATGAATATGGCCGAACACCAAGGGATTCTGCCGATTGTGACGCTGTGACGGATGGCAAGCGGGGGCGTGTTGAGGAGGAAGTTGAATGGAGGGCATGATCCTCCTGCGGCAGGCGCGCGAAGCCGGTCTTGCCGTCGCCCTTGACGGCGATGCGCTCGTCATCCGCGGGCCGAAGCGGGCCGAACCCATCGCTCGCCTGTTGATCGAGAATAAGCCGCTGGTGGTTGCCGTGCTCGCTCCGGCGGGAGCTATACCCGACGCCGACAGGATTGACGGATACGGTCCCGGCGAAGCCACGTGGTGGCGACGGCACTTCCAGGTCCGCGTGATCACTCGCGGGCTGACCGGCGCGCGACCCCGCGCCGAGGCAGAGCGGCTTGCCTTCGGGGATCTGGTTGTCGAATGGCACCGGCTGCACGGCGAGCGCTTGCCGGAATGGCAATGCGCCGGCTGCGACGAGCCGATTGGCGGCCTGCCGGCGCTCGACTTGGGGAACGGCAACCGGGCGCATCTTGACCGGCTCGACTGTGTGATCTGCTACGGCGTGCGCTGGCGCGGCGCCGCGACGCGGGCGCTCGTCTCTATCGGGTTACAGTCGCCCACCGAGGGTGATACGCCATGACCGGCACCAAACCTTATCGAGCCCGGCCGAGCGCTGGCGATGCACCACGGCCGGCCGCCCCGAAAACGGCGCCGGAGCAGCGCCCGATGTCCGAGGAAGAAAAACGCGAGGTTGAGGCCTTTGGGGATCGCGAACGAACCCGCCCCCGTGCGCCTTGCGTCAAAGTTAAATCAGGCTGCGGCAAGCCGCTCGACATCGGGTTAGCCTCGGCAATTGACAGCGTCCGCTTGATGTCAGCATTCGCCACGGCGGATGGGGGCTTTGCCTACCTCATGCTGACGGGGATTTTGAATGCCGCATGTGCCGGCGGACCCGAAAACCCGCCAACCGAGCAGGACATCAACCGCGCCCTCGCCGCCGTGACCGGGATAGGCGCGCGGGATGAAACGGAGGCAATGCTCGCGACTCAGATGGTCGCGACGCATTTTGCCGCGATCACCTTGCTGCGCCGGCTGAAGGGCGCCGATAACATCCAGCAGCAGGACAGCGCCGGAAGCCTCGCGGCCAAGCTGTTGCGCACCTACGCGGTTCAGATGGAGGCCCTGCAACGCTATCGCGGCAAGGGACAGCAGAAGGTCACGGTCGAGCATGTCCATGTCTACCCCGGTGGGCAGGCGATTGTCGGCACCGTGACACCGGGGGGTGGGGGCACGGAAAAATCGGAGGAACGAGCCCATGCACCACGCGAAATTACCCATGAACGGGGGACCCCGATGCGGAGCCCGGACACGGGGCGGGAAGCCATGCCGATCGCCCGCAATGCGGGGAAAGCGGCGCTGTAGAATGCATGGCGGCGCCCACGGCAGCGGCGCTCAGCCGGGCAACCAGAATGCCCTTCGGCATGGACACTACAGCGGGGAGGCGAGCGCGGGGCGGGCGCAACTCCGGGATTTGTTGCGCATCATGCGGCGGACCGTGGTGGAGCTGACGTGATCGGACACCAGAAATTTCCCAACTCCATTTTCGCGCGCGAGTGAAGCCGCGCCCGCGACCTTCTGCTTTCGCCCTCCAGCATGCAACAATAGGCCAAGCGTTAAGGAGGCAGACAGGGGCATGGTTCGCGGGGGGTTATTCACTCGATATTTCCTCGAAGACGGCATCCGCGCGCTGCCGAACTACGGCCGGGTGGGTGCCGCGTCGGTTGCTGACTTCGCCCAGCACGTACAACGTCACTGGGCCAATCTCGCTGAAATGCCGCGTGCCTATGAGGCGGAAACGGAATCGGAATTCATCAACCCGATTTTGGACCTCCTCGGCTGGGAGTATCTGCCCCAACAAGAGCCTGGACGAGGACGGCGCGACATCGCCGATGCGCTGCTGTTTCTCGACGCCGATAGTAAGGCGCGAGCCCGCCCGTTCGCCTCGGCCGATCGCTTCCGGCTCGGTGCGGTGGTGGTCGAGAACGAGGCGCGCGACACCCTCCTCGACCGCGCCGGCAGCGGCGGCGAAGCGCCCGCGTCCCAGCTGCTCCGCTATCTCGGCCGCGCAGAAGTCCAATCCGACGGGAAACTGCGCTGGGGTCTGCTGACCAACGGCCGGTTTTGGCGGCTGTATTGGGCGCAGGCCCGCGCCAGAGCGGAGGGTTTCATCGAGATCGAACTCCCTGCCCTGGTCGGCGACATGCCGCCTCCGGTTCCGGACGGTGCCGACCCCGACCATTGGCTTCGCGTGTTTCTTCTGCTGTTCGGTCGCGACGCCCTGGTTCCGGGAGGCCCGAGCGGCGACACCTTTCTCGATGATGCGCTGAACGAAGGCCGCCGCTACGAGCAACGCGTCACTGAATCGCTGTCGCGCGCCGTTTTCAATCGAGTGTTTCCGGATTTGGTCTCGGCTATCGGCAGGGCCGCGCCAAGCCCGCGGCCACAGGACCCGGCATGGCGGGCCGAAATCCGCGAGGCCAGCCTGCGGCTGCTTTTCCGCTTGTTGTTCCTGCTTTACGCCGAAGACCGCGATCTGCTGCCGGTGCGGCACCAGGGCTACCGCGATTACGCGCTCACTCGGTTGCGAGAGATGGCGGCAGAAGTCGTCGATCAGAACCGCAGTCTGTCGCAGCGGCAGACAAACTGGTGGTCGCAACTGAACAGCCTGTTTCAGGCAATTGCCGAGGGCGATAGCGGGCTCGGGCTGCCGCCTTACAATGGTGGCCTGTTTGACGACACCAAGGCTCCCTTGCTGGACCGGATATCGCTGCCCGACGCCGAGTTGGCGCCGTTGATCGATCTGCTGTCGCGGGAAGAGCAAGCCGGTGTCCGCCGGCTCATCAACTACCGGGACCTGTCGGTGCAGCACCTCGGCAGCATCTACGAGCGCCTGTTGGAACAGGAGGTGGTCGCCGATGAAGCCGGCGCCTTGAGCCTGCGACCCAGCCCGTTCGCTCGCAAGAGCACCGGCTCCTATTACACCCCGGAGGAGTTGGTCCGCCTTATTCTGCGCCGCGCTGTCGGGCCGTTGCTGGCGGAGCGCCGTGCCGCCTTTGCGGCCAAAGTCGAGGCGCTCAATCACGATCGGCGACCCAAGGCCGACCGGCTTCGCGATCTCCGCCCGTTCGATCCGGCCCAGGCGTTTGTCGGTCTGCGCGTCTGCGATCCGGCGATGGGATCGGGGCATTTTCTCGTGTCACTGGTCGATTACCTGACCGACGAAGTGCTCACCGCGATTACCGGAGCGCGGGACCTGGTCGATTAGGCCGTCCCCAATGAGCCCTATCGATCGCCGCTGGTCGAGCGCATCGAGCGGCTTCGAGCCGATATTCGCCGGTCGGCCGACGCCAATCGCTGGCTTGTGCCCGAAGAACAGCTCGACGACCGCCACCTGGTCCGCCGGATTATCTTGAAGCGGGTGATCTACGGGGTCGACCTCAACCCGATGGCGGTCGAACTGGCAAAGCTGTCGCTGTGGCTGCACTCGTTCACCGTTGGCGCGCCGATGTCTTTCCTCGACCATCACTTGCGCTGCGGCGATTCGCTGTTCGGCGAATTTGTTGCCCCGGTCGAACGCGAGCTGCACGAGCGCTACGGGCTGATCGTCACCGGCGATGTCGCACAAACGAGGCAGGCCGCCGCCGGGATGGCACGGGTCGAGGAATCTGCGGATGCCGATATCGGCGAGGTCAAGAGCAGCGCCGAGTTCTTCGCCGGAGTGGAGGAAAACACCGCCGAATTGCGTGCGTTTCTTGACCTCGCGCAGGCGGCACGCTGGCTTCGGCCGGCCGATGCTGCCGCGGAGCTTGCCCGCGAAATGCTGTTCGGCGGGAATTACGGGCCGCCGGTCAAGATCGCGAATGGCGCGCCGCTCGCGACGCCGCGCGAATCCGGGACGGTTCTCCGCCGCCGAGGCAGCACATTCGACCCCGCTTCCGTGCAGGAGGCCGCGGCGGCCTTCGTCTCCGAAGCTCGCGCGCTGGCAGCCGAGCGCCGATTCCTGCATTGGGAGCCGGCCTTTCCCGGTGTCTGGAGGGATTGGGGAAGCGCCTCGCCCCCCGGCGGCTTCGATGCGGTCATCGGCAATCCGCCGTGGGACCGCATGAAGCTCCAGGAAGTCGAGTGGTTCGCCGCGCGCGTCCCCGAGATCGCGCATGCCCAGCGCGCCGTCGACCGCAAGCGAATGGTCGAGCAACTCCGTCGGCGCACGGACCCGATCGCCGCGGACTACGACCGCGCCGCCTGGGTCGCCGAAACCGCAACGCGCGTCGCGCGAACGGCCGGCGCCTATCCGCTGCTGTCGGGCGGCGACGTGAACATTTATTCGCTGTTCGTTGAGCGCGCGATGCGGCTGGTCCGCCGGGATGGGATCGTCGGTCTGCTCGTCCCGTCCGGCATCGCGGCCGACCTCAGCGCCGCAAAATTCTTCCGCAGCATCAGCACGACCGGCCGGCTCGGCGCACTGCTCGATTTCGAGAACCGGCGGACGAGGCTCGGGCGCGACCCGTTTTTCCCCGATGTCGATAGCCGCTTCAAATTCTGTACGTTGATCGCCGGTGGCCCGACGCGAACCTTTCCCCAGGCGGCTTGCGCTTTTTTCCAGCAAGATCCCGTGGCGGCTGAGACCGACGCGTTTCCCCTCGCGCCGGCTGATTTCGCCGCGGTCAATCCCAATACCGGCACCGCGCCCGTATTTCGCGCGCGGCGCGATGCCGAGATCACACTCGACATTTACCGACGTCTGCCGGTGCTGGTGGATCGGCGCGGGGAACAGCCCGTTGCCCAATGGCCGGTTCGCTATGTGCGCATGTTCGACATGACCAATGATTCGGACAAATTTCGGACGGTCGCCGAACTGGAGCGGCTCGGCGCCTACCGGGTCGCCGGCCAGCGCTGGGAACGAGGTGAGGAGCGATGGCTGCCGCTGATGACCGGGCGCACCATCCATCTATTCGATCACCGTGCTGCGTCCGTCATCGAGAACCCCGACAACCTTCACAACCCGTTCAACAGCGCACTCGCGGCGCCCAAACAGCACGCCGATCCGTCCTACGTTCCGTCGCCGCAGTTCTGGGTTTCCGAAGCTGAGGTGGAATGGCCGCGGAAGCTGGAGTGGGCACTCGCGTTCCGCGATATCGCGCGGCCAACGGATGTGCGCACCGTGATCGCCGCTGCGGTGCCGAAGGCCGCGATCGGGAACACACTACCAATCTTATTTCCGGACACCGAGCTTTCTGTTGATCGGTACCGAGCGCACGCGCCGCTATGGCTGGCAAACCTATGCTCAATCGCCTCGGATTACGTCGCGCGCCAAAAGGTGCAGAGCACGCATCTCAACTGGTACATCGTCGAGCAATTGCCCGTGGTTCCGGCCGAAGCGTATGCCCGCCGCTTCGGACCGAAAACCGCCGCAGAGATCATCCGCGAAGACGTGTTGCACCTGACCTACACGGCGCACGACATGACCGCCTTTGCCCGCGACCAGGCCTATGACGGCCCGCCTTTCCAGTGGGACGAAGAGGACCGGCTGCGCCGCCGTGCCCGCCTCGACGCCGTGTTCTTTCATCTATACGGCCTCGATCGCGAGGCCGCCGATTATATCCTCGGCACCTTCCCGATCGTCCGTCGCGAGGAGGAGCAGCGCTACGCCGGCCGCTTCCGCTCGCGCGACCTGATCCTCGGCTACATGGCCGCCCTTAGCGCCGGCTCCCCCGACGCGGCCGTGGCCGGCTGAGGCTTGCGGCCGTCAATTGGGCACGCGGCGTTACCTATGCGTTACCTCGGCGCCTTAGCAGCCCGCGCATCGGCGTCATAACATATTGAAAAGACTGGCGGACCCGACACGATTCGAACGTGCGACCTCTGCCTTCGGAGGTCACGACCCCCGCCTAACTCGGCTCAGTATCTAAGCATCGTCAACCACTTAGCTCCCGTCTATTACCCCGACTTCCGCTCATATGTGCCCCGGTTGTGGCCTGACCGGGTTCCGGTTTGGCAATATCTGGCAACACCACCGGACCAAGCCGGGGGCGAGTGTGGAGGCCGTTCTCGTCGGACGGATGGCCAAAATCTCTCTCTACCCCGCCCGTCGCCCGTTGTCCCGCCTTCAAGCCCTTGACTCCTAGTTCATGAATCTATGGGCTTAATCTGGGGACGCTGACCTATCCGCCCCCTAGGGAAACACTGAAATAAGGCGCATTCCGCCACTCGCATCGGGTAGAATCTGCTGTGGGGATGGAGACCAAGGGGCGGGACGATGCAGCGCCAGGGGAGCTTTTCGCAAGCGGAATACGCCGGCAAGAAGAGGCAGACGCGGCGCGA
>CAMATN010000165.1 GCA_945861155.1 Rhizobium sp. Q54
CCGCGGAGCGCTACACCATCGCGCCGGGTTGATCATGATCACCGGATCGGGTGATCACGTTCGACCGGAATCCGTGATCACGTTGCACCGGATTGAGTGATCATCTTCCACCGGAATCCGTGATCACGTTCGACCGGAACACGCAGTACAACCAGCGCCTCCCGAAACGCCTCGTCGTAGACCCGGCGCGCCATCGCGGGCCGGATCGTCTGCCAGCTCGCCCTTCACGAAGAAGCCGCATCGCATGCTTGCGGTGGTAACCCGTCAGCGCCACGAACTCATCGAGAATCCGCGACTTCTCCCACCGAAAACTACCCCTGTATCGCGCCCCGATCGCCACCACCAACTCGTCGCGCGCTGCCATGCTGATCCGCCTCATCGAAATCGCCCCCGCCGCCAACCGG
Organism: Rhizobium sp. Q54; assembly: GCA_945861155.1. Taxonomy (GTDB): domain Bacteria; phylum Pseudomonadota; class Alphaproteobacteria; order ATCC43930; family CGMCC-115725; genus DATARH01. Next base: position 405 of record CAMATN010000165.1, read on the forward strand.
CGGGGAGCAAATCAGATGAGGCAACAACTCAGCTTCCACCCGCATTTCTGGTGAGGCAATGCGGAGGCGCGCGTCAATCTGGATGAGAAAGTGTCGCCGGGTTCGTGACGGCAGGAGGGCGTAGCCCGACTGACGTTGCGAATCCGGCGATCGGCGTGCCCCCGGAGGGGGCGCTCTGTCTGGCGGTCGCGGTGGGCCGGATAGGAAGCGGATTCTTCACGTCGATGAGGAACCGCACCTTGCCCGGCCGCCATATCACCGATTGCCAGACGAGGCTGTACGCCAAACCGAGCCACCGGTCATCGCCGCGACGAAGGCCGGGTTCAGCGCCGCCACCGCCTATCGCGTCGAGCAAGACCACCGGCTTCCCTCGCAGAAGAAAGCGCCGCGCGACCGTCGGCGGCGAGATCCGCCTGCCCCTGTTTGGGACAGCGAGGTGGTGCCGCTGCTGAAGAGTACCCCGGGCCTGCGGCCGATCGCCATTTTCGACGAGATCCGACGCCGCCATCCCGAGATCGGCGCCGGCATCCGGTGGAGCGCCGCATCTGCACCTGGCGGGCGCTCAACGGCGGCGAGCAGGACATCATCTTCCGGCAGGAGCACCCGCCGGGTCGGCTGGGTTTGGAACTGTCTCGCAAAGCCCTGAGCATCGCCGAGGAGCAAGAGGCCAAGCTCTGGGAATTGCGCGTCGCTGCGAGCCTCGCCCGGCTCCGCCGCGACCAGGGCCGGCGCGCCGAAGCCCGCGACCTCCTCGCGCCGATCTACGGCTGGTTTCCAAGCGGTTCGCCACCGTCGACCTGAAAGAGGCAAAGGCCCTGATCGACGAACTGCAGAGGCTGGCGTGATGGTCGAGCTGCGCATCGTCGAGATCCTCAGACAATGGCCAGTTAATTCCGGGGTCGGTAACTAGCCACATACGCCGAAGGTCCTGATTGTAGCCGCCATACCAACAATGAATTATCTTAGTCAACGAGCTGTCCCTCTTTCATCATAACCGGTCGATGCAGGATTTTGAAGCGAAGGCCGCGGAGCTGGGTATACCCGACTGGCGTGACCCTACCTTATATCCCAAGCCCGATGAATTATGGCTGTCCGACTGGCGTTGGGAGTTCCTGCGGAGAAATCCGCAATATCGAGAGGCTTATGGTCGAGCCGACCCGTCTTTTGAAGATGAAAGCAAAGCTCGATATTTCCAGCGTGTCTACCAACTGACCGACCCTATAGACTATAGATTGTCTGGGAGAGAATATGCCAAACTATTTGAAGGACAACTATTTCAGGGAGACCATTTTGATGAATTTATAGAATCACACACGTTGACTTCTAAATATGCCCCCCGGTGGGAAATTGAAAGAATACTTTCTAATGCCTCATTTCATGATATCTTCTTCAGGTGTGATCCCCTAAAACCCCTGGGACCCCAATTCGAAGTATTCCAAAAAATTGCAGCTCGCCATCAACTCAGTCACAAAAAGAAGATTTTGAGGCCCCGGGTGCGAAAGGATACATGGCCACTTTACCTTCGCGTATTGGACGCGCGAGACTGCAAAAGAAAATACCTTGAGATCGCACAGGTGTGCAGCTTGTCACATCCGGATTTGTCTGGAATGGTTGGGAAAGCACGGGATGTGGGAAAGGCAGCGCGGCAACTTCGAGATGCTTGGCCCTTTGCTTCGGAAGAGGAGCAATAGGCCGACACTGCGTCGCGGAGCACGCTCTTCCTTGGCAAGCGTTATCAGACTGCCACCCGAATGCCTTGCCAACGAGCACACCAAGATGGCGAGTAAGCGTCGAACCGCGACTGCCGCCGCGGTATTACCTGACCGCCGCGGCTCAAGCGGCGGCGCGGGGGCGGGCGTGATCGACGTTCCAGGGCAGCAATTCGGCGAGGCGGTTGGTCGGGTGACTTCATCCCGGAATGACGGGCAACTTCCGTCGAAATGAGCAAGATGCGGACACCACTGCAGGCGTTCGTGGCTCCTTCGCCAAGGGTCTCATCGCCGATCACGCTGCCGTCGCCGCAGCCTTTACGGGCGTGATCGAACGACAGACGGAAGGCCATTCGTGCGACGACAACTGTACGCGCGCGGTAATCTCGATCTCCTCTGCGCCCGCCTCGACGCACCAACGTCCCGGCTGCACCAAGTGAGTCAGGGCCTGCTTCCGCTCTGATTGGACAGCAGGCCAGAAACCACCTTCACCTCAGCGGGCAGCCCGATCACCTGGCGACCCCGGGCGTGAGCAGAACCCGCCGCAGCGCCTCGGCGTCGGCATGACGGTCGACACGAATGCGCCGTTCACCCGGGAGTTCGATGCCGGCGCCGGCGCCATCTTCGTCCGGCACTGTGGCTTCCGGCACGATCTCAACCGGGACAGACTTCGCTGTCGACGCCGATGCCGGCACCGGCTCACCGTTTCGCGCCAAACGTCGGCAGTACAAGAGACCCGTCGACATCATATAGCGCCGGCCAACCTGCGTCGGCGACGCCCCTGGCTGCAGCGTCTCGGCGACCAGCGCCAGCTTCTGCTCGCCCGTCCGCTGCCGCAGCCGTTCAGGCTGCGTCAGGTCTTCGACGGTCATCTTAAGCGCGGTCGTAGCTGCTCATAAACCGGGCCAGGCGGCTAGCAGCCCCGACCTCCCGACGCCGACACCCCGCAAGGCAGCCATCATTCGATGCCTACGCAAAATACGGGAAATTCACGAAACGCAACGATTACCCGGCCCCGCGCCCGTCCACTTAGATTAGCAGCGTCCACGGAACAACCGCATGCCGGGGAAAATGGTCCGCCCTTTAAATCACACTGCAATCGGCGTCGGAAATCCCGATAACGCCATGCGATGACACATGATGCCCCTGAGCGCAGCGTTGGTCCGATCCGTGGCCAACTTCTACCAGTATCTATCGCAATCAGCGAGGTATCCGCCTGGTTTGCAGAACACCCAGCCTACGCGAATGGGAGGCCTCGATCGTGAGCGGCCGGGATTTCACTAAGCTCTCCTTGAGAGCCGGCCCTCTCTCATCGATGTCAAGTGCCCGCGATCCCGATCAACAGCGCACTTCCAAAAATGGAAAGCGCCGCGAGTTGGTTGCATTGGTGCGCCTGCTCGCGCGCGTCGCCGCCCGCGAGTTGACCTGCGGAAACGCCGATGCTGGCCAATCGAAGAAGCTCTGATGCCTGATCTTAAACCCCCCGCTGGCTGGCCCGCTGTGTCGCTCGAGAATTTGTCTCGGGTCGCCCAAGAGAGACGTACTCATGCCCAGCCAAACCCACCCCGTGCCGCAACGAGCACCGCTGCTCACTGTCGCCGAGGTCGCCGAGATTTTGAACATCAGCATCCGCTCGGCACGCCGGTTGATCGCAAATGGGACGCTGCCCATCATTCGCATCGGCAGCGCGGTGCGCGTTCGTCCCGAAGCATTGGCGGCACTGATCGACGGTGAGTGACATCAGATGACAGCACGCGTCAGTAGATACCAATCTATGTTTGCGATCAATAGCGTGCATACCGTTCATTATTATTTACGCTTGTAGATTTGAGGACTTCACAGGTTGACGTTATCATGAAAATTACCTAGATTCACCTCCTGTCATCATGAGGCATCTCGTGGCAACCACACCCTCATCACGAAACCCTTTCGCCGATCCAACCCTGCCGACGTTTGCCGACCTGATCGGCCGTATCCAAGCGGATGAGGGACTTCCGCCTCGAACGCGGCAGAACTGGACCTGGGCGCTCAGAGCCGTTGCCCGTGCGGTCGGCAACGACCCCGCCGCGGTTCCCGCGCACCCGGAATTTCTGCGCAAGTTGCTCGGCCAGGCTGCGCCGGCCTCGTTGGGCATGAGCCGCGCCGCCTGGAACAACGCCAGATCCCTGATGGGGAAGGTGCTGGAATGGGCGGGCCTAGCCTCAATTCCAGGACATTATCAAGCGCGCTTCAGCCCGGCCTGGGAGGAACTCTGGGCCAAGCTCCCACCTGGCACCGCGATCAGCCATCAGTCGTCCCGGCTCTTTCACTATGCCTCGGCTCAGGGCATCGAGCCGATTGATATGAATGACGAGGTGATCGCCTCCTTCCACGAGGCGCTGGTGACCGAGAGCATCGTGCCCGATCCCTACGAGATCCGGCGCGGCGCAGCGAAGAGTTGGAACAATGCTGCAGAGCGTATCCCCGGCTGGCCGCAAACCTGTCTAAGCGTGCCGTCGCGCAAACGATCTTTCTCCATGTCTTGGGCTGACTTCCCGCCCACCTTCGAGGCTGATGTCGAGGTCTATCTTCGCCGGGCGGCAGGGCTCGATCTTGACGATGATCACTTCACTCGCGCACAGCGTCCAGCTACAATCGACACGCGGCGTAAGCAATTGCGGCTCTTCGCGACGGCAATCGTGAAGAGCGGCATCGCTGCGGACGCTCTGGTTGATCTCCGGGCTACCCTGGTCCCCGAGGTGGCCGCGCGGGGCTTGCAATACCTCTTCGATCGCAACGCCGGCGCGTCGAGCGTGCAGATCTCAAATCTCGCCGATTTCCTGCCAACTCTGGCCGCTCGGCTCGACATACCGGAAGCCACGATCGCCAGGCTCCGCACCATGAAAAAGAAGCTCAAGGTCACCCAGCACGGGATGACCGCGCGCAATCGGGAAGCGCTTCGCGCCTTTGACGACCGTGCCGCGGTCGAGGCGCTGCTGCGGCTGCCACAGCGGATCCTTCGCGAGATGCAGGCCAGTAGCCGGACGGGTTACCGGGAGGCGAAGATGATCCAGACCGCGCTGGCGATCGAGTTGCTGCTCAACGCTCCGGTGCGCATCCAGAACCTCGCCTCGATCCGCTTGGACCGACATTTGCTGGAGGTCGGCGCCCGCAAGGCCCGTGCCGTCCACCTCCACTTCGTGGCGGACGAAGTCAAGAACCGCAACGATCTTGAATTCCCCCTGATGGCGGACTCGGTAGGGCTCCTTGATACCTATATCAACGAGTGGCGGCCGTTGCTGACGATCGGGCAGAGCCGGTTCCTTTTCCCCGGTAAGACGCCTGACCGCAACAAGGGAAACGGCGCGCTCAGCAGCCAGATCAAAGAACTGGTCCATGACTACACGCGCCTCGACATGCCGGCGCATCGGTTCCGCCATGCTGTAGGCAAGATCTTCCTCGACCGCAACCCGGGCCAGTACGAGGTGGTACGGCAGCTCCTCGGCCATAAGGATATCAAGACGACGATCGCCTTCTACGCCGGGGCCGAGAGCGCCAGCGCGGCTCGACACTATGCCCAAACGATTCTCGGAATTCGGGCCGGCAACCTTGGCGTAGGAGCCCCGCATGCCTGAATTCGCTGGTGGCACCGTTCGGCGCTGCTTGCCGGTGGCAGAGTGGCCGGAGCCGGATCGCGCCGCCTGGACGGCAGCGCATCGCCGGGGTGGGCTCCTTGACGATGATGGCCTCGCCGCATCATGGGCACCGGCGACCAGCTCCATCATCGCCAGGGGCTACGGAACATTCTTGTCGTTTCTGGCCCAGGCAGGAGATTTAGATCCGGACCAATCGCCAGCAACAAGGATCAGCCGCGCTCGCGTAGAGGCCTACGTCGGCGAACTGCGCGAGCGCAACCACTCGAGCACCGTGGCCGGCCGCCTTCTCCAGCTCGTTCGCGCCGCAGCCGTGATGGCTCCGAATATCGATTGGGCGTGGTTGCGTCGGATCCGGGCTCGACTGCGCCGCATGGCCACGCCGGCACGCGACGATCGCGCCCGACTGGTACCCGCGACCACGGTCCATGATCTGGGCATGGAACTTATGCAGCGCGCCGAGGCAGGCAACGGATTGAAGGCGTTTCGTCGAGCCTTGCTGTTCCGCGACGGATTGATGATCTGCATCCTCTCTGCTTGTCATGTGCGATCGCGCAATATGGCTGCCATGTCCATCGGACGCAGCCTGCAACGTCGCGGCGACGAGTGGTGGATTACCTTTGGTCCGGGCGAGACCAAGAACGGGCGGCCGTTCGAGATGCCGCTGCCGCACACTTTCACTCAGCCGATCGAGAGGTATATCGACCATTACCGACCGGAACTGGTGCGTCGATCGCCGGCGCCCCTGGCCGGGGACGCATTCTGGATCAGCAACGGCGGCAAGCCGCTTACCGCCAAGGAGGTCGGTGGACGCGTCAGCACGGTCACGAAGCGCGAACTCGGCCGGGTGGTAAACGCCCATCTCTTTCGTAAGATCTGTTCGACCGAGCTCGCGATCCGCGATCCCGAACATGTCGGGATCGCCCGGCAGCTCCTCGGTCATGCCGACGACCGGGTGACGCAGCAGGTATACAATCTCGCTCGCGCCCTCGACGCCGCTAGTCGGCATCACAGGATGGTGGAATCGATCCGCGCCGGGAGCGCATCCCGGTCGTGTGCCGGCAAGAGGGCCGGGATCGACAAGCAATCGACAGATCGAGCGCGCAATGCTATCCGGGTGTCGCGCCGATCCTCTCGCAGAGATTTCCCGTGATCGCCGTAATCTACGCCCGATACAGTTCAGACCTGCAGCGTGACGCCTCGATCGAGGACCAGATTCGGCTCTGCCGCGCGCGGATCGAGGTCGAGGGCTGGCAGTACCTCCACGCGTACACGGACCGCGCACTCAGCGGCGCAAGCGCCCTCCGGCCGGCTTATCAGAATCTGCTCGAAGACGCGCGACGCGGCCAATTCGACGTGGTCGTAGCCGAAGCGCTCGATCGGCTGTCGCGCGACCAGGAGGACATTGCCGGCCTCTTCAAGCGTCTGCGCTTTGCCGGCGTGCGGCTGTTCACCCTCTCCGAAGGCGAGATCAGCGAACTCCATGTCGGCCTCAAGGGCACAATGAACGCGCTCTTCCTGAAGGATCTGGCCGATAAGACGCGCCGCGGGCTGGAGGGCCGAGTGCGCGCCGGCAGGTCTGGCGGAGGATTGTGCTTCGGCTATGATGTTGTCCGCGAGCACGACGCTCGTGGCGGACCGATCCATGGCGCGCGCAGGATCAACGAGATTGAAGCCGCAATCGTGCGCCGGATTTTCGCCGGGTTCGCAGCTGGTAAGTCGCCCCGCCGGATTGCGATCGATCTGAACCGGGAACACCGCGCGGGCCCGCGCGGTGGTGCATGGGACCCCTCAACCCTTAACGGCAACACCGCCCGCGGCACCGGCATCCTCAACAACGAACTATATATCGGCCGGATGGTATGGAACCGGCTGCGCTACATCAGAGACCCGACGACCGGAAAGCGCATTTCCCGGCTCAACGAGCCCGATCGCTGGATCGTGCAGGAGATCCCAGAACTGCGCATCATTCCGGAGGATCTCTGGGACAGGGTCAAGGCGCGACAGCAGACAATCAAGCGCAACACGCGACCAGCTCTGAGCGAGAGACCATTTTGGGCTCGGAAGCGGCCGCGCTTTCTGATCACCGGCCTCGCCAAGTGCGGTGCGTGCGGCTCCAGCTACGTCAAGATTAGCGCCAATCTTCTCGGCTGCGCCGCCGCGCGCAATCGCGGCACCTGCGGCAATCGCCTCAATCTCCGCCTCGATACGCTGGAAAAATTGATCCTCGACGGATTGCGCGACCGGCTCATGGCACCGGACCTCTTCAAGGCGTTCTGTGAGGAGTTCCACCGCGAGGTGAACCGGCTGCGCGCGGATGGGAATGCCGCCGCAGCTGCCAAGCACCACGAGCTTGACCGTGTTGAGCGCCGCATCCGCCGGATCGTCGAACTGATCACCGACGACGACGCGCCGTTTCGCGCGCTGAAGCAGGAGTTGGTGACGCTGGAGGCCGCTCAGCTGGTATTGCAGCAGGAGCTCGCCGCGACGGATGCCCCGGCGCCCCTGATCCATCCCAACCTCGCCGAGGTTTACCGGCAGCGCGTCGCGCGGCTGCAGGATGCGCTGCAGGATCAGGTGATGCGGGAAGAGGCGTTCGAGCTGATCCGCTCGTTGATCGACGAGATCCAGCTGGTGCCCGACGACGGCAAGCTAAGGGTCGAATTGCGCGGCGAGCTAGCGGGAATCCTTGCTCTTGCCGCGGATAGCAAGAAGCCCAGCAACCTTTCGGCTGCCGGGCTTGCAGAGCAAATCAAGCTGGTTGCGGGGATAGGATTTGAACCTATGACCTTCAGGTTATGAGCCTGACGAGCTACCGGGCTGCTCCACCCCGCGTGGGGTGGGGTTTGTAGGGTGGATTGGAGGACCTGGCGGCGACCTACTCTCCCGTGCCTTAAGACACAGTACCATGGGCGCTGGGGATTTTC
>CAMATN010000166.1 GCA_945861155.1 Rhizobium sp. Q54
CATTTGCATCAGCTACGACACGGCGCTACGGGTCGCGCAGAAAGCTGCCCGTCTCGACGGGCTGGCGGTCGGCACGTCATCGGGCGCGGCGCTGGCGGCGGCGCTGGAAATCGGCGCGCGGCCGGACATGGCGGGCAAGACGATCGTCACGGTCCTGCCGGATCTCGCCGAGCGCTACCTGTCGACGGCATTGTTCGACGGGCTCTAAGAGGGCAGGCCGATGGAGCTGACCGAACAGCAATTCCAGCGCTATGCCCGTCACCTGATCCTCGACGAGGTTGGCGAGGAGGGGCAGGAGAAGCTGCTCGCCTCGCGCGTATTGGTGATCGGCGCCGGCGGGCTCGGCTCGCCGATGCTGATGTATCTCGCCGCGGCCGGGGTCGGCACGATCGGCATCATCGACGACGACCGGGTCGACCTGACCAATCTGCAGCGCCAGATCGTGCACGCGACCGAGCGGGTGGGCGAGCTCAAGGTCGACAGCGCGCGCGCGACGCTGGCCTCGGTCAATGACGGCATCCGGGTCGAGACGCACCCGATGAGGCTCGGCCCCGACAACGCGGCCGATCTGATCGCCGGCTACGACCTCGTCGCCGACGGCAGCGACAATTTCGCCACGCGCTATCTGCTGACCGATTTGTGCTCGCGCCTCAAAAAGCCGCTGGTCGCCGCGGCGCTGGCGCCGTTCGAGGGCCAGCTGTCGACCTTCCGGCCTTATCTCGGCGATGGCCACCCGTGCTACCGCTGCCTGTTCCGCGAGCCGCCGCCGCCCGACACCGTGCCGCGCTGCGAGGAGGCCGGCATTCTCGGCGCCGTTGCCGGGGTGATGGGCACGTTGCAGGCGGTCGAGGTATTGAAGGAGCTGATCGGGCTTGGCGACAGCCTCGACGGCACCCTCTTGATCTACGAGGCGCTGCGCGTGCGCTTCCACCGGATCCGGATCGCCAAGGACCCCGACTGCCCGACCTGCGGCGCGCCGGCCGCCGCCAGCGCGGATTGACCGGGCAGCGGCCCGATTCGCGGGTAGTGTCTCAGTTTGACGCTGTGGATGATCCCCATGCGTCCTTCGAGACGGCCGCTTCGCGGCCTCCTCAGGATGAGGTTATTTCTTAATTTTATCAAGAGCTTAGCCTCATCCTGAGGAGCGCCCAGCGGGCGCGTCTCGAAGGACGCACGACGCTCCTGCAACTCGAAACTGAGATACTACTGATTCGCGCCGCCGCCCCAGGACAGCGTTAGCTCTTATCCGTCGCGGGTTGGTGGGCCAACTGGGGGAGCATGGCCCAGAGACAGAATCAGGGGGCGGGTCGCTCGTCTCGGCGGTCAGGCATCGCGGCGATTGTCGGACTGTCGCTGCTGATCGCTTTCGCGCGGCAGGCCCCCGCGTTAGCGGCCAATCCGGCCGCAACGGGGCTCAAAGTGCCGCGGTTCGTCAGCCTGCAATCCGACAAGGTCAATCTGCGCAGCGGCCCGGGGCGGCGCTATCCGATCGAATGGGTGCTGACGCGCAAGGACATGCCGGTCGAGATCACCGCCCAGTTCGAGAATTGGCGCCGCATCCGCCAGTGGGACGGCACGACCGGCTGGGTGCAGCAGCACATGGTCACCGGCAAACGCCACGTCATCGTCAACAAGGGCGCCGACCGGCCGCTCTACCGACAGCCTGAACCGGCCTCTTCCGTGGTCGCCCGCGTCGCGCCGGGGGTGGTGGCGCGACTGGCGGAATGCCGCGGCGCGTGGTGCAGGATCGAGCACGCCAACCTCTCCGGCTGGATGCGCCGCACCGATATCTGGGGCGTCTATCCCGACGAGGCGGTGCCCTGATCGCCGCCCTGTCAGCCCACGGCGCGCGTCGCGATCGCGTCCACCAGGGCGAGGGTTCGACGGGCCTCCTCGACATGCAGCGCCTCGACGAGCCGGCCGTCGAGCCGGATCGCGCCCTTGCCGGCGGCGATTGCCTCGGTATAGGCGGCAATGATCCGGTGCGCCCGCGACACCTCCTCGGCGGTCGGGGTGAACGCGGCGTTCGCCGGGTCGATCTGCTGTGGGTGGATCACCGTCTTGCCGTCGAAGCCCAGATCGCGCCCTTGCCGGCAGACCGCGGCAAACCCCTCCCCGTCGGCAAGGTCGAGATGGACGCCGTCGAGGACGGAGCGGCCATGCGCCCGCGCCGCGAGCAGGATCAGACCGAGCGCGGTCAGCAACGGCAGGCGGTCGCGTGTCTCGCGCGCCCGCAAATCCGCCGTCAAATCCGAGGTGCCGGCGACCAATGCCCCGACCCGCTTGTCGGCGCCGGCGATCTCGGCCGCCGCGAGAACCCCGCGCGGGGTCTCGATCATGCACCACACGCAAAGCCCGGGCGGCGCGCCTGATTCGTCGAGCAACGCCACGGTGCGGCGGACCCGCTCGGCATCCTCGACTTTGGGGATCAGCACCGCGTCGATCGGCAGGGTCGCCGCGACGGTCAGATCGCCGTGTCCCCAGGGAGTGTCGAGCGGGTTGACGCGCAGGATCAGCTCGCGTGGGGAATAGAAGCCGAGGCTTAACGCCGCCGCGACGCCGCCGCGCGCGGCGTCCTTGGCGTCAGGGGCAACCGCGTCCTCGAGATCGAAGATCAGCCCGTCGGCGGGAAGCTCGCGGGCCTTTTCGAGGGCGCGCGGGTTCGAGCCGGGCAGGAACAGCACGCTGCGACGCGGTCTAATCGATGCCGACATCGGAAAACTCCGTTGGTCGCCTCTTTCCCGTTATAATTCGCCGGGTGCGGGTTGGGCAGACCCGCCGTCGCCGAAGCGAGGCAATGCGAGCGGCATGAATCAATCGACGACGAGACCGGTTGCGGAGACCGAGCCGCCTGAGGCGGGCCATGGCGCCTGGATCGCTTTCTGGGCCTCGCTCGCGGTTCTGTTCTATCTCGCCGTGCTCGGCGCGTTCTTTGCCAGCGCCGACCGTGCCCCAGGCGACTACGCCTGCGGCCTCATTTTGAGCATCGCGGCGATCGCGCTGGCGTTCATGCGGCTGAAAAACCGTTTCGACGGCGGCCAGCCCGGCTGGGCGAGCTTTCTGCTGGTCGACGGCATGGCGAATTTGGCGGCGGTCATCGTCGTCTTCGTGGTCGTGGGGCTCGCCGGGCTGTTCATCGCCGCCGGGATGGAACATGGCGGGCTGCACGATGCCGGCATCGCGCTATTCATCGCCAGCGGCATCGCCGTGTTCCTCAGCCTCAAGCATTTCTTCGACGGCCTCGACCGCCAGAATTGATCGGCCATTTCGATGCCAAGCGTCCTTTCGGTGCAGTCGCGGGTTGCCTACGGCCATGTCGGCAATGCCGCGTCGGTGTTCGCGCTGCAGCGCCTCGGCGTCGAGGCGTGGGCGCTCGACACGGTGGCGTTCTCGAACCACACCGGCCATGGGCGGTGGCGCGGCTCGACGATCGCATCAGCGGAGATCGCCGCTTTATTCGAGGGGATCGCAGCTCTCGGCGTGCTGCCGCAGATCGACGCGGTGCTGTCGGGCTATCTCGGCGACGCAGCGACCGGCCCGGTACTGCTCGACATCGTCGAGCGGGTGCGCGCCGCCAACCCGCGCGCGCTGTTCTGTTGCGACCCGGTCATCGGCGACATCGACACCGGGTCCTATGTGACCGAGGGGATCGCCGAATTCTTCCGCGACCGCGCGCTCCCCCTCGCCGACATCGTGACGCCGAACCGCTTCGAGCTCGAAAACCTGACCGGCGCGCGAATCGCGACCCTCGCCGAGGCGGCGGACGCCGCCGCCGCGCTGCGCGCGCGGGGACCGGGGATCGTGCTGTTGACGAGCCTGGATGCCGAACCCGACCGGTTCACCATGCTGGCGGCCGGGCCGGACGGGGTCTGGGCGGTCGAGACGCCCCGCCTGCCGATCGTGCTGAACGGCTGCGGCGATGTCACGGCCGCGCTGTTCCTGGCGCGCCTGCTGCGCGGCGACACCCTCCCCGACGCCCTCGCCCGGACTGCCGCCGCGATCTTTGCGGTAATCGAAACGACAGCGCGCCTCGGCCGCTACGAACTGGCCCTCGTCGCCGCGCAAGACGAGCTGGCCAGGCCATCCCGGCACGTCGCGCCACGGCGGCTCTAAACTCGGTCATACCATCACGCGTCCTTCGAGACGGCGCTCCGCGCCTTCTCAGGATGAGGATAAGTCTTTGATGTCATTAAGAAATAACCTCATCCTGAGGAGCCCGCAACGCGGGCGTCTCGAAGGACGCACGGCGGCGGTCCCGGTGATCGCAGATAGATTCACAAACGCTCAGGATGGGGTATGTTTTGGTGCTGGGCACAATTGCTCCTAAGCCTGAGGAGCGCCCGCCCTTCGAGACGCCGCCTGGGGGTGGCTCTTCAGGATGAGGGCGCGCGTCTCGACGGACGCAAAGTGCGGTGCAAACGCGGTAATGAGCTGTTCTCCTGGAGGAATTTATGAAAATCGGGGTTTTCTATTTTCCGGTCGATTACGGGATCAACATCGCCGAATTGGCGACGGCGCTCGAGGAGCGCGGTTTTGAATCGCTGTTCGTGCCCGAGCACACGCACATCCCGACCAGCCGCAAGAGCCCGTTCCCGAGCGGCGGCGAACTGCCCAAGCGCTATGCCCATACCCATGACCCGTTCGTGGCGCTGTCCTTCGCCGCGGCGGTGACCAAGAAATTGCGGCTCGGCACCGGCATTTGTCTGATTCCCGAGCGCGACCCGATCGTCACCGCCAAAGCCGTCGCGAGCCTCGACCTGCTGTCGGGCGGCCGGGTCGAGTTCGGCATCGGCGGCGGCTGGAACGTCGAGGAGATGGAGAACCACGGCGCCCGCTACAACACCCGCTTCAAGCTGATGCGCGAGCGGGTCCTCGCGATGAAGGCGCTGTGGACCCAGGACGAGGCCGAATATCACGGCGAGATGGTCGATTTTGACAAGGTCTGGTCGTTCCCGAAGCCGGCGCAACGGCCGCATCCGCCGATCCTGTTGGGCGGCGAGACCGACTACACGCTGAAGCGCGTCGTCGAGTATTGCGACGGCTGGTTCCCGCGCCCGGGCCGCGGCTTCGAGATCAGGCAGCAGCTCGACCGGCTGCACAACATGGCGAAGGCGGCCGGGCGCGATCCGCGCACGATCTCGACCTCGGTGTTCCGCGCCCCGCCCGACAAGGAAGCGCTGAAAGAATACGAAGCGGCCGGCATCGACCGAGCCGTCCTCGAAATCCCCGACCAGAGCCGCGACGAGATCCTGCGCGTCCTCGACGGCTACGTCCCGCTGCTGACGTAGGGCGGATCAGCGCAGCGTAATCCGCCATTGGCGGCATTGGCGGCATTGGCGGCATTGGCGGATTGCGCTGCGCTGATCCGCCCTACACAAACCTGCGACAACGCGGCAAGCTGGCGTCGATCTCGTTGCGAAAGGTATCCGCATGACTGAACCAGTCGGCTTGGCCCGCGGCCTCACGAACTACGGCGATCCCGATTTCGCCCGCTATCTGCGCCGTTCGTTCGCCCGCTCGATGGGCTATTCGACCGAGATGCTGGCAAGGCCGGTGATCGGGATCGCCGACACGTCGTCGGGCTTCAACAACTGCCACCGAAATTTCCCCGAACTGATCGACGCCGTGAAACGCGGCGTCCTGGCGGCTGGCGGCTTGCCGCTGGTGTTCCCGACGATCTCGCTGGGCGAGGTGTTTCTCAACCCGACCAGCCTGATGTTCCGCAATTTGATGGCGATCGATACCGAGGAGATGATCCGCGCCCAGCCGATGGATGCGGTCGTGCTGGTCGGCGGCTGCGACAAGACCGTGCCGGCGCAGCTGATGGGGGCGGTGTCGGCCAACCGGCCGGCGATCGGCCTCGTCGCCGGGCCGATGCTGACCTCGCGCTGGCAGGGTGAGCGGCTCGGCGCCTGCACCGATTGCCGCCGGTTCTGGGCCAAGTACCGCGCCGGCGAGGTCAATTCGGCCGAAATCGACGAGATCGAGGGCAATCTGGCGACCACCGCCGGCACCTGCGCGGTGATGGGCACGGCGAGCACGATGGCCTCGCTCGCCGAGGCGCTCGGCATGATCCTGCCGGGCAGCGCGGCGATCCCCGCCGTCCACGCCGACCGGCTGCGCGCCGCCGAGGCCACCGGCCGCGCCGCGATGCGGCTCGCCGCGAGCAAGCTGACCCCCGACCGCATCGTCACCCCGCAATCGATTGAGAACGCCCTGCGCGTGCTAATGGCGATCGGCGGCTCGACCAACGCGGTATTGCACCTGACCGCGATCGCCGGGCGCGCCGGGGTCGATATCGATTTGAACCGGCTCAACGAGATCAGCGATTCGACCCCGGTGCTGGTCGATCTGAAGCCGACCGGCCCGCATTACATGGAGGATCTGTTCGCCGCCGGCGGCATCGGCGCGGTGTTGCGCGAATTAACGCCGCTGCTCAACCTCGACTGCATGACCGTGGCGGGCGAAACGCTCGGCGAACGCCTGGCGACCCCGGCGGGTCCGGGCGACCGGCGCGTCGACCGCGAGGTGATCCGGCCGCTCGCCGAGCCATTGCAGCCGGTTGGCGGGCTGGTCGCGCTGTTCGGCTCGCTCGCGCCGAAGGGGGCGATCTTCAAGCGCTCCGCCGCCGACCCCAGCCTCTTCGAGAAGGAAGGGCGCGCCGTCGTCTTCACCTCGCTCGAGGATCTGTCGGCGCGCATCGACGACCCGGCGCTCGACGTGACCCCGGACGATTTCATGGTGTTGCAGAATGCCGGCCCGCTATCGCCGTCGGGCATGCCGGAGGCCGGCTACCTGCCGATCCCGGCCAAGCTCGCGCGCGCCGGCGTCAAGGATATGGTGCGCATCTCCGACGCCCGGATGAGCGGCACCGCCTATGGCTCGATCGTGCTGCATGTGACCCCGGATTCGGCGAGCGGCGGGCCGCTCGCCAAGGTGCGCAACGGCGACCGCATCCGCCTGTCCGTCAACGAGCGCCGCATCGACCTGCTGGTCCCGCCCGAGAAATTGGCGCGTCGCAAGACCGCCCCGGCGCCGATGCCGGAACGCGGCTACGCCAGGCTCTACCGCCGCGAGATATTGCAGGCCGACCGCGGCTGCGATTTCGATTTCCTGCGCAAACACCCGCTCGGCGACGGCCGGGCGTAAAGGAGCTAGAACTGTAGCTTCCCACCGACCCGGCCATATCCGTCATAACCGGCAAGTTGCACAGTCGGTAAATCGGCGGGTGGTTCCTTTTCAAATAAGACCTGAAGGTGAGGCCGGATGACCCCTGGCCGTTCCCGGCAGCATTCGCCATATGCGATACCCGATTCGCAAGGGCACGCATCTCGTTCCGAGACGTGTGCGAACAATTCGTGAGGGTGATATGCCTTGATCCACTCTGCAGAAAACTGATCGAGCGGAGAATTCAGGCGATCAATCACAAATTTGACGGTAGCATAATCATGCTGGTCAATCGTATTTCCGTCGTCGTCCTTGGAAAATCCTACTGAGTATTTCTGAACCGGCTTTCGGACGATAGAGATCGAAACTAACTCAATATCATGAGCTAGCCGGCAACAAAGCCGGCCGCCATAAATGCGGCCAATCTCGTGACCGCAGGATCGCCAGGGATTTATCCTCGTTCTGCAGATGCTACACAACTCATAGCCTACAATGATCTCAGGGCTAAAAAACACAGTGTAGGGGAAAAGTACTTGAAATGCTTGAGTTTGTGAGTTGAGGAACGAAAGCCCGAGCTTGTCATAATCGCCGGACACGTTGTTCTTGATATTCATTAATGAGATTTCGATCCTCTCCATTTCACACCAAGCCTTGTAATATAATCCGTGCTGAAGGTCCTTAAAAACCGATATGTATCCGCCCCAACATGAGGTAGCCTCTGCGAGGAACCATCCCAAATTAGCAGATTCTTCGTCGCCGCTTGCAATGGCAGCCTGATGCAAGCCTTGGGCATTATTTAATAATCTTTGCCAAGTTTCCTTATCGGGCTCCGTTGTGGCGGCCGCGATTTGTTCTTGTAGCTCGAAAAGCGCAGTTTGCTCGTTCAAATGCCTCGCTCCGCTATTTGTCCGGTCCGCCATTCGACCGTTCCGGCTCGTCGTCTTCCGTAAGTAAATGGCCGTTTTTTTCGCGGTGGGGCACTATTGGAAGGCAGCGCGCAGCCTCAGCAAGCATTCTCTCCGAGAGTTCTGTAACCTTTCCCTTATACTTGAACCAGACACATGGGTGACCGCGCGATTCAACGAAGAACTGAAGTTCGACTGAGTCATTCTCGGGGTTTTTCCAACGATCATAGCAATAGCTGGAGATGATATTAATCACAAACGGAAGCAGAGCTGCGGAGACAAGCAGCGACGGCAAGGGAAACACTGAAATAAGGCGCATTCCGCCACTCGCATCGGGTAGAATCTGCTGTGGGGATGGAGACCAAGGGGCGGGACGATGCAGCGCCAGGGGAGCTTTTCGCAAGCGGAATACGCCGGCAAGAAGAGGCAGACGCGGCGCGACAA
>CAMATN010000167.1 GCA_945861155.1 Rhizobium sp. Q54
TCTCGATCCCTAAAACAACACAGGAAAACACAAAAACAACCCCGATTTCCGCCGATTGATGCCGTTACCCGGCGCGTCGCGGCCAGAAATTAGGCCCGCATCGCCAAACCATCAGCCGCGCCGGCATTGCTCAGTGTTTCCTTAGCTTCAGAAAGTTCAGCCGATCGCGCCGCGACCCGTTCTTCTAACTCGTCGTTTGCACGACGGAGCGACGCCTCGGCGCGGCGGCGCTCCGCTACCAAAGCGCCGATCGCTAGCGCCGTGACGGCGAGGACGGCCATGAATGTGACGAGTAGCGCCAAACGATGGTCGAGCGATCCCGACCCGAACGGTCCGCGGTCGTGAATCGTCTGCCAAACCGCCACGGCCGACACGATTAAGACCGCGACTGCGCTCTCTCGCTGATCGAAGCGCAGGGCCACCAAAATCACGACGGGAAAGACCGGATAGGCAAGTGGCAGGCCCGTCGAGAAGAAGATTCCGCTGACCAGGATCAGGGCGGCTGCGCCGACGGTAAGTTCAAGAAGTCTCTCGCCGCTCCAAGCGAGGCGCGGGTTGGCATACCAAGTAAGGATGGCCGGTGCTATGAGCAGCGCGCCCATGGCATCCCCGGCCCACCAGACCCACCAGACAGAGGGAACAGCCGCCCAGGGTATGATTCCCCCGACCGCCAAGTTCATCACGCCGTTCGTAGCCGTAATGGTCATCGCCACCGCCGCGCCGAACGTGGCAAGACCCAACACGTCCCGCAATCGGCTCAGGCTCACGTCGATGCGGACGAAGCGGCGGAGGAGATATGCGCCAAAGAGCGGTCCCAGCGTATTGCCAACCGCGATTCCCGCCGCCGTGTAAATTGGCGCGTCGCTGAGGACGTTGCTGACGAACGCACCGACAAAGACCCCTGGCCAAATCCTTGTTCCCCGCAGAAGGAAGGCAGCGAGGGCGATTCCCGTCGGAGGCCAAATAGCAGTCACCTGTTTGGTCTCGAAAGCGAGCGTGAATCCGATCGTGGCGGCCGCGATATAGGCCACCGCCACGATCGCCAGCCAGCGGAGCTGAGACGTATTCGGGAAGGTGGCTCTCCATTCCTTCCGCAGCACTATGGCGACGGATCGACC
Source organism: Rhizobium sp. Q54 (assembly GCA_945861155.1). Classification (GTDB taxonomy): domain Bacteria; phylum Pseudomonadota; class Alphaproteobacteria; order ATCC43930; family CGMCC-115725; genus DATARH01. Next base: position 1,119 of record CAMATN010000167.1, read on the forward strand.
CGTGATCACTTGAAACTCCGCCGTCGCGTACGGCAGAAAACGCAACTCATGGCATCGATCACCATGTGATCGCCGATACCCCCCCTGCATCGAGTGCACGCGCAGCACCGCTGGGTGAGCCTTTTCAATCTAGCTCCATCATAAAAACCGCTATATGCGATTGCACAACTCTGGCACTCGTTCGCGCGGAACGCAATCGGGCAGGCCCGCGACACCCCGCGACACGGATTTCCGTAAGACCGGTTATCCATCACGGACACTGGCATGCCCGCCGCCCTTAATAGGTGACCGTGGTGATGATTGTGTCGACGTATGTAGCTGGCTGAGGGGTCGCTTGCGGCGGCACTTGGCCAAAGACCGTGTAGTTCTGCGCGACACCGGCTCCGACTCCCGAAACGGTATTTGTTCCGACCGTGTTGCCCCAGATAGTGGTCCGTGCGCTGTTGGTGTAGAGCGAGTAGCCGACCGTGGCCGCCCCGGAGGTCATCTTGCGGGCCGCCACTGTGGCCCCCGACCCGGTGCCGGCGTTGAGGCCAATATTGTAGGGCGTCGTCGAACTGCACGTCGCCGTCAATGTGCTTGATCCATTCACCGCCGTCGTTAATACGCCCGTCGCGCCAAAATTGAGCGTCGCCGCACTGACCGAGCATATAGCGGGATAGGTCGCGGTAACCGTGAACGGGGCGGCTGTCGCGTTCGTGGCCCCGATTGCCGCGCAGTTTCCAACCGTCGATCGAGCATAGGCAATTTGGGTGTTGCTGCCGGAGAACGACGAGGCATAGGTCCCGGTAGGCCGCGTCTGTTGTCCCGTCGATATTCGCGCGAAGATCGATCTTGTTGCGCTGCCGTTGCCGCTACCGTTGAGCGATATATTGATTGTGGGCGGACGTTGGGTAAACCCCCAAAGGTGGGACCCCCACACCGTCGTACGCGCTGCGTTCGAGTAAAGATTGTAGTTAAGCTGCGTAGCCCCGTTCAGCAGGAAACGCGGGTTACCCGTTGTGGTGCCACCGCTCCCGCTACTAATATTCGGGCAGATGCGCGCGGTTGAATTCCCAACGCCGCCTGTGCAGGTGGCCGAGAATGTTCCGGTTGTATCAAAAACTGTATTCGCCGTCAGATTGATGTTTCCGAAGTTGATGTTGGTGATCGTGAAGGTACAGGTGAGGACAGCGCGCGCTGGCGTCGCCCAGGCAATCATCGCCGCGACAGCGACGATGCAGATCAAGCCATCGACGATGCGCGACCGCCGGCTCATCGGCAGACCACGGGTCCGATCACGATCTGGGTATTCTTTTGAGGCGTGAATGGAAAGGACGCGCGGCATTCGCTCCCTCCGAGATCGATTGCGACGCTGTTGGCGGCGCCGAGGCCTTTGACATAGGCCCGGCCGTCGTAGCCGACCACGAACGCTTCCTTGGCGCCTTCGAGATGCCCGCGCACCCCCGGGACGATGAAGTTGCCGGCCTTGTCCGACAGGATTACAACCGCCGCCTTGACGTCGGTGTTGATGCCGAAATCAACCCTCACGCCGCTGCGGTCTGCCGGTACCACGAAATTGTGGGTCACCGGGGCATCGGCATCGAGCGGCAGGTCCCGCGCATCGATCGAGATGCTGTTCGCCTGGTAAGACCTGAGGTTTGGTATCAAGAGCTGGCCATCGGCGTCGGTCTTCCCGGCCGGCCGGTTCTCGTGGCGCACATCGACGCCCGGTGCGCCGACATTGACGACCGCGAACGCGTCGTCGATGCGATTGGCGAGGAACATGCCGCCGCCCATCGCCGCGACCGCGCCCTGGGCTTGTGCGGTGAAATTCACGTCGCGGCCGAGCTGCAGGACGCCACCGTCGAACTGGGCAAACGAGGAACGATAGGATGCCGCCGCGGCATGGTAAGGCGTGTTGCCCTCTCTGCCTTGGAGGCGCCAGCCATAGCTATCAGGCTCGGGCTGAAGTGTCTTGACGAGGTCGGTGGTCACGCCGGTGCCGCGGGGCGTGGCGGACACGTTGGTCGACGCCATTACCGGCCCGACGGACGATGCAAAATTGCCGAGCGGCATCGACAAGCCGACAAAGACGCCCGAACTTTTCTTGCCGCGCAGGTCGGTAAATGCCGTCAGATAGGCCGACACATCGGCAAAGAGCGAGCGCGAGTACGAGACGTTGACGAAATCAGAGCGCAGCCCGTCACTGAAAACACTGTGCACGAAACCGAGATTGATTCTCGACGCGTCGAACGGGACCGGCAGGCTGATCGAAGCGATATCGAGGGATTTTGGCGGTTTGTTGCTCGTCAGTAGCGGCAGCGCAGTCGTGCCGAGGGCAGAAACGCCTGAAAACACGCTCAAGGCCGGGAGGAAACGTGCAGTCACCGATGCCAGATCATTGAAGCTGCCGAACGTTTGCAGCGAACTCGCATGGAAATCGAGCCCCATGATCTGGCTGTCGAACGCGAGATAGGTTTGCAACCCGAGTGCATTTGAGGCCTGACTGCCGCTTGCGGCGACCGACAGCACGCCGGCTGAGCCCAAGCGGGTGACGGTACCAGCGCCGAGATTGCGCAGGCCTGCTCCCCCTTCGGCATGCGCTTCGAGGGTGAGCCCATCATACAAACCGCTCCGCAGGCTGGCCGAACCTACCGGGTTGGCGACATACGAGTTAGAGATCGTTCCGTAAAAAAGTCGCGGCAATCCGGCTTCGAGCGAAAAGTCGGTCAGCCCTTCCCGCAGCAGAATGGGCGAGCTGAAAAAGGGCAGGCTGGTTTCGATCTGGCGGCCGGCCGCGTCCTGCACGACGACGCGCGCGGTCCCGGCGCTGGAGAGCACCGGAATATTGACGATCTGATAGGGTCCCGACGGCACCGCCCGCGAACTGACCTTGAGGTTGTCGACATACACGTCTAGCGTGGACGGCACCGCGGCGTTGCCTGAAATCGACGGTAACGGCATCGTCACCAGGTCCGGCCTCAAGGCGAAATTGCGTTGCACCTGCACTCCCCCGAGCCGGATCGGGCGCGTCCAGGCAAGACCGCCGGAAATCGTGTCGCCGACCCGGTAGGTCAGCAATTTTTGCGGAACGGTATAGGTCCAATTCGTTTCCAATCGAAGCGCGTCGAGATCGCGGGCTGTCGTTGCGCCGAGGATCGCCGACTGGCCCAACGTGCCGTAGGGTCCGAAAACCCGCCCGTCGAGCGACGCATTCGCGCCCGTGAAGGATACGGCGCCGGCGTTGAAGGATTTTGTCGACGCACCGAATAAATTGTAGTTGAGGACCGCGCCAAGGTCGCCGCGAACCGCAGGAGGCGTCTCGGGGCCGCTGCGAAGGTCGTATGTCTGGGTGACGCGCTGCCGGTCGCCGAGCGTGAAAAAGATGCTCTGCGTGGGTTCGTCGTAGCGGTAGGAGACTCCGGCAAGGTTGTTGACAACGATCCGCTCATCGCCAGCCCCGGCGCCCGGTACCTTGATGCCGAGTTCCACGAGCTCGGCTCGCGTCGCCGCGAGTTGCCGGCCCGAGAGCCGGATAAAGGAGCCGATCAAGCGGGTGGGGGCACCGTTGAGATAGACCTCGAGCTGAAGCTGATGCGCGGTTTCCTCCGCTCTTGGCGCCTTTTCCCTGGAGGCGCGTTCGAAGAGGGACTGCGGTTCGCTCTCTGCGTCCGGCGGCCCTCGTTCGGGAGGCGTTTGCGCTATTTCCGTGCGATTGCCACGCAGCTCAAGATCGAGTCCTTGGGGTGGGTGAGGCTGTGGCACAGTACCAGCCAATGAGCGCTGGAGAATCGAGTCGCACCCGCTCTCGTTGTTCGGCGGCCCCCGTTCGGGAGGCGTTTGCGCTATTTCCGTGCGATTGCCACGCAGCTGAAGATCGAGCCCCTGGGATGGGTAAAGCTGCGGCACGGTACCAGCCAATGAGCCCTGGAAAGTCCAGTCGCACCCGCTCTCGGCGGCGCGAGCACAAGCCGGCAAAACTACCTCCGCGAGGATCACAATCCCGACGAATCCGGCAGCGCCAAGCCGCACGCGCGCGCGATACATAGGTTTCAGACTGAGACTGACGGTGCGCGGACCAGTCCGGCTTGGCCCACGCGACAGACAAGCAGCGTCAGCGCCTGGACGGCGCCGGCGCGGACAACGTGGCACTGATCGGGCCGTTATCACCCTGGGCCGAAACCACGATCGGGCCGCCAACGCCCAGTCGTTGAGAGTTGCCGGGTATTTTCCACCGCATGATGGAGTGGCCGAGCACATAACCTGTGAGGCCGTCGCCGAAGGATGTCGCCGTCGCGGTGCCCTCGCGCAACTTCAGGGCGGCGACACGCATATGCCGGTCCCCACTGTTCGTGACCGACAGATAGACTTGCCCACCGCGCTGTTCGAGTGACCAGGAAAGCTTAGGTTCAGCCGTTTGGCGGGGATAGAAGAAGACAGGGACCGAATAGCGCATGATCAGCCTGACGCCGCTGCTTTGCCCAGGTGTTGACTCGGGAAGCTCGTCAACCAGGAGGCGGTAGGATTCGCCGGTAGCGATTGGCTGCTTCGACACCCTGACCAGCCGCACCGTGTAGGCCGTCGCGGCTGCAAGGCTGGCGCTCGGCGGGCTCGCGATCACGTCATCCGTCGGTTCCAGCTTTTCTTCGCCATCCGTCTGAACCCAGCGAAAGACGCGGATTTGGGCGTTGAGGGGGTCGGTGCCCACATTGTTCAGCGTGATGGTTGTTGCCGCGCCCGGCGCCAATACCTCGATGCTGACAGGGGAAACCTGGAGAGAGGCAGCCCACACCGATGTGGAAAGCGAGCCGAGCAATGCAGCCCCGGCAATCGCACCGGCGGTTGCCCGCATTTTAAATCCCTCGTGGGCAACCGGCGTTCAAAAAGTGACCGTGACCGTGATCGTATCGGTATAGGTGTTGGGCGCCGGCGTGGTTTGCGGCGCGACGCGGCCGAAGACCGTAAAGGGTTGCGATGCTCCGGTGCCGGTTCCCACAACCGTGTCGGTACCGATCGTTTGGCCCCAGTTCGTCGTCCGTCCGGCGTCGCTGAAGAGTGCGTAGCTGACCGTCGCCGCTCCGTTGGTCATTTTGCGGGTGGTGACCGTTGCGCCGGCCGAGATGCCGGCGTTGAGGCCAATATTGTAGGGCGTCGTATTCGTGCACTGTACCGCAATCGTTGAGACCTGATCGACATTCGCCGTAAGAACGCCTTGCGTTCCGAAGTCCAGCGTCGAGGCGCTCAGGATCACGCACGTCGCTTGGATCGTGATCTGGACTGTGAAATTTGTTGTCACGGTGGCGGCAAACGCGGGACCACTCAACAGCACTGCCACGATGGTTGCGAATCGAAGTGCCATTTTTCGCCAATTAGGCCGACATTGAGTATTTTCAGTTGCAAACATTCAACGTACTCCCGCCTAAGTAGAATATCCATGTTCTCAGTTCTAATTTGATTGAATATTCTTTAAATGAGTCTTAACGTCAAGGGCGTATCCGCGCACCAAGTTCGCCAGAAATTCCTGTCCTGTATGGCCGACGAAGACGATTGCCTATTCTGATACGGGGTGAACTCGGCTATCCGGAGCGCTGTACCGGAGAGTGGAGAGTATTTTGGTTTTGCGCGGGTAAGCTAGGTCGCGTACCGAGGCGCTGACTAACGACACGCCGGGCGCGCCGTCCTCATCCGAAGTGAGAAAAGCACCCGCGCTCTCCACCCATACCGAATCACCTGTGAAGATCTGTCAACGCCGGAGAGAAAATGCATCGGCGGGCCGGAGTAAAAATGCATCACGGACGGGTGTGAGAGAAGGCCGGGCGGCGGCGGCTTCGCGGCGCTGGCTCAAGCAGCGTCAGCGCGAACTCAGCTTTCCAGTTCGATCAAAGCGCCTGCTTTCCCGTCCCGACCTGGCATTTGCGCGGCCACGGCGCGCAGCGTAGGGGATGGGAGGCGCGGAGCCACGCGCAGCATCGCGAGCATGGCGAGCACCGGACCTTCCCCGTAGTGAGCACCGTGGCAGGCTGACCGCCATCAGGGGTTTTACGTCTCGCGCTGGCGCTGCTTGCTCTGTTTGAGGCGATAGCTGTCGCCATTCATTTCGAGGATATGGACGTGGTGGGTCAGCCGGTCCAGCAGCGCGCCGGTCAACCGCTCGGACCCAAAGACGCCGGTCCATTCGTCGAACGGCAAATTGCTGGTGACGATGGTGGAGCCGCGCTCGTACCGCTGGCTGAAGACCTCGAACAAGAGCTCCGCGCCGGTCGTCGACAGAGGCACATAGCCGAGCTCGTCGATGACCAGCAGCTTGTAGGCCGCCAGCTGGCGCTGCAGGCGGAGAAGTCGCTTTTCGTCCCGGGCCTCGATCAGCTCGTGGACCATGGCGGCGGCGGTGGTGAAGCCGACCGACAAGCCCTTCTGGCAGGCCGCCAGCCCCAATCCGAGGGCAATGTGACTCTTCCCGGTGCCGCTGTTGCCGACCGCGATCACGTTCTCGCGGCGAGCAATGTATTCGCAGCGGGCCAGCTCCAGGACCAATGCCTTGTTGAGCGAGGGGATCGCCGTGAAGTCGAAACTGTCGAGGCTTTTCACTGTCGGGAACCTCGCCTCCTTGATGCGGCGCTCGACCATCCGCCGTTCCCGTTCGATCAGTTCGAGTTCGGCCAGGCGCAGCAAATAGCGGGGGTGGTCGACGCCCTCGGCGGCGCATTGCTGGGCGATCTTGTCGTATTCGCGCAGGAAGGTCGGCAGCTTGAGCGCCTTGAGGTGATGGGCGAGCAGAAGCTGGGGCGTGTCGCTCATGACGCGGCCCCGGCGAGCAGGCCGAGATAGGTCTTGGCCGAGGTCATCGCCACCCTCGCCCGCGGCAGGTAGGGATAGACTGTCAGGTCGAGCCGCGGTGGCCGGCGCTCGATCCGGCACAACACCAGATGCTTGACCGCGTCAAAGCCGATCGCGCCACGGGCGATGGCTTCTTTGACGCCGGCCAGCACGTCCTCGGGCCGGAATACCTCCAGCAGCCGCAGGATCTGGACGAACTCGCGCTTGCCGCGTTTGGCCATGCGCGCCTCGATCAGGCGACGCAGCGTGGCGAATTCCTCCGGCAGATCCCAGCCGACCAGGGGGGCCGCCTGGTCGAGAGCGCCGATCTTGCGTTCGAGCAATGCCAGGTAATGCAGCGGGTCGAAAACGAAGTCCTCGCGCTCGTAGGAGCGCGGATGACGGGCGATCACCTCGGCCCCGCAGGCGATCACCACCTCGTGAACGTAACTGTCAAATCGCTTCCAACTGCGACCCCCTTTTCGCGTCCAATCGGGACCCCTCACCGGCGTTGGTTCAGGCTTGTCCCGGTAGCGAACAGGAGGGACCCGCGCGGAGCGGAGTGACCGCCACGAGTCCGACGGAGCGCAGCGTGGGAG
>CAMATN010000168.1 GCA_945861155.1 Rhizobium sp. Q54
CCTGGCCTGGCTCAACCGCTGCCGCAGGCTGGCCAAGGATTGGGAAAATCTCAACCGCAAGGCGCTCGCCTTCCTGCGCCTGGCATCAATCCGCCTGATGTTGCGAAAACTATGCAATCCCAAATGATGTTCCCGGACAGACTCTAAGAAATCGAGGTGGCCAACATCGATCGTGGACCAACCGCGTGCTTCAAGATAGGCGCAGATCTGCGCGTTATTCGCAAGCTGACGAGTTCGCGATTCCCGCCGCAATAAAGCTATGCTCTTCGGCACTCCGACGACGGAATCGAGGGCCGGAATTGCGGAACGCATCAGCGCGACAAGTTGCGGGTGCGGTGAGCGATGTCGCAAGAAGACTGGAGAAACTGCAAATAAATTGATGAATCGATGTAAGGAACCGCCATGCACCAGCAGCAGGCGATCGCGGCTGATACCGTATGCCGCGAGCGATTGCCGCATCGTTCGCAAGTCCTCTTTGCTTATTAACGTCTCGGGAACCACAAAACGAAAACGGCCGGGATACAGTTTTTCAACGCAAACCGCCTTAGGTAGTAGCTCGATTAACCAATGTCCCCATGTCCGGACACCATAGCGGGCTACGAGTAGGGCTTCCTCTGAGTGCTCGACGACTCCCTTGGTTCGAGTGAGAGCCGCAGCGAGGTTTTCCTTGGTCCACTGGGGGCGGACTTGATCCGCTAAAACCCTGTCACCGTGGAAGGCGAGGAAATCCTCATCCCTCAACGTTGCGAGGTCGACCCCACGCGGAAGCCGATGTAGCCTGATTGCCGGGATCGTCTGGGGCTTCGCAACGTACACGTTGCGGAGGTGATGGAGGGCAAGAGTTTCGTTTAATTCAAGGAAATTGGTGTGCACGAGGCAGTTGGGGGCATTATAAATGACCTCTTCGAACAATACTTGAGACGAAATAGAAAAATCGGAAATGCAAATTCGTTCCATCTGCTTGCTTCCGGGCCAGGATTACCATCAGACAGATTTGCCCACTACCAAGGCATCCCCAACCGCGATATCGCCGCCCTCGACGACTTCGCCGTAGACGCCCATCAGATTGTGGCCGAAGCCGCGTTGCAGCGCGCCGACGATGTCGAGGTCGCGCTCGGCGGTGGCCGGGTTGACCTGCGTCGCCGCGCACCGCGTGATCGCGGCGATGATCCGCACGCGGGCGCCGCCGAGCGCGATCTGGGACCCGATCCAATCGTGCTCGCTCCAGGCGGGCATGCCCTCGACATAGACATTGGCGCGGAAGCGGAGCGGGGCGACTGGGGTTTCGACGAGTTCCTCGAGCGCGGCGATGCTCGCCAGATTGATCAGCGAGACGTATTTGTCGGTGGTCGCGTTGGGCTTGCGCCGTGCATCGGCAAAGGCATGGCCCGGCGCCTCGACGACGCGCAGCCCTCGCCCGACCCCCTCGACCGGAAAATTCCCAAGAAAATCGGCGAGAAACGCGCTGACCTGCCGGCAGCCCTCGGGCTCGGTGATGCGCGCCCGCAGCACGATGCCGCTTTCGTCCGCGATCGTCAGTTCGCCGCTCGCCGCGTCAAACCCGGTGTGCAGACGGGCCAGCGCCTCGTCGCGCATCAGCATGACGAAATGGGTCTTCGACAGCCATTCCGGGTGCTCGGGATCGAACCGGGTCGAGGGCAGCGCGATCGCGAAGCGGCGGTCGTGCGGCAGGCAATCCCCGGGCGCGAGCGTCACGCGGCCGAGCGGTTCGGCGCTCAACCCCTTGACCGGATAGCGGTAGATCGCGGCGATGTTCATCATCCTCTCCCTGGTTCGGCGCCGGGCATCGGCAAATTACCGCCCCTTCCATTGCGGCTCGCGTTTTTCGACATAGGCCCGCACGCCTTCGACCCGGTCCTCCGACAGATAGGGGCTGATCCCCTCGTTGAGGCGCAGCGCCGCGGCGAGCGGCAGGCCGATCGCCTTGACCGCGGTCTCCTTGATGCGTCGCACCGAGACCGGGGCATTTTTGGCGATCGACGCGGCGAGGTCGAGCGCGGTTTCGAGCGCCCTGCCCTTTGGCACGACCCGGTTGACGAGGCCGATGCGATAGGCCTCCGCAGCATCGATATAGTCGCCGCGAAACAACAGTTCGAGGGCGAGGGCGCGCGGGATCACCCGCGGCAGCAGCACCGTCGCGAAATGCGCGCCCAGACCGCGTTTGGCTTCCGGCAGCCCCATCACGACATGCTCCTCGGCGATCCGCAGGTCGCAGGCCAGCGCCGTCTCGAACCCGCCGGCGACCGCGGCGCCGTTGAGCGCGGCGATCGTCGGCTTGTAGGTTTCCAGAATGATCTCGAGATAGGACCGCGCGATACCGGTCATCGGCTGGCGGGGTGCCTGGCCTTCCCGATCGGCTTCGTGGCGCGCCTTCAAATCCATGCCGGCGCAGAACGCCCGCTCGCCGGTGCCCGTCAGCACGACGGCGCGGGTCTCGGGATCGAGATTGGCGTCGGCGAACGCCTCCGAGAGGCTCTGCTGAACCTCGGGGGTCAGCGCGTTCGAGCGCTGCGGCCGATTGATGCGGATCAGCCTGACATGGCCGCGCGTCTCGATAACGACCTCGCCGCCGTTTTGGTTATCCTCGCTCATCGCGCCCTCGCTAGGTCTTCCCGGTGTGCCGGTTTATACCTGATTAGGTCAGGCGCGCGGGAGCCTCTCGCGGAGAATGCACCGGTTTGTTAGTAACCGGGAGATCGCCGAGCTTCTCGACATCGTGCGCCGGGCGCCGAAGCCGCTGCTCGTCCATTGCATATCGGGGGCGGACCGGACCGGCCTCGTCGCGGCGCTTTATCGCTTTGCCATAACCGGGGCTAGTGCCGCGGTTGCCGATCGGGAGCTGTCGCTGATCTACGGGCATTTCCGCTATCTGACGAGCCGATCGGTCGCAATGGGCGACAGTTTCCGGGCATTTATTCGCGAAAAAGAACCACCGAACGCGCGATGACGCCGAGGCGAGCCTGGTCGTCCGCCGCTCCCGGAATTGTATCCGAACGGCGCGCCGGCAACAGGGCTGCTGAGCTGTCGTATCACCAATCGCTCGACGATGTGTGGTGGGTGTCCGCGGGCGGTGCGGCCGAGCACATCAGGGCTCTGTCCAATAGCGCCTTCGCACCGATCCAGGGCGGGTCCTTCATGGCGCGGGGCTCCGGCTGGGCCGGAGCCCAGGCGCGGCTCGATTTTGGCACGATCGCCTCGGCCCGTATCGGCGCGAGCGAAACCGGCCGCGGGTCGGCCCTGATCTGGCAGTTTGCCGCCGACAGCCGGTTGTCCGACGAGCTGCGTGTCCAGTTATCGAATGCGCGAGACTTCCAGACCGTCTCGCCGCGGTCGCTGTCGCTCGGGATTACGCGCATCGACACCGAGGCCCAGGTGACCTACACGCCCGATCTGCTGTGGACCGGGGTCGGCCTGGTCCGCGACGCCGAATTCTCCGACGGCAATCGGTTGTTGCGCGCGTACATGGCGCCGCGCCGCGCGGTCCTGCGCACTCAAGACTGGAACCTCGATCTGGGGGTCAGCGGAAACTGGTATGGATACTCCATACAACCCCCGCTCAACGGCTACTACGCGCCCGCCTTTTATCAGCAATATGCCGCAACCGCTTATGGATATTACAAAATGAGCCAGGAGGATGGGGTGTCTCTGATCCTTTCCCTTGGCGCGCACAAAGACGACAGCATGACCAGTTTCAAGTTCACGGCGGGCATTTACACGGAGGCGACGTTCGGCCTGTTGAGCGACTGGATGTGGAAGCTGCGCGGCGGCTATACCAACAACGGCTCGACCGCGGGCCGCAACTATTCTGCCGAGACCGTCGGGTTGACCGTGGTCAGGCGATTTTGACGAACACCGGGCCCGCGGCGCGATGTCCGGCTCGGCTCCGGGCAGTTCGGGTTGTAGTGCACCGGCCGATAGCCGGTCACAGAGCGTTATCCGGCGTCCCTCAATTTATAGCGCTGTATCTTGCCGGTGGCAGTCTTCGGCAGGCTGTCGCAAAATTCGATCCAGCGCGGGTATTTCCACACCCCGATCCGGTCCTTGACGTGGTCCTGCAACGCCGCGGTCAGCCCGGCCGGGTCGTCGCGCGGCGCGTTCCGCTGCAGCACGACAAACGCCTTCGGCTTGATCAGCCCGTCGGAATCGGGGTGGCCGACCACCGCCGATTCGAGCACCGCCGCATGGCCGATCAGCGCCTCCTCAACCTCGAACGGCGACACCCAGATGCCGCCGACCTTCAGCATGTCGTCGCTGCGCCCGCAATAGCGGTAATAGCCGTCGGCGTCGCGGGTGTAAGTGTCGCCGGTATGGGTCCACTCGCCGCGAAAGGTGCGGCGCGATTTGTCGCGCTGGTTCCAGTAGCCCTCGGCGGCGCTCGGCCCGCGCACCACGAGTTCGCCCGGCTCGCCGACCGCGACCTCGGCGCCGGAATCGTCGAGGATGCATACCTCGTAGCCCGGCACCGGCTTGCCGGTCGTGCCGTAGCGGATGTCGTCGGGGCGGTTCGACAGGAAGATGTGCAGCATCTCGGTCGAGCCGAGCCCGTCGAGGATGTCGCTGCCGACCGTGTCGCGCCAGCGCGTCCCGATATGCTCGGGCAGGGGTTCGCCGGCCGAGATGCAGCGGCGCAGCCGCTCGGAGCCGGCGCCCGGCCCGATCTCGGGATGCGCCAACAGTGCCGCGTACAAGGTAGGCACCCCGGCGAAGATCGTCGGGCGGTAGCGGCCCATCGTGGCGAGCACCGCGTCGGGGGTCGGTCGCTCGGGCAGCAGCACCGAAGCGGCGCCGACCGCCATCGGAAAAGTCATCGAATTGCCGAGCCCATAGGCGAAAAACAGCTTGGCCGCCGAGAACATCAGGTCGTCGGGGGCGATGCCGAGCACCTGCATCGCGTAGGTGTCGGCGGTGGCGCGCAGGCTCGAATGGACATGGCGCACCCCCTTTGGCGCGCCGGTCGATCCCGATGAATAGAGCCAGAACGCGACCTCGTCCGCCGAGCATTCAACCGGCGGCTCGATCGATCCGACATCGCCGAGAAAGCCGTCGAAATCGCCCTCCGGTTCGGTCGGTGCGCTGATGATGAGCCGGCACAACCCCGGCGAACTCAGCACCGGCTTCAGCGGTGCGAGCAGCGGGGCCGAGATGACGAGCGCCGCGGCACGGCTGTCCTCGATGATGTAGCGGACGATGTCGGGCGGCAGCAGCGTGTTGATCGGCACCGGCACGATCCCGGCGCGCAGCGCGCCCCAGAACGCGATCGGGAAATCGATTGTGTCGAGCATCAACAGCGCGATGCGCCGCTCGCGCTCGATGCCGGCGGCGCGCAACCCGGCGGCAAATCGCGCCGATTTTTCCGCCAGCTCGCCGTAAGTGAGGCTGCGCCACGGGTCGACAAAGGCGAGCCGGTCGCCGCGTCCCTCGCGAAGATGCCGGTCGATGAAATAATCGCCCGCATTGCCGTTACTTCCGGTTGCCGCCATGCACCCCTCCCGCGCTTCCCGGTCGCTCGCGATCACCACAGCATCTCGGACAGGTTCGACATCGGCGCCACGGTTTGCTCGGGCAAGGGCAGCATGTCGCGGTTCCACGCCTCCCACAGGGCGCGCAACTCATCGAGCATCGCCGGCTGCTTGGCGGCCAGATTGCCGCGCTCGCGCGGGTCATAGGCGAGGTCGAACAGGAACTCGCGGTCCGCCACCTTGAGATACTTCCAGTCGCCGCGACGTACGGCACGCTGATAACGGTTGCGCATGCGCCAATAGAGCGTGCGCTCGAAGGCCGGCGCCGCTCCCATCAGCACCGGCATCAGGTCCAGCCCCTCGAGCGGGTATTCGCGGGCGGGCGCGACCCCCGCCGCGGCCAGGCAGGTGGCGGTCAAATCCATCGTGATCGATACCTGCTCGGTCACCGTGCCCGGCGCGATGCGACCGGGCCACCAGCAGATCTGCGGCACCCGGAGCCCGCCCTCGAGCAGGTCGAACTTGCGCCCGACGAACGGCCATATCTTCGAAAAGCGCTCGCCGCCATTGTCGCTGGTGAAAACGACCAACGTCTCTCGCCCGCCGGAGGTCCGTCGCACCGCGTCGAGCACCCGCCCGATGCCGGCGTCGAGGATCCCCATCATCTCGCCGTAGATACGGGTCGAGCCGCCTTCGGTGATCTCGGCGCGGTCGAGTTCGCGCTGTCGCGCCGCCGCCTCGACCGAAGGCGCCGACCACGGCCAATGCGGCGCCGTGTAATGCAGGCTGAGGAAATACGGCTCGGGAGCCGCCGCCGCCGCCTCAACCCAGGCGCTGGCGCGCTCGCTCAACAGGTCGGTGACATAGCCCTGCCGCTCGACCGGCGTCTCAGCCTCGTAGAAATCGTGCTCGCCGCCGTCGCCGATATGCGTGTAGTAGCCGGTGAACCCGCCCATGATCCCGAAAAACTCGCCATAGCCGCTCCTGAGCGGGCTGTAGCGCGGCAGGTAGCCGAGATGCCATTTGCCGATCAGCGCAGTCTTGTAGCCGGCATCGCGCAGCAGTGCCGGCAAGGTCGGGAAGCCCGGCGGGATGCCCATCTCGGGCGCGTCGCGGTCGCTCCACCGCAACGGCTCGACGAGGCCGATCGGGAGCCGGTATTGATACCGCCCGGTCGTCAGCGCGACCCGCGTATTGGTGCATAGCGGCGCATTGGCATAGGCCTGGGTAAAGCGAACCCCCTCGCCGGCCAGCCGGTCGAGCGCCGGCGTCGCATAGTCGTTCTGCCCGGTGCAGCCGAGATCGGCATAGCCGCAATCGTCGACGACGATGAACAGGATGTTGGGCCGGGTCGCTGGCGTCACGGCGGGCTCCTTCACGGCTGTCATTCACGATGTACCGCGTTTGGCGAGTTGCTGCCGCAAACGCTCACGCGTTCCGGGATCGTCTCCGGGGCGGCGCTGCCGGTCGACGTTGCGACCGCGGGCTGCTGCTTGATCGAGGACGTAATCCGCCGACTGAATGAGACCGGCTGCCTCAAGCTCGCGCAGGAAATCGCCAGTGCTGATCAGCCCGATGCGTTGATCGACGATGGCGCGGCGCCGCTCGATGTCGCTGTCTTCGAACAGCAGCAGCGCCTCCGCAGTCGGATCGCTCCTTGCAAATCGTTCGAGAACCTCGATCGCGGCGTGCTCTCCCAGGCCGCGGATCGACCTTCCCTCTTCGAGGCGGCGCTGCTGGTCGATCCCGATATCGGTCGGAACGATTTGGACTCGGTCAAGATTGGCGTTGATCCATTCGACGATCTGTTCGGCGCCCGGCGCGCCATGAACGCGCGTGGCCTCGATGTAGACCGCATCCGGGATGCGAATCGCCAGAAATGGGCGCAGCAGGACATCGAGCGCCTCCGCCAGCACCAATGTGAACAGCGGCGACGTATCGGTGACGATCAGGCTGAAGGGCTGACTCACTTGGTTGCCTGCAAGGCCGCGCGGAGCATCGCGCGACCGCGCCGGCGCGCCTCGACGTTCGGCCCCTCCATGCGCGCAATCGGCGGGCGCAGCCCGAGTTCTCCGAGCGCGCCGAGCACCTGCACGTAATCGTCAAACCCGCGCTCGCGCAGCTCATGCCACGTGATTTCGCCGGCCGCATAGCCGCGGATTAGCTTTTCCTTCTCATTCTCGATCATCAAGAATCTCCGAAGTGCTCGTCGCCGAACGCCCGCAGGGCGATATCGAAAAACCGTTCCGGCTCCATTCGGACCCGCGGGCCGCGCTCAGGCGACTCGTTTCTCCCGCACTTCGATGCCGATCGTATAGCCCAGCGCCGACAGCGCTTCTTCGAGCTTGGTCAGCCGGGTTCTGGCACGCGGACTGATCAACCGCGCCGCTTCACGCTCATCGACCCTGAGGCGGCGCGCCAGACCGTCAATCGTTATCCCAGCCTCGCGCAAAGCGCTGTAAAGGGCTGCCTTCAACGCGATCGTCGGCTCCGGTGAGACCAAGTGCATCTCCGGCCCGGCTTCGCTCGGGGTTGGGATCTCCTCGTGATCGACAATCCGGCCCGACAATGCCTCAGAGAGGCAATCGGATGCCTCGGTCAGCGCTTCCGCCATATCCACGCCGTCGGTCAGGGCTTCCGGCAAATCGGGGAAATGAACGACGAGCCGTCCGATTTCGTCCGGTACCAGCCTTGCTGGATAGGTGTAGATCATTCGCATCCCGGTCTCCTATTCGTCCAGATCGCGCGGGGTTAGGCCGATATCGTTCAGCATGGCGCGGAGCAGACCTGGACCGATCTCCTTTTCAAATGGCTCTATTAGCAAAACGTATTGAACTCACGCGGCGATGGCGGCGGCGAGGCAATATCGCGGGGTCGGGCCGGAGTGCAGGACGATCAGATGGAACCAGCGCAGGTAACTGCCGAGGTAGCGAGTGGCGATGCCGCGGCGGGGGCG
>CAMATN010000169.1 GCA_945861155.1 Rhizobium sp. Q54
TCCGCCCCCGCCGCGGCATCGCCACTCGCTACCTCGGCAGTTACCTGCGCTGGTTCCATCTGATCGTCCTGCACTCCGGCCCGACCCCGCGATATTGCCTCGCCGCCGCCATCGCCGCGTGAGTTCAATACGTTTTGCTAATAGAGCCATCTTCAATGACGTTTTCAAAGGCCCTGTCCAAGCCGTCCTTCAACAGGCGTCGCCGCCTTCCCGGCGGCAGCATTTCTATCCCAGAGGCGAGTTCAAACAACGTAACCGAAGTCGTCCAGATTGAGCTGCTCGGCTGATTATCCAACCAGTCCACAACAAGCGTCTCCGCCTCCGGACGCATCAGCGCCGATAGAACATTCGTGTCGAGAACGATCATTCGTCGAATTTCGCGGGCTGCACGGGATAGCCGCGAAACTCTTGAATTTCCCCTTCCTCGAACCCGACCTCCTTGAACAGGGCCGCGATCTCGCTGCCCAATCCGCCGCGCGGTTTCTCCTCCGCCAGCGCGGCGTTGCGCAGGATGTCGCGCACCTCCTCTTCGAGGCTATGACGATGCCGTTTGGCACGATCCTGCAACCGGGCCTTCACGTCGTCTTCCAGATTGCGAACCACGAGTTGGGCCATCGCACCTACTTTCTGATATCGCGATATCAAGGTAAACTCGGATGGCCTGAATTTCAACTGCTACCGCTTGAACAGCGCCTCCGCGCCGCTGCGCTGCTTCTGCTTCGCCGCGATCTCGGCGCGGGCGCGGACGATCTCGCCGTCGAGCCCGGCGATATATTCTTCGAGCTCGGCGATGCCCATCAGGGTCAAATCCTTGAGTTTCGGCCGCTGAAATTGCGGCGCCAGATCCGCGTCATCGCTGATTGCCATCGCTCACCCTCGCTCTCGCCTTCCCTCTTGCGGCTGCGCCCATTATATCCACCGGCAAAAGCGCATGTTAGCGCGCGTCAAATCAGGACATTCGCCATGGCCGTTCCGTTGATGCCGAAAGCGACCGCCGTCTGGCTGGTCGAGAATACCTCGCTGACCTTCGAGCAGATCGCCGAGTTTTGCGGTCTGCATCCGCTCGAAGTCCAAGCCATCGCCGACGGCGAGGTGGCGACCCAGATGTTGGGGCTCGACCCCGTCGCCAACGGCCAGACCGCCGCCGAGGAGATCGAGCGTTGCCAGGCCGACCCCGCCGGCCGCTTGAAGCTGTCGCCGCTGGCGGTGCCGCAGCAATTCGTCCGGCACAAGGGTCCGCGCTATACGCCGATCTCGAAGCGCCAGGACAAGCCCGACGCGATCATGTACGTGCTGCGCAGCCATCCCGAACTGTCCGATGCGCAGATCTCAAAGCTGATCGGCACGACCAAGCCGACGATCTCGGCGGTGCGCGACCGCACCCATTGGAACAGCACCAACATCAAGCCGCGCCATCCGGTCGGGCTCGGGCTGTGCACGCTCGACGAACTCGACCAGGCCGTCGCCCGCTCGCTGCGCACCAAGGGCCGCCCGGCCGAAGCGGAAGCCGGCCGCGAGGAGAGCGAATCGGTCGAGACGTAACGTAGGATTTGTCATCCCGGCGAAGGCCGGGATCCATGTGTGGACAACCTCATCTGTCGATCGGTGGATCCCGGCCTTCGCCCATAGGCGCTATTTGGCCCGGCGCCTCAGCTGTCATTCCGGGGCGGCGCACAGCGGCGAGCCCGGAATCCATATTCCAGAGGCCCGTGTTTATGGATTCCGGGTTCCACCCTTCGGGCGGCCCCGGAATGACGATTAGGTTAGCGCGTATGGGCCTTCGCCGGGATGACAGTGTCTTTAGGTAATCCCGCAATCCCTCAACTCAACGGCACTGAGGGTGGATGCGTGATCCGGTTGCCTCAATTTTTCTGCGGATACCCCGCCCGCCCCAGCGCTTCGCCGATCTCGCCGAGGATCGCCGGGTCGTCGATCGTCGCCGGCATGCGGTAGTCCGCGCCGTCGGCGATAGACCGCATCGTGCCGCGCAAGATCTTGCCCGAGCGGGTCTTCGGCAGGCGCTCGACGATCAGCGCGGTCTTGAAGCTGGCGACCGGCCCGATCCGATCGCGTACCAATGCCACGACCTCGTCCTCGATCGCGCCCACCGGCCGCTCGACCCCGGCCTTCAGCACCACAAGGCCCAGCGGCACCTGACCCTTCAGCGGATCGGCCACCCCCATCACGGCGCATTCGGCGACATCGGGATGGGCCGCGACGACCTCCTCGATCTCGCCGGTCGACAACCGATGGGCGGCGACGTTGATGATGTCGTCGGTGCGGGTCATCACATGGATGTAGCCGTCCGCGTCGATAAAGCCGGCGTCCGCGGTCTGGTAGTACCCGGGATAAGCGCTCAGATAGGATTCGACAAAGCGCTCGTCGGCCTGCCACAGGGTCGGCAGCGCGCCCGGCGGCAACGGCAATTTGATCGCCAGCGCGCCGATCTCGCCCGGTTTCATCTCCTGCGCCTCGCCGACCGGCTCCGATTCCAACACACGCACATCCCAGCCGGGCACGGCGCGGGTGCACGAGCCGTGCTTGACCGGGAGTTGCTCGATGCCAAGGCAATTGGCGCCGATCGGCCAGCCGGTCTCGGTCTGCCACCAATGGTCGATCACGGGCACCCGGAGCTGCTCCTCGGCCCACGCGACGGTCGGCGGGTCGGCGCGCTCGCCGGCCAGGAACAGGGCGCGGAACCGGCTGAGGTCGCGGGCGCGGATCAGTTTGCCGTCGGGGTCCTCGCGCTTGATCGCGCGAAACGCGGTCGGCGCGGTGAAGAAGACGCGCACGTCATGCTCGTCGATGACCCGCCAGAAGGCGCCGGCATCGGGGGTGCCGACGGGCTTGCCCTCATACATCACGCTCGTGCAGCCATGGATCAGCGGGCCGTAGACGATGTAGGAATGCCCGACCACCCAGCCGATGTCCGACGCCGTCCAGAACACCTCGTCGGGCGCGATCCCGTAGATGTTGCGCATCGACCAGGCCAGCGCGACGGCGTGGCCGCCATTGTCGCGCACGACGCCCTTGGGGATGCCAGTCGTGCCCGAGGTGTAGAGGATGTAGAGCGGGTCGGTGGCCGCGACGGAAACGCAATCGACGGGATGCGCCGCTGCTTCCATCTCTTGCCAATCGTGGTCGCGGCCGGCCACCAGCTCGGCCCGGCACATCGGCCGCTGCAGGATCACGCACGCCAGCGGCTTCGACCTTGCCTCGGCGATCGCCGCGTCGAGCAGCGGCTTGTACGGGATGATCCGGCTGGTCTCGATGCCGCACGACGCCGAGAGGATCACCCGAGGCCGGGCGTCGTCGATGCGGGTCGCCAGCTCGTGCGCCGCGAAGCCGCCGAACACCACCGAATGGACCGCGCCGATCCGCGCGCAGGCGAGCATCGCGACGGCTGCCTCCGGCACCATCGGCAGATAGATCAGCACCCGGTCGCCTTGCCTGACGCCGAGCCCCGCCAGCACCCCGGCAAAGCGCGCCACCCGGTCGCGCAGCTCGCGGTAGCTGAAGCGCTCGATCGAGCCGGTGACCGGGCTGTCCCAGATCAGCGCGATACGAGCGCCGTTGCCGGCCTCGACATGGCGGTCGAGCGCGTTCCAGCAGGTGTTGAGCCGCGCTCCCGCGAACCACCGATAGAACGGCGGCCGGCTGTCGTCGAGCACGCGGTCCCAGCGTGTCTCCCAGTCGATCGCCTCCGCGGCCTCGGCCCAGAAGGCCTCGGGCTGCTCGCGCGAACGGCGATAGGTCTCCTGATAGCTCATGGTCGTCGCCTCCTTGCAAAGCAGAGGCGCCGGGGGCGCTTTTTCCCGTGTCGTCCCGGCGCAAGCCAGCGCAAGCCCATAGGCGCTAACTTTGGCCCATCGCCTCAGCTGTCATTCCGGGGCGCCGCGCAGCGGCGAACCCGGAATCCATATTCCAGAGGCCCGTGTTTATGGATTCCGGGTTCCGCCCTTCGGGCGGCCCCGGAATGACGATTAAGTTAGCGCGTATGGGCGCAAGCGGGGAGCCGTTTTTCGGCGCCCGAATCCTTGGCCATCATGGGTCCCGGCCTTCGCCGGGACGACAAATCTTATGGCCCCGCACTCTGCTCTTCCGGCGGAACCCGATCAACGGCGTACTCTCTTCGCTTCCTGCTCATACCCGACAATCGACGCGGGTGAGTCCTCGTGCTAGAAATCAAGCAGACTCTCCGCAATTGTGACCCGGCGCGATTTGCGGAATACGGTAAAACCAACCGGGCCTGGGGAACTCTGATGAATTTCCGGAACTCGCGGGTGAGTACGCTCGGCGGCGCCCTCCTCGGTGCAACGCTCGTCTCGTTCGCCGCGGCGGCCCAACTGGCGGTTTCGTCGAATGACGGCAAGGCGGTGCTGGTCGACGGCGCCAACAAGGTGCCGGAGAAGCCCGCAGACGACACCGTCACGATCATCGATCTCGGGATGTCGCCTCCCAAGGTTGTCGGCGAGGTCAAGGCGCCGTCGAGCGTCGCCGGGCCGCCGCAGAACGTCGCGGTGTCGCCGGACGAGTCGATTGCGCTGGTCAGCGCCAACATGAAGCTCGACCCGGCCGACCCGAAGAAGCTCGTTCCCGACAACCGGCTCTCGGTGATCGATCTGAAGGCGACGCCGCCGGCGGTAATCGCGACCATCGAAACCGGTCTTGCGCCGGCCGGCGTTTCGATCAATCGGGCCGGAACACTTGCCTTGGTCGCCAATCGCGGTGACGGAACGGTGTCGATCCTGACTATCGCGGGCAAGACGGTGAGCGCTGCCGGAAAGATCGATTTCGGCAATCCGAAAGCCGGCCCGAGCGGCGTGGCGTTTACCCCCGACGGCAAGATGGCGCTCGTGACGCGCGACGGCGACCACCGGATTTCGGTTCTGTCGATCGACGGCGCCAAGGTCGAGGACACCAAGCGCCTGATGACCGGCGGGGTCCGGCCATACCCGATCCAGACCAGCCCGAAGGGCGATATCGCCGTGTTCGGCAACCAGGGCGGCGGCACCGGCGACATCGACACGATCAACGTCATCGACCTGAAAGGGAAGGCCCCGCGTGTCGTCCATACGCTTGACGTCGGCCAAAGCGTCGAGGGCTTGGGTTTTTCCGCCGACGGCAACTATCTCGCGGTGACCGCGCAGGACGGCTCGAACCGCGCGCCGGCCCATCCGTTTCACAACGCGAACGGCCTCCTCGTCGTCTTCAAGGCGGACGGCACCACCCTCACCAAAGTCGGTGAAGCGAAGATCGGCAAATGGAACCAGGGGGTTGTCTGGAGCCGTGACGGCAAGACCCTGCTTGCCCAGAACATGGTCGAGAACTCGCTCTCGATCGTCAGCTTCGACGGCAAGAGCCTGAAGGTCACCGGCGAGATCAAGGTCAACGGCGGCCCAAACGGCTTACGCACCGCGGATCGCTGAGCGATGGAGAGAACAGCACAATGCCATTGCGGCCAATTGCGAGTGATCGCGACGGGCGAACCGGAACGCGTTTATGCGTGCCACTGCAAGGCGTGCCAGCGGCGCACCGGCGCGGTCATCCATAACGGCAGCAGCTGGCCGAAGAGCCAGGTCCGGGTCGAGGGCGAGCACAAGATTTACGGGCGGATGGCCGATAGCGGGTTCGAAATCCGGTTCCATTTTTGCCCGAATTGCGGGAGCAGCGTTTTCTGGGAGGGCGACCGCAATCCGACGACCTGCGGGATCGCGGTCGGGGCCTTCGCCGACCCCGATTTCCCGGCGCCGACCAGTTCGGGCTGGGAAGAGTCGATGCATCGCTGGCTGGGGTTGCCGCCCGGCGCCGCCCACTTCCCGCAATCGCGATCGTGACGGGGCGCACTCAATGAGCGAGGCGCGCACCAACCCCTACGAACTTGGCCTCGACAAGAACGCGGCCAATTTTGTGCCGTTGTCGCCGGTCGGGTTTCTGCTGCGTTCCGCGGCGGTATATCCCGAGCGCATTTCGGTTATCCACGGGGAGCGCCGCTATACGTGGCGGCAAAGCCTCGATCGCTGCCGGCGGCTGGCGAGCGCCTTGGCCGCGCATGGCATCAGGCGCGGCGACACGGTGGCGGTGATGGCGCCCAACGTGCCGGAAGCGTTCGAGGCGCATTTCGCCGTGCCGATGGCCGGCGCCGTGCTGAACGCGCTGAACATCCGGCTCGACGCCGAGACGATCGCTTTCATCCTGAAGCACGGCGGCGCCAGGGTGCTGATCACCGACACCGAATTTGCCCCGGTCATCGGCCGCGCCTTGGCCATGCTCGACGACAAACCGCTGGTGATCGACATCGCCGATCCGCTTGGCCCCCATGGAGCTGACGGTGTCGCCAGTGGAGGTCGGCGACTCGGAGCGCTCGATTACGAGGAATTTCTCGCCGGCGGCGACCCGGATTTCGCCGAACTGACCCCCGCCGACGAATGGGACGCGATCGCGCTGAACTACACCTCGGGCACCACCGGCAACCCGAAGGGCGTCGTCACCCATTACCGCGGCGCCTATCTGAATGCGCTCGGCAACATCCTCGTTTGGGGCCTGCGCCAGCACCCGGTCTATCTGTGGACGCTGCCGATGTTCCATGCCAACGGCTGGTGCTTTCCGTGGACCGTGACGGCGCTGGCCGGCACGCATGTGTGTCTGCGCCGGGTCGAGGCCGCTTCGGTCTACGAGGCGATCGAGCGCCACGGCGTGACCCATCTATGCGGCGCGCCTGTTGTCATGAACATGCTGCTGAACGCCGGCGCCGGAAAGCTGGCGCGCCCGGTCGACATGATGACGGCCGGGGCGGCACCGCCCGCGGCGGTGATCGGCGGCATGGAGGCGCTCGGTTTCCGCATCACCCATGTCTACGGGCTGACCGAGGTGTACGGCCCGGCGGTGATCTGCGCCTGGCACGACGAATGGGACGATCTGCCGGCCGACGAGCGGGCCCGGCTCAAATCGCGCCAGGGCGTCGCCTACCCGGTGCTCGAGGGGCTGATGGTGGCCGACCCCGAGACCCTCGCCCCGGTGCCGCACGACGGCGCGACGATGGGCGAAATCTTCATGCGCGGCAATATCGTCATGAAGGGCTATCTGAAGGACGCGCCCGCCACCGCGGAGGCGTTCGCCGGCGGCTGGTTCCATACCGGCGACCTCGCGGTCGCACATCCCGACGGCTACATCGAGATCAAGGACCGCTCGAAGGACATCATCATCTCGGGCGGCGAGAACATCTCGACGATCGAAATCGAGGACGTGCTGTACCGCCACCCCGCCATCCTCGAAGCCGCAGTCGTGGCGCGCCCCGACCCCAACTGGGGCGAAACCCCGTGCGCCTTCGTCACCCTGAAAGACGGCGCCACCGCCGACCCCACCGAAATCATCGCCTTCTGCCGCGACCGCATGGCCCATTTCAAAGCCCCCCGCCACATCATCTTCGGCCCATTGCCGAAGACCTCAACGGGGAAAATCCAGAAATTCGTGCTGCGCGAGCGGGCGAAGGAAGGGACGTAGGCGGGCGGCGATGCCCTGCCGCTGATCTCCCGGCGTTGTGTTTCCACCATTCAGAGATGTCGCGGTTTGTGACGCCCGTGAACCAATCGGAGCGTGCACAAACCAAGCCGAGGAGACATGGCACACAAAATCGCGGGGTGGCTGTCAGGAATCGTCATCTTCCTAGTTCTTTTCAGCTTTCTTGATTGGATTTGTACGCGGCTCCGCTTGCCCACATGGATCGACTATGGTTACCCGGCGCTCGTATATTACGGGAGCGGTGCCGAAGGTGAAAGAGAGGGCCAAAGCACAACCCTCGGCCTATGGATCTTGATTGTAAGTATCATGTTCGGCGCGCGCGGCGGAATGGCTGTGCATACGCGGCGGTTTGATGGTGGTCTTGGCCCTATGGCCAAGCTGCAATTCCGCCTGTGGGTCGAAGGGTTAACGGGCTTCACTGCGATTTCAACCGTCATATGGCTTATGTTTGGCAGACTCAACCCCGTCCTAGGATTCAATTTTATTGGGCTATTAGAGATCGGAATTGCGCTGGCAGTGCTTACGGCATACCGCAAGCGCTATCAGAACGCTGAGCCGGCAGTGCTCATAGATGAGAAAACATGGAAGGAGGGAAGGAGGGAAGGAGGGAAGGAGGGAAGGAGGGAAGGAGGGAAGGAGGGAAGGAGGGAAGGAGGGAAGGAGGGAAGGAGGGAAGGAG
>CAMATN010000170.1 GCA_945861155.1 Rhizobium sp. Q54
CGTCAGATCGCTCGGATAGCGCAATTTGCTCCGGTCATAGCGCCCCCGGTTCTCCTGCGTCCACATCAGCGGCCTCCCCCAAACCAAGCCGCCTCCCTTGAATCATAAATGATTCCTACGAATCAAGATGTTTGCGGACAGACACTTACCACTCGCCTGTAATCCATCCGCCGGGCATGGGATAAAGCAATGGTTCGCTCCTTATTCATTGGGCTTGACGGCGCCACTTTCACGCTGCTCGACGAGCTGATCCGGGACCTGCCGGGCGAGGGCGTCGTGATGCCGACGCTCGGCCGGCTGATGCGGGAAGGGTTCCGCACGCGGTTGCGCTCGACGGCGTTGCCGCTGACCCCGCCGGCCTGGGTCTCGCTGATGACCGGGCGCAGCCCCGGACATCACGGGGTCCTCGACTTTGTGCGGTTCGAGGATCGCGGCAGCGATGTTTACTGGACCCTCTACGACAGTCGCGACATTCGGGTCGAGACGATCTGGCAAATCGCCAGCCGCCAGGACCGCAGCGTCGTCGCGTTGAATTTCCCGATGATGGCCCCGCCCAGCCCGATAAACGGCAGCCTGATTGCCGGCTTCGTCTCGTGGAAGCATCTGCGGCGCAGCATGACGCCGCCCGGGCTCTATGACAGAATCAAGCAGATCCCGGGGTTCAACGCCCAGGAACTGGCCTGGGATTTTCAGCGCGAGTCGAAAATCGGCGAGGAGATGACGCAGGCCGAACTCGAGGCCTGGGTGCACCATCATCGGCCGCGCGAGGAACAGTGGTTCAATATCGCCGAGACGCTGTTGCGCGACGACGACCCCGATCTGTTCGCCGTCATGTTCGACGGCACCGACAAACTGCAGCACCAGACCTGGCATGTGCTCGATCCGCGGATCCAGCCGGAGCACCCGTCTGAGGAGCATCTGCGGCTGCGCAAGCTGGTTCTCGGCTACTACCGGCGGCTCGACGAATACATCGAGCGGCTGGTGTCGATGGCCGGACCGCAGGCTCAGGTGTTTTTCGCGTCCGACCACGGGTTTACCGGCGCGATGGATGTCGTCCGCATCAATCGCTATCTCGGCGAACTGGGCTACCTGACGTGGTTTCAGAGCGACGGCAGCGATGCGGCGCGACGCCGCGAGGATGCGAATTTCGCCTATCTCGACTGGTCGCGGACGACCGCCTATTGCCCCACTCCGTCGAGCAACGGCATCTGCATCCGGGTGGCGCGCGAGCCCGGTCAGCCCGGCATCCCGCCCGACCAGTATCTGGCATTCCGCGAAAAGCTGATGCGCGACCTGCGCGCGCTGCGCGCCCCGGACGGCGAACCGGTGATCACCGATATTCTGTGCCGCGAGGAGGCGTTCGAAGGTCCGGCGATGAATGCGGCCCCCGATTTGACGCTGACCCTGCGCGATCACGGCTTTGTCTCGGTGCGCAACCGCAGCCCGGTCGTCGAACGGCGGAACTTCGCGGCCGGTACGCATCATCCCGATGGCATCTTCATTGCGTGGGGCCCGGGGATCGCCACCCATCGCGAGGAGGGCCTGATGCAGATCGTCGATGTGACGCCGACCCTTCTGTACAGCCTCGGGCTGCCGATCCCGGAAGATTTCGAGGGGCGCATCCCGGAACCGCTGTTCACCCGCGACAGGCTGGTGAGCCACCCGGTTCGCGTCGGTCCGCCGACGCAGCCCATTGGCCGCGACCCGGTCCCCGCCGCCGAGGTCGCCTCGGACGCGGAAAAAGAGAAGATCCTGGATCAGCTTAGGGCGCTCGGGTACCTCGAGGATCAATGAGCCTCGTCGCCCTCCCGTCATCGCAGATCAGTGTCCTGCAACTGCCGCCGCGGGCCGCGGAGCGGTGCGCCGAAGAAATCGTGATGATCCACGGCCTGGCCGCCAATCTCGGCTTCTGGTACGCCGGTGCGGCGCAGTGGTTCACCCATTTCGGCCGCGTGACGCTGTACGATTTGCCTGGACATGGCCGTAGCGAGTTGCGGCCCTCCGGGTACTCGCCGCGCGAGCTGGCGATCGATCTGGGCCACCTGCTCGACCATTTGCAGCTCGAACAGGTCCACCTCGTAGCGCACAGTTTCGGCGGAATGGTGGCGCTGTGCTTCGCGTTGCAGCAGCCGGAGCGGGTCAAGAGCATCGTCCTCGCGGATGTGCGCATCTGGCCGGTCGAGCCGGCCTCCTGGAAGACCGTGCCGCCGGGCTGGCTGCGGCGGATGCGCGAGGCGGGCTTGCAGCTCGATGATACCGGGCTCGACCCGAGCGTTCAGGTGCTCGTCGAGCTGGCGCGTCTGCAACTCGCCCGGCCCGAACTCGCCAAGGCCGCATTGACGGCAATCACCGGCGGAAACGCCTTTTTTGCCGGGCGTCGCGCCGCGCGTCGCTGGCTCGATCTGATCGAAAATACCAAAGCCTACGCCGAGATGACTTCGGGCGACGATTTCGGCGTCGACGATCTGCCACGGATCCGGCAACCGATCCTCGCATTGTTCGGCGGCAGCTCGTTGCTCGAGCGGTCCGCCCGCGCGCTCGAGCAGCTCTGCCCCAACTGCCGGCTCGAAATCATCCCGCGGGTCGGGCATTTTTTTCCGCTGACGCGGCCGCGCATCTTTGCCGCTATTGCCATCGACTTCCTCGCGCGGTCGGCATCCTCGACCGCCGGCGCCGGGCATCCGCCGGAGCGCTGGGCGCTTAATCGGGGGCGCGACGGGGCCGGCCCCTACCGCGGATTACCGCCCCCCGGCGATTATTCGCCGGGAGACTATTCGCCGGGAGACTGTGATGACGAGTTGCGTTCGACCGGTACAGCCGGCTAGCAGGGCAGGCTGCCTGGCCGGATTGCGCCGTATTTTCGCGTGCGTGGCGCTGGCAAGCGCGACCCTCGCCGCCGGGACGGCCGATGCGCGCTGCGTCCATGCCGGCGTCGTCTATTCGTGCCTGACAAGGAGCGGTCAAAACATCTTGCTTTCGTGCTATGGCAGCGATCGGGGGGGCATGCAGACCTGCATCGATTTTTCGGGAAAATCGGTGCAGGTGGGTCGGCACTGGGCCAATAGTATGTCCTCGTTGCCGAGTTCATCGGCGGATACATCGGCGGATACGTTGACGGACGACGGATCGTTCGATGCGGAATTGTCAGCCGCCCTGGATGCGAACTTGACGGCCTCGAGAAGCACCGGCACGACCGGGAAGAAACCTCAGCAGCAGCGGCCTCGTTGACGCTCCGGGGAGCGGCCCGCAACCTTTTGGAAGTGTAAAATTGGACTTGATGCGATGAAAGGCAATAATCTCGTCTATATCGTGCTCGACAGCTGTCGCTTCGACAGCTTCGTCCGGGCCTCGACCCCGAATATCGATCGGATCGGGCAGGTGGAACGGCGCTTCAGTTTTGCGTCGTGGACCTCGCCGTCGCATTTCACGCTGTTGATGGGACAGGTACCGCATACCAGCCCGCGCCGGGTTTTCGCGTCCGAGGTCTACAAAGTGCAATTCGCCCAATGGGTAGACCGTCTCGGCATCCCAAACCTGTCGTTCAAGACCTTCGTGCCGGAATTGTGCCTGCCGGCCGTGCTCAAGAAGCACGGCTACCGTTCGATCGCGCGGGTATCGATGCCGGTGCTCAACCCCTATGCCGGATTTACCCGCGGCTTTGACGATTACAGCCTGATGGGGAACCACAACGATTTTGCCGGGATGGTCAGTCAGATCGAGTTTCCGGGCGGCGAACCGCGCTTCTATTTTCTCAATCTGGGTGAGACGCATTATCCCTATATGCTGAACGACAAGGAATTGCCGAAGATTTCCGGATTGCACGGCATCGCGCGCGGGATGGACGAACTTCTCGCCCGCAGCAGCGACACGCCGACCGACGAGCCCGAATTCTTCGCGCCGGAGACGATGCGCTTCCTCCATGACCAGCAGGTGCGCTGCGTCGAATACGTCGACGGGCTGATCGGACAGCTGTTCCTCAAATGCCCGGCCGACACGCACTTCATCGTTACCGCCGACCACGGCGAATTGTTCGGCGAAGACGATTATTTCGGGCACGGGCCGGTGATGCACGAGAAATGCTTCGAGGTGCCGTTCATCGAAGGACCGCGGCCCTGATGGCTCGTGGCGCCGTCCGGGACGGGCGTCCTCCGTCCTCGCATAGGGGAATGATTTGCAGCTGATCCTGCTGGTCGTTGTCTTCGGCCTCCTCATCATCGCGCTGGGGTTGCTGTCCGTCGACCGGACCATCAAGAAGAGACCGTTGCGGCCGGCCGAGCCGGCGCCGGAACGCGCACCTAATGCCGGAGAAACCAGCCTCCCCGCGACGATGGGGCAGCGCAGAGCCCGGCGCCGCCGCGCCCGCATGAACGCCGCCACCAGAAACGGGCCCCCACCCGGGCGCAATCCTCTTAAGGACGACCGCTTTAGGCCGTAGGCCGCCAGCGCGTTGAGTAGTGTCTCAGTTTCAAGTTGGATGATCCTCGTGCGTCCTTCGAGACGGCCGCTTCGCGGCCTCCTCAGGATGAGGTTCTTTCTTAATATCATCAACAACTTAACCTCATCCTGAGGAGCGTCCGAAGGGCGCGTCTCAATGGACGCACGACGCTGATGCAGTGCCGAACTGAGACGTCACCGCGCGTTGACTTCGCCGACCGCGCCTGTTATAGCGGCGCAGCATGACCAAAGCGCGCAACGAGCTCCGACTTACGATCTCGGCGTCCTGATTCGACGCCGATTGGTGGCTCGTCCGTTCCCGTGGGGAACACTATATCTGCGCCAGGCAATTTTCATGGCTTTGATGGTTTCGGTTTATCGCCGCTCGGCGCTCCGGTTGCCTGGCGTGCGGCGACTTAGCACCGGCCGGCGGAATTAAGCCCCGGCCCGATTGCTTGCCGACCCCAATTGCGTCCAGCGCAGCGACCGCCGCCCTTTCGATGTCTGCCGGCGGTTCGAGTCCAGGAGTTCCGTTATGACCCCCATGCCGATCCATCGATATCGTCCGTTCGCGCCGATCGCCCTGCCCGACCGTCAATGGCCGTCGCGCATCATCGACAAGGCGCCGATCTGGTGCTCGGTCGATCTGCGCGACGGCAATCAGGCGCTGGTCGAGCCGATGGGGCCCGAGCGCAAGCGCCGCATGTTCGACATGCTGTTGAAGCTCGGCTTCAAGGAGATCGAAGTTGGATTCCCGGCGGCCTCGGACACCGATTTCGCCTTTTGCCGCGAGCTGATCGACGAGGATCTAATCCCCGCCGACGTGACGATCCAGGTGCTGACGCAGGCGCGCGCCGAATTGATCGAGCGCAGCTTCGAGTCGATCCGCGGCGCCCGGCGCGCGATCATGCACCTCTACAACTCGACCTCGGAATTGCAGCGCCGCGTCGTGTTCGGTCTCGACAAGGCCGGCATCATCGATATCGCGGTCAATGGCGCGCGCCAGATCCGCGACCTCGCCGCGACGATGCCGCAGACCGAGATCGTCTATCAGTATTCGCCCGAGAGCTTCACCGGCACCGAACTCGAGTTCGCGGTCGAGATCTGCGAGGCGGTGATGGATGTGTGGCAGCCGACCCCGCAGAAAAAGGTGATCCTCAACCTGCCGGCGACGGTCGAAATGGCGACGGCCAACATCTACGCCGACCAGATCGAATGGTTCGGCCGCCACATCCGCGACCGCGACAGCATCATCCTGAGCCTCCATCCGCACAACGACCGCGGCACTGGCGTCGCAGCCGCCGAGCTCGGAATCATGGCCGGGGCCGACCGGGTCGAGGGGACCCTCTTCGGCAATGGCGAGCGCACCGGCAATGTCGACGTGATGAACCTGGCGCTCAATTTGTTCAGCCAGGGGGTCGATCCCGGCCTTGTCGTCACCGACATCGACGAGATCGTGCGCACCGTCGAATACTGCAACCAATTGCCGGTCCATCCGCGCCATCCCTATGCCGGCGAACTGGTCTTCACGGCGTTTTCCGGGTCGCACCAGGACGCGATCAAGAAAGGCTTCGACGCGCTCGAAAAGCGCAACGACGCGCTGTGGGAGGTGCCCTATCTGCCGATCGACCCGAAGGATCTCGGGCGCAGCTACGAGGCGGTGATCCGGGTCAACAGCCAGTCGGGCAAGGGCGGCGTCGCCTATGTGCTGAAAGCCGATCACGGGCTCGACCTGCCGCGCGGTCTGCAGATCGAGTTCAGCCGCATCGTCCAGGAAGTCGCCGACCGCACCGGCAAGGAGATGACCAGCCGCGATATCTGGTCGCTGTTCAACGACACCTATCTTGGGTCCGGTCCTGGGGCCGGCGGCATCCGCCTCGTTGATTACAGCCTGTTGCCCGAGCCGCGTCCGGGCGAGCGCCGCATCGTCGCGACGATCGAATCGGGCGGCCCAATCGGTGCTAGCCAGCGGCGCATCGAAGGCGTCGGCAACGGGCCGATCGCGGCTTTTGTCGATGCGCTGAAGCGCGACAGCGGCATCGTCCTGACGGTGCTCGACTACCACGAGAACGCGGTCGGCGCCGGCGCCGACGCGCAAGCCGCGGCCTATATCCAGATCCGAGGCGCCGGCCCCGATGAAGCGGGCGACACGCTGTTCGGGGTCGGTATGGACAGCGACATCGTCACCGCCTCGCTGAAAGCGGTCGCCAGCGCCGCCACCCGCGCCGCGCCGCGTTCCCGCGTCGGGTAAGGCGCGCGACCCGCCGACTTGACGACCGCCTACGTGGCGACGATGCGGCTAACCCTGCCTTCGTCGCCACGCTGTCGTCGCCACCGCGGCTGGACGGCCCGCCGGCCGCCATGCCAAGCTCGGGGGGCAGCCGGCCCTTGGGTCGGCCGCCAGGAGAGGACGGTGGTCAGTCTGGAGCATATCGGCAAGCGCTACGGCGCCGGCGCGCAAATCCTGTCGGACTTGTCGCTCGCGTTGGAGCCCGGCGGGATCTATTTCCTGACCGGGGCCAGCGGCGCCGGCAAGACCACTCTGCTGAAGATCATCACGCTTGCCGAACAGCCCTCGCGCGGCCGGGTTACGCTGTTCGGCGCCGATGCCGGGACGCTCGACCGCACCGCGCGCGCCGCGCTGCGCCGTCGCATCGGCGTCGTTTTTCAGGATTTCCGGCTGATCGACGACATGACCGCCGCGGACAACGTGGCGCTGCCGTTGCGCATCGCCGGGTTCCCCGAGCGCCAGATCGCCCCCAACGTCGCCGAACTCCTGGCCTGGGTCGGTCTGGGTAACCGCGGCGATTCGCTGGCGGCGAACCTGTCGGGCGGCGAACGACAGCGGGTAGCCATCGCCCGCGCCATCGTCGGCCGGCCCGAGCTGTTGATCGCCGACGAGCCGACCGGCAATTTGGACGACGAGGTGGCGCTGCTGCTGGTGCGCGTGTTCGAGCGGATCAACCGGCTCGGCACGACGGTGCTGATCGCCACCCACGACATCGCCTTTACCCGCCAGTTCGAGCATCGGCGTTTTCACCTGGACGACGGCAGGCTGTCGCTCGCCGACACCGTTGCGGCAGCATGATCGGATCCCGTGTCGGCGCGCAGCCGGGCATCATTCCGCTCGGGCGGGACGACGCCTTGCGCTTTCTGCCGCTGGTTGTCGCGCTGTTGGTCTATGTCGCGGCACTGGCCGGCATCGGGCTCGCCCTGGTTGACGATGTCGTGCGCGGGTCGGAGCGTTCCCTCGCCACGCGGCTCACGGTGCAGGTCCCGGCTGAGGCCTCGAACGCGCGGCTGCAGACCATTCTGGCGCTGCTCCGGCAAACCCCCGGCATCGTCACGGCGCAGCTGCTGACGCCGGCGGAAACCGCCCTTCTGCTCGAACCCTGGCTCGGATCGGCGGCGCCGTTCGACGAACTTCCGGTGCCGCGCCTGGTCGATTTGACCATCGACCCCAACTCGACGCCCGATCTCGCCGCGCTGCGGCAGCGGCTCACCTCGGTCGTCCCCGATGCCAGGCTCGACGATCATCGGCCGGGGCTCGACCGGGTCGTGGCCACGGTGCGCCCCCTGCAAGGCCTCCTCGTGGTCGCGATTGGCGTCTCGCTGCTGTCGATCGCGGTTTTGGCGGCGTTCGCGACCCGCGCGACGCTGACCGCCCGTCGCTCGGCG